>DATGLH010000105.1:0-23094 GCA_035294225.1 Trebonia sp.
CATCGGGCGCGAGGACCAGCGGCAGGCCGCCGTCGTCCGTCACCCGGACCTCCAGCGCCCTCTCCCCGTAGCCGAGGCTGACCACGGCGCGGGCCCCGCCGCCAGCGTGCTTGACCACGTTGGTGAGTGCCTCCTGGACGATCCGGTACGCCGACAGGTCGACGCCCGCGGGCACCGCGCGGACCCGCCCGGACCGCTCGAGGCTGACCTCTACGCCCGCGCCGCGGGTGCGCTGGACGAGCCGGCCGAGATCGTCAAGCCCCGGAGCGGGCGCCAGCGGCGCGGCCTGGGGCCGTTCCGGCGCGGGCGGCGCGTCCTGCTGCCTGAGCACCCCGAGCATCCGGCGCATCTCCTCCAGCGCGTCCCTGCTCGTGGCCTGGATCGCGCCGAGGGCCTCCCGCGCGCTGGCCGGGCTCGCGTCGATCACGTACTGTCCGTAGCCCGCCTGCACCGCGATCACGCTCATGCTGTGCGCCACGACGTCGTGCAGCTCCCTGGCGATCCGCAGCCGCTCCTCGGCGACCGCGCTGCTCGCCGCCTCGTGCTGTAGCATCTGCGCGTACAGGCGGCGCTGGCGTACCGAGTAGCCGGTCATCCAGGCGATGATCAGCGCGAACACCACGACCACGTAGACGCCGCCGCCGCGGTCTTCCGGGATCTGATGGGCGCGGGCGAGCACCACCATCGCCAGGATCACGGCGAGGGCGAACGTGAGCGCGGCAATGCCGGTCTGCTTGCTGCCGGCGACGGTCACGGTATACAGCACGTAGGCCGCCGCCAGGAACGCCAGCGGCGGCGCGACAGGGCCGGCCGCGCTTGAGACCACGGCCATCGTGATCAGCGCGCAGAACGCCGGCACGGGCTGGCGGCGGCGCAGCCCGACCGAGAAGAAGGCCACGACGGCCAGCAGAAAGCGGGACGGCAGCGCCGCCAGGCTCACGAGGGCGTCGGCCGCGGCGGCGAACAGGACCGCCAGCCCGGTGATCGCACCGACCATGAAGTCGATCGCGATCCAGTGCCCGGGCCGCATGCGCTTGGTCAGCGGCGGCCGGGGCGGCCGCCCCGGCCGCCCCGCGGATCCCAGGTCCGGTGGCCCGGGCCGGTACGACGGCAGCGGACGGGGCTCGTAGCGCGGGTACGACATGTCGCGTGCAGAGACCACGGACAATACCGTAGCCGTAGGCCGCCCGCGCCGCCTCATCCCGGCGGCCATCATCCCGCAGGCGTATCCGGGCCGCCTGCCACCCGTGCGGCCGCGGCCGGCCCGCTCGCGGCCGGCCCTGCTGTAGCCGGCCTGCTCGCGACCGCCCTGCTCGCGGCCGGCCCTGCTGTAGCCGCTGTAGCCGCCAGGGCATCCCGCGCAAGCCAAGCGCCCCGGTGCCTGGTCCAGGCACCGGGGCGCTCAGAACCCCGCCGGGCGCGGGGGAGCGGTCCCGCTCAGTGTTCCTCGCGGGGCCCGGACTCCACCCGGGCGGCGCCGGCACCGCCGCCGACAGCCGCGTGCTCGCCCCCCTCGACGGCGTGCCCGTTGCCGTGCCCGTTGCCGTGCGCCTCGGGAACCACGGTCTCGGTGAACGCGCGGTTGGCGACCCCGCGAGCCCAGCCCTTGACGCCGCGCGAGCCCGGCGCGGGCACCCCGTTCTCGTCCGGCTGGTTCGGGGCCGGCAGGGCGGCGGGCACCTTCTTCGAGTCGACCACACCGCGCTCCTCGTCCGTCAGCGGCCGGGACTCCTCGATGAACTCGCCCGATGGCAGCTGCCGGATGATCCCGATCTCCACGCCGTGAGTGAGCAGTTCCGCATCCCTGCGCTGTAGGCCCAGGCATATCCGTTTCGTCACGAAGTATGCCCCGATGGGCACCACGATGATCGCGATCCGGGCGATCCAGGTGATCGTGTACAGCGGGATCTGGAAGTTGTAGGCGATGACGTCGTTCGCGCCCTCGGCCCACAGGATGCCGTAGAAGCAGATCGCCGCCACGCCCGTCCCGGTGCGCACCGGCGCGTTGCGCGGCCGGTCGTTGATGTGGTGCTCCGACTTGTCGCCGGTGGCCCACTGCTCGAAGAACGGCCACAGGGCCGCGCCGGTGAAGATGATCCCCAGCGGCACCGCGAACGGGATGAGCACCGACAGCGACAGCGTGTGCCCGAGGAAGTTGATCTCCCAGGCGGGCATGATGCGCAGCGCGCCTTCGAGCAGGCCCATGTACCAGTCCGGCTGGGACGCCGAGGAGATCGCCAGCGGCGTGTACGGGCCGTACAGCCAGATCGGGTTGATCTGCGCGAACGTGGCGAGCACGACCAGGGCGCCGAAGATGAAGAAGAACCACGCCTGCCCCTTGAGCAGGAAGTACGGCCAGAACGGCTGGCCGGTCACGTTCTTTTCGGTGTTCCCCTTGCCCGGCATCTGGGTGTGCTTCTGGTGGAACATGATGAACAGGTGCGCGGTCACCAGCGCCAGGATCAGCCCCGGGATCAGCAGCACGTGGATGATGTACATCCGCGGCACGATCGAGGTGCCCGGGTACGGCCCGCCGAACAGGAAGAACGCCAGGTACGTGCCCACGATCGGGATGCCTTGCAGCACGCCCTCGAAGATCCGCAGCCCGGCGCCGGACAGCTGGTCGTCCGGCAGCGAGTACCCGAACAGGCCCTCCAGCATGCCCAGGGTGAACAGCACGATGCCGATCAGCCAGTTGACCTCGCGCGGCTTGCGGTAGGCGCCGGTGAAGAACACCCGCAGCATGTGCGCGGTGATCGCGACCATGAACAGGTCGGCCGCCCAGTGGTGGATCTGCCTGATCAGCAGGCCGCCGCGGATGTCGAAGGAGATCCGCAGCGTGGACTCATACGCCTGCGACATCGTGATGCCGTCGAGCTTGGCGTACGAGCCGTGGTAGACCACGTCGCCCATCGACGGCACGAAGAACAGCGCCAGCCAGGTCCCGGTGAGCAGCAAGATCACGAAGGACCACAGCGCGATCTCGCCCAGCATGAACGACCAGTGGTCGGGGAAGACCTTGCGCATCAGGACCCGGACGCCGCGCGCGCCGTGGAACCTGTCGTCCAGCCAGCCCCCGGCGCCGCGCAGCCGGGAGGGGATTCGCACCGTGTCGTCGCTTCGGCGAGGTATTACGTCCTGGCTCATCCGCGCTCCCAGAAGCTCGGGCCTACAGGCTGCGTGAAGTCACTGGCCGCCACCAGGTACCCGTCGGAGTCAACCGTCATCGGCAGCTGCGGCAGCGGGCGCGCGGCCGGGCCGAAGATCACGTTGGCCCCGTGCGCCGCGTCGAAGGTCGACTGGTGGCACGGGCACAGGATGTGATGCGTGGTCTGCTCGTACAGCGCGACCGGGCAGCCGACGTGCGTGCAGATCTTGGAGTAGGCCACGATGTTGTCGACCGTCCAGTTCATGCCGTAAAGCTGCGTGCTGCCGTTGTAGACGGTCGGGATGTCCAGCTCGCCGGGCGCGAACTTGATCAGGATCACCCCGGCCTTGGCGAGCGCGTCCAGGTTGTCCTGGTAGCCCTCGGGGATCACGGTGATCATCTCGCCGGGCGTGCTGATGTCGGCGGGCCGCAGCGGCCGGTTCCCGCCATAGGTGACCATCCGCAGGCCCTTGCGCCACACGGTGTGCCGGAGCGACGTGCCGGGCAGCGGCCCGAGGTCGCGCAGCAGCACGAGCGGCGCCAGCGCCAGCGGCGCGGTGGCGAGAAGCATCGTGCGCCGCAGCAGCGGCCGCCTGGTGACCTGGCTGACCGCCGCGCCCTTGGCGAAGAACTGCTCGAACTTGGCCCGGTCCTCCTTCGGGGAGCGCATGTCGTGCCGGTGCTCGACGGTCTCGATGTTCGGCGTCAGGTGCCGGACCCACAAGATGCTGCCGGTCCCGAGCGCCAGCAGCGCGATCGCCAGCGACAGGCCCAGCGCGAGGTTGGACCGGAATGTCGCGTCGACCACGTTCGCGCCATGCGGCAGCCTGCCGCCGCCAACCTCCAGCCCGACGTAGGCCGCGATGAACCCGCAGCCGGCGAGGGCGGCGAGCACGAAGAGAGCGGCGATGACCCTCTCGTACCGCTTCGCGCGGACCATGTTCTCCGGGTTGACGGGCAGCAGCGCCACCGCGTCGGGCGGTTCGCTGCCCGCGGGCGCGCCGGCCACCCGGTCAAGTGCGGCAGGTGCCGAGGACGGGGTTCCGATCACCCGGCGCGGGCCGCTCGGCTCCTCAGTCTCGTTCTCGCTCATTCCTGCTCCGTCTCAATCCGCTTGTCCCGCCGCTTGGCCGTAAGCCACATGGCGATGAGCACGAGGAAACCAAGGCCGCCGAGCCAGGCGACAAGCCCCTCGGTGGTGGTGCCGGTGCGGCCGAGTGACAGGCCGCCCGGGTTGGGCTCATTCCGCGTGCTGATGATGTAGGCGATGATGTCGCGCTTCTCGGCGGGGGTGATCGTCCCGTCGCCGAAGACCGGCATGGCCTCGGGGCCGGTCAGCATCGCCGTGTAGATCTGGGTGGGCGTCGAGGCGGTCAGCGGCGGCGCGTACTTCCCGTAGGTCAGCGCGCCGCCGGCGCCGGCGAACCCGTGGCACTGGGCGCAGTTGGTGCTGAACAGCTGCTCGCCGAGCGCGGTGTCCGCGCCCGCGGGGTTCACCTGCGCCGGGGTCGGGATGGCCGGGCCGCCGCCGAGCGAGGCGACGTAGGCGGCGATGTCGTAGATCTGCTGCTGCGTGAAGTCCGACGGCTTACGCGGCATCTCGGCGCCGATTTCCTTGGCGGGCATCCGGCCGGTCGACATCTGGAAGTAGACGGCCGCCGCGCCGGCGCCGATGAGCGACGGCGCCTGCGAGGTGCCCTGGGCGTCGAGCCCGTGGCATGACGAGCAGCTGGCGACGAACAGCGCCTTGCCCTGCTGGATCTGCGTGGCGGTCTGGGCGGGCGCCGCGGCCGACGCGCCGCCGCCGGACAGCGTGCCGTAGAGCACGCCGGCCACGACGAGGCCGCCGGCGACCGCCGCGTAACCAGCGGCCGGGTGCCTGCGCCTGGCGATGATCGAGCTCACTCGGTGTCCCCTGGGTTAATGGATGAGGTAGATGGTGGTGAACAGGCCGATCCACACGACGTCGACGAAGTGCCAGTAGTAGGACACGACGATCGCGCTGATCTGCTGTTCCCTGGTGAAACGCCGGGCGGCGTAGGTGCGTCCGAGCAGGAAGAGGAACGCGAACAGACCGCCGGTCACGTGCAGGAAGTGGAACCCGGTGGTCAGGTAGAACACCGAGCCGTAATTGCTCGACGAGAGGGTCACGCCCTGCGCGGTGACCAGGTCGTGGTACTCGTAGGCCTGCCCGAGGATGAAGTAAAGGCCCATGATGAAGGACAGCACGTACCACTCGCGCAGTCCCCATTGCATGAAGTTGAAGATCGACCTGGTACGCCTGATCTGGCCCCGCTCGACCGCGAACACCCCCATCTGGCAGGTGACACTGGAGGCCACGAGCACGATCGTGTTCGCGCTCGCGAGCGGCAGGTCGAGGTGAGCGCCGGGCCACGGCAGGCCCTGCCCCTTATCTACCGAACGGATCGTGAAGTACATCGCGAACAGCGCAGCAAAGAACATCAGCTCGCTGGACAGCCAGATGATGGTGCCCACGCTGACGAGGTTCGGTCTGCTGGCAGGGGTGCGCGGTACCGGTGCCGTCTCGGTCACGGATGTCGTCGCCACGAACGCCATTATTACGACACCACGTAGGGGATGTGCACCCGACCCCCCGACTTGGGGCTATTTTCCTGGGAGGCTGCCTCCTGGCATGGGGCCTCGCGTTTCCCCGGGGACCCTCCTGGCATGGGGCCTCCCGTTTCCCCGGGGACCCTCCTGGCATGGGGGCTCCCGCCCCCGTATACTTCCCGGCACTCCTGGCCGGCCTGCTGCGCGCGGCCTTCGGACCGTTCCCTCCCCGGCGGCCGGCGGCCAGTAGGATGCAGAGCCATGAAGGTCGTTGTGTACAGTCATGACGCCGACACGCGCGCGGAGATGAAGCTCGCGATCGGCCGCCGTCCGGCCCCTGACGTGCCGGAAGCCGAGATCGTCGAGGTCGCGACCGCGCCCGCCCTGTTCCGGCTGCTCGACGCCGGCGACGTGGACGTCATGGTGCTCGACGGCGAGGCGCAGCCGGCCGGGGGCATGGGCGTCAGCCGTCAGGCCAAGGACGAGATCTACAACTGTCCTCCCGTGCTGCTGGTTATCGGCCGCGCCGATGACCGCTGGCTGGCCACCTGGTCGCGCGCGGACGCGGTCGTCAGCCATCCGATCGACGCCGTGGCGCTGGCCAGGGAGCTGGCCGCGCTCATGCGGTCCAGGGCCGCCGCGTAGGTGCCGCGATGGACACGCTGACCTGGCCCGCGCTGATCCGCGCGCTCATCCAGGGCGAATCGCTGCATGCCGATGCGACCGAGTGGGCGATGAACGAGATCATGGACGGGGCGGCCTCCCCGGCGCAGATCGCCGGCTTCGGCGTGGCGCTGCGGGCCAAGGGGGAGACGGCCGAGGAGATGTCCGGGCTGGCCGCCGCCATGCTGGCGCACGCGACGCCGGTCAAGATCGCCGGCCCGGTCACCGACCTGGTCGGGACCGGCGGCGACGGGGCGCACACGGTGAACGTGTCCACGATGGCGACGATCGTCGCTGCGGCGGCCGGCGCCCGGATGGTCAAGCACGGGAACCGGGCCGCGTCGTCGGCCTGCGGCGCGGCGGACGTGCTTGAGGCGCTCGGCGTGGTGATCGACCTGCCGCCTGCCGCGACCGAGACCCTGTTCGCCGAGCTCGGCGTGGCCTTTCTCTTCGCGCCCCTGTACCACCCGGCGCTGCGGCACGCGGGTCCGGTGCGGCGTGACCTCGGCGTGCCCACGGCGTTCAACTACCTGGGACCGCTGACCAACCCGGCGCGGCCCACCTCGCTCGCCGTCGGCGTCGCCGACCCGCGGATGGGCCCGGTGCTCGCCGGGGTGCTCGCCGGCCGCGGCGACTCGGCGATCGTGTTCCACGGCGAGGGCCTGGACGAGCTCACCACCACCGGCCCGTCGTCGGTGTGGATCGTCGCCGACGGCGCCGTCGTACCGGCGGCCTTCGACCCCGCGTCGCTCGGCCTGCCCCGCGCCTCGCTCGCCGACCTGCGCGGCGGCGACGTGGCGCATAACGCCGCCGTGGTGCGCGCGGTCCTGTCCGGCGAGCGAGGCCCGGTCCGCGACATCGTAACCCTCAACGCCGCCGCCGCCCTGGCCGCCGCCGAGGGCCTTTCCTTCGCCGCGGATGCCCCGGCCGCCGCGGACGCCCCGGCCGCCGCGGACGCTCTGGCCAAGGCGCTCACCCTCGGCCTCGCCCGCGCCGCCGAGGCCATCGACTCCGGCGCCGCGGCGGCCCTGCTCGCCCGCTGGGCCGAAGCCAGCCAGCGGCTGGCCGCCTCCGCCGCCTAGCCGCCTGGCCCGCCTCCGCCGCCTGGCCCGCCTCCGCCCGCCCCCGCTGACCGGCCCCGCGGGGCAGCCCGCGCCCCGGGTCGTTCGGGGGCTGTGGCCCACCGCCCCACTCTTTCGGGGGTTGTGGCCCACCGCCCCGGTCCCGGACGCGGACCTCGGACAGGAATGAGGTCGAAAGCCTCACCCCGCGCAGCCTCACCCCGGCGGGCCGACGGCGTGGCGGGCGCGTCAGGCGTCGGCCAGGCCGATGGAGAAGGCGGCCTCGAGGTCGTGGCGGGAGTAGGTGCGGAACGCGATGTGCGTCTCGGTCGCAGTGACGCCGGAGACCTTGTTGAGTTCGCCCGGGATCACGTCGGCCAGTTCGTCGTGCTCGCGTACCCGGACGATCGCCACCAGGTCGAAGTCGCCGGTGACGGAGTAGACCTCGCTCACCGCCGGGATCTGCGCGATGACTTCGGCGACCTCCGGGATGCGCTGAATGTCGGCCTTGATCAAGACGATGGCGGTGACCACTGGCTGCCTCCCGGTGATCTCAAGTGCGGCTGACCGTAAGGTAACGCGGTTTACCCTATCCCCAGGCCGCGCCGCCAGCGCGCGCACCGGCCGGCCATCGCCTGCGCCGCGCGCCTCAGCCGGCCTGCCAGTTCCGCGCCGCTCGCGCCGCCTGCGCCTGGGCGGCCGCCGCCTCCGCCTCACGCTCCGCGAGCCATGAGGTGAGCTCTCCCAGGGTATGCACCTCGCGGTCGGCCAGCCGCCCCAGCAGCCGCCCCAGCACGGCGGCGGTGGCCCGGGCGTCGGCGAGCGCCCGGTGCGATGGCTGCACCGGAGTGCCGAAGTAGGCGGCCAGCGTGCGCAGCTTGCAGTCCGGCACCTCCTCGGGGGTGGCCATCAGGTGCCGGGCGAGGCGCAGTGTGTCGAGCACCTCAAAGCCTGGCCAGCGCAGCCCGGCGGCGGTGCACGCCGCGGTGAGGAAACCGAGGTCGAACGGGGCGTTATGGGCGGCGAGCACGCTGCCCTCCGCGAACGCCAGCAACCCGGGCAGCACGGCCGCGGCCGGCGGCGCGAGGACCAGCATCGGGTCGCTGATCCCGGTGAGCTCGGTGATCGGCGGGGGAACCGGGGTCCCGGGATTGACCAGCGAGGCGAACTCCGCGACCACCTCGCCCCGGCGCACCCGCACGGCGCCCACCTCGGTGATCCCGGCGTCGTCCGGGGACCAGCCGGTGGTCTCCACGTCCACGACCGTGAAGTCCGCGTCGTGAAGCCGAACCTCAGCGGTGCCGGGCGGGGTGAGGCTGGCGCGCGTGTTCGTCACGCCATCACGGTAGGCCCCGGCACCGACATTTCCGCCGTTTCCGCGGCCGGCTGCCACGGGCGGCCGGAATGTCAGAGGCTTGCCTTACGGTGTCCTTATCAAACAGATGGCAGTACGCTGCCACCGGTAAGGTCTGGAGATCGATATGGTGATCGACTGTGACCGGTGCGAGGCGCGCGGCCTCGCCTGCGGCAACTGCGCCGCGACGGTCATCGTGGAAGACGGGACGGATCTCGGCCCCGCCGAGCTGCGGGCGCTGGCCGCGCTCGCCAATGCGGGGCTGATCCCGCCCCTCCGCTACGCGCCGCGGGTAGCGAAAGCCTCCTGAGCCAGGGTTTTAATCGCCCCGTCCTGACGTTCACCGTACGCGCTGCCGTCAGATCCGCTATCGTCCGGGCTGAAGTGCTGAAGTTCCGCACAGCGCAAGCATTCTGAAGCCTGAAGCACGGTAAGGGAGCGTGGCAGTCACGTTGCGTACGCGACTTGCGGCTCAGATGCCCAAGGCTAGGCGAAGCCTCGCCGTAGGCGTCGCCGTTCTCATGGCCAGCGGTGTCGTCACCGGGATCGCGCAGGTCGCCGGGGCCCAGCCGCAGCCCACTGTCGCCGATGTGCAGTCCGAGGTGAACGCGCTCACCGCCAAGTTCAACAAGGCCGTCGAGCAGTACGACGCGGTCGCCGAGCAGCTGGCCGCCGCCAAGGCCAAGCTCCGCCAGGTCGACAGGGAAATGGCCGCCGCGCAGGGCAAGTACGACGACGCCCGGGCGAAGGTCGTGCAGATCGCCGACGCCGCGTACGAGGATTCCGGGCAGACGTCGCTGGCCGGCCTGCTCACCGCGAGCGACCCGTCCACGGTCCTCACCGAGGCCTCCATGATCATGGAGCTGACCGGCGCCAGGAACATGCAGACCCAGGCGTTCCTCGCCGACGCCCAGCAGCTCAGTTCCGTTCAGCAGGAGCAGCAGCGCACCGAGCTCGGCATCCAGCAGCTGCTGGATCAGCGTGCGGCGGCGAAGAACTCCATCGCCAGGCTCCTGGCCAGCAAGAAGGCGATGCTGGACACGCTGACCGCGCAGCAGCAGCAGCAAGTGCAGGCCAACACGCTCGGCGGCATCGGCGGCACCACGACGGCGAAGTACACCGGCCCCACCACGACGCAGGCGGACAAGGCCGTCCAGTTCGCCTACGACCAGCTCGGCTGCCCCTACCTCTACGGCGGCACCGGCCCGTGCCACCCCGGGTTCGACTGCTCCGGCCTGGTCCAGGCCGCCTGGGCGGCCGCCGGCGTGGCGATCCCGCGTGACACGTACGAGCAGTGGGCCGCGCTGCCGCACATCTCCATGTCGGACCTCCAGCCGGGTGACCTGATCTACTACAACGGCGTCGGCCACGTCGCCATGTACGTCGGTAACGGTTACATCATCGACGCGCCGCAAACGGGGTACACGGTGGAGAAGATCCCCATGGACACCGCGTGGTACGCGCAGAACGTCGACGGCGCGGTACGCCCGTAAGCCGTAAAGCGCAGCCCCGGCCGCCAGCGCTCCGCGCGCCCCGCATAGCGCCCCCTACACTGGGGGGCGCTATGCGCCGAACGCTGATCGTCACCAACGACTTCCCGCCCCGGCAGGGCGGCATCCAGTCGTTCGTGCACTCGCTCGCCCTGCGGCTGCCCGCGGGCAGCCTCACCGTGTACGCGCCGCGGTGGGACGGCGCGGACGAGTTCGACAGGCGCCAGCCGTTCGAAGTGATAAGGCACCCGACGTCGCTCATGCTCCCGGTGCCCGCGGTCACCCGCCGCGCCGTCGCCATCGCGAAAGGTCGCGGTGCCGAGGCGGTGGTCTTCGGCGCCGCTGCCCCGCTCGCCCTGATCGCACCCGCCCTCCGCCGCGCGGGCGTGGCCAGGGCCGTCGCGATCACCCACGGGCACGAGGCGGGCTGGGCGGCGCTGCCCGGCGCGCGGACCCTGCTGCGCCGCATCGGCGACGAGACCGATGTGGTCACCTACCTGGGGGAGTACTTCCGCGCCCGGCTGTCCCGCGCGCTCTCGCCGGACGCGGCGTCCCGCATGGTCCGCCTGACACCGGGAGTGGACACGGCGCGCTTCAGGCCCGATCCCGGCGCGGGGGCCGCGATCAGGCAGCGCTACGGCCTGGCCGACCGCCCCGTGGTGGTCTGCGTGTCCCGCCTGGTCCGGCGCAAGGGCCAGGACACGCTGCTGCGGGCCTGGCCGCGCGTGCAAGAGGAGGTCCCCGGCGCCGCTCTCCTGATCGTCGGCGGCGGTCCCTACGCCGCCGCTCTCCATGCCTATGCCGAACGTATGCGGCTGACTCCCTCCGTCCGCTTCACCGGCCCGGTCCCGGCGGCCGAACTTCCCGCGCACTACGCGGCCGGCGACGTCTTCGCCATGCCGTGCCGGACCAGGCGCGGCGGACTCGACGTCGAAGGCCTCGGCATCGTCTACCTGGAAGCGTCGGCCACCGGGCTGCCGGTGGTCGGCGGTGACTCCGGCGGCGCGCCGGACGCGATCATGGAAGGGGAGACCGGCTACGTCGTTCCCGGCCGGGACACGGACGCGCTGGCCAGACGGCTCGTCGCGCTGCTGGCCGACCCGGCCGTCGCCCGCGCGATGGGGGAGAAGGGCCGGGCCTGGGTGGAACGCGAGTGGACCTGGGACCTCGCCGCGGCCCGCCTGCGCGCCCTCATCGACGCCGAGGGATAGCCGAGGGATAACCGACGCCTAGGAATAGAGGGCCTCGATCTCGCTGGCGAACTCCTTGGCGAGCACGGCACGGCGGATGCCCAGCTTGGCGGACAGGTGCCCCTGCTCCTGGGTGAAGTCGGCGTCCAGGACGCGGAACTTGCGGATCGACTCCGCGCGGGAGACCGCCTTGTTGGCGTCGTCGACCGCGTGCTGCACGGACGCGAGCAGGTCCGGGTCGTTCTTCAGGTCGGCGACGGTCGCGCCGGCCGGCTTGCCGTGCCGTTCCTTCCACGGCCCGAACGCCTCGGGGTCGATCGTGATCAGCGCGCCGATGAACGGGCGGCCGTCGCCGACGACCATGCACTGGCCGATGATCAGGTGGCTGCGGAGCCGGTCCTCCAGCAGCGCCGGAGAGACGTTCTTGCCGCCGGCGGTGACGATCATCTCCTTCTTCCGGCCGGTGATCGTGAGGAACCCCTCGTCGTCGAGTTCGCCGATGTCGCCGCTGCGGTACCAGCCGTCCGCGGTGAACGCCTCCGAGGTCGCCTCGTCGTTGTGCCAGTAGCCGGGGAAGACCGTCTTGCCGCGGACCAGTATCTCGCCGTCGTCGTCGATGCGGACAGCGACCCCTGGAAGCGGCAGCCCGACGGTGCCGATCTTCTGCCGGTCCGGCCGGTTCACGCTGACTGGCGCGCTCGTCTCGGTGAGCCCGTAGCCCTCGAGTACGGTGACGCCGGCGCCGCGGAAGAAGTGCCCGAGCCGCTCGGCCAGCGCCGCGCCGCCGGAGACCGCGAACTGTGCCCGGCCGCCGAGCGCGGCGCGCATCTTGGCGTAGACGAGCCTGTCGTACAGGGCGTGCTCGGCCCGCAGCCCCAGGGCGGGGCCGCGGGGGGAGTCCAGCGCCCGGCTGAAGGCGACGGCGACCTGCGCGGCGCGCGCGAAGATCCTGCCCTTGGCCTTGCCCTCGCCGATCGCCCGCTGCTCGGCGCCGTTGTAGACCTTCTCGAAGACCCGCGGCACGGCGAGCACGAAAGAGGGCTTGAAAGAAGCCAGGTCGGGCAGGAGGCCGGCCATGTCCTGGCAGTGCCCGAGCACGACGCCGGCCTCCAGGCAGCCGACCTCGATGATCCGCGCGAAGACGTGCGCGAGCGGGAGGAACAGCAGCGTGCTCGGGTCCGGCGTGGTGTGGATGGCGGCGAGCGGCCCCATGAACGCGTTGCGCACGACGGCGAGCAGGTTCTCGTGGGTGAGCTGGCAGCCCTTCGGGCGGCCGGTGGTACCCGACGTGTAGATGACGGTGGCGAGATCCGCGGCCTTTGCCGCCGTGGCCCGCTCGGCGATGGTCTCGTCGCTGACGCCGGTGCCGCCCGCGGCCAGCTTGCCCAGGTCCGGGCTGATCCGCCAGATGTGCTCGAGCGCCGGCAGCCGGCCGGCCGCCCCGGCGATCATCTGCTCGAACGCGTCGGTCTCCACGATGACGGCGCGGGCGCCGGAGTCCGCCAGGATCCACTCGGCCTGCTCGGCCGAAGAGGTCTCGTAGATGGGCACCACGACCGCGCCGGCCGTCCAGAGCGCGTAGTCGGCCAGCGTCCACTCATATCTGGTGCGCGACATGACCGCCACCCGGTCGCCCGGGGCGATGCCGGCCGCGACCAGCCCCTTGGCCAGCCCGAACACTTCGTCCTTGAACTGGGCAGTGGTGATGTCCTCCCAGGCGCCGCCCGCGGCCTTGCGGCGCAGCGCGACGGCTCGCGGCTGCTCCGCCGCGCGGCGGGTGACCATGTCGGCCAGGTTCTCCGCCGCCGGGATCTCCGCCAGCGCCGGAATGCTGTACTCGCGCACGACTTCTCCTCTTCGCCACCCGCCAATGGACGACGGCGACACCAAGCCTAACCAAGAGCGCGGATCAGTTTATGTTGATCTCATGCGAGTCCACGTGGTAAGCGACGTGCACGGTGCCGCCGACGCGCTGGCCGCCGCCTCAGACGGCGCGGACATGCTGATCTGCCTGGGTGACATGCTGCTCTTCCTTGACTACGCGGACCACACGCAAGGGATATTCGCCGAACTCTACGGGGCCGAGCATGCCAGGGAGTACATCGACCTGCGCACGGCGCGCCGGTTCGACGAGGCCAGGCGGCTGACGGCGGGCATCGCGGCGCGGCTGGCGGCCGACCGCGGGACCGACCTGCGGACGCTGACCGAGCGGGCGATCAGGCGGCAGTACGCCGCGCTGTTCGGCGCGCTGGCCGAGCCCGCCTACCTGACCTACGGCAACGTGGACGTGCCGCGGATGTGGAACGGGTACCTGAAGCCGGGCCACCACGTCATCGACGGCGGCCGCGCCGAGGTGGGCGGCTTCACGTTCGGCTTCGCCGGCGCCGGGCTGATCTCCCCCTACCGGACGCCGAACGAGATCCCCGAGCCCGAGTTCGCCGCCAAGCTGGATGCCGTCGGGGCGGTCGACGTGCTGTGCACGCACATCCCGCCGGCCGTGCCGGAACTGCTCTACGACACGGTAGCCCGGCGGATGGAAACCGGCAGTACCGCGCTGCTCGACGTGATCAGGCGGACGCAGCCGAGGTACGCGCTCTTCGGGCACGTGCACAACCCGCTCGTGCGGCGGGTGCGGATCGGGCGCACCGAGTGCATCAACGTCGGCCATTTCCGGGCAACGCGGACGCCGTATGTGGTGGAGCTCTCGCGGTAGCGTTACAGGTATGAGCGAGCCAGCACGTGACCCTATCGGCGATTTCCAGCGGTGGCTGATGAGGGCCGGGGCGCGCAGCCTTGGCCGTGATGTCGCGGAGAAGGTCAAGTCCACGCTCGGCGGCGGCGCGAAACACGCTGACGTCTGGGAGACCGCGACGACCGAGGCGCCCGGGGACGAGCCGCCGGAGTGCCAGTGGTGCCCGATCTGCCGGGCCGCCCGCAGGTACCGGGACTCGGGCGGTAGCAGCGCGGGGCTGGGCTCGCAGCTGGCGGGCGTGGGCGACACGCTTGCGGGGTTCGCGCAGGACGCGTTCAGCCTGTTCGAGGCCGCCATGCGGACCCAGCAGCGCCCGGCGAACCGCCCCAGCTCGCCGCGGACACCGGGCGACGGCGGTCCCGGTCAGGGCCAGAATTCAGACCACGGCACCGTCGTCGGGCCCGGAGTCGCGTGGCCCACCGTTGTCCATCCGGAACACGAGGACGGCGAAGCCGCCCACGAAGGCGGCCACCGCGAGGAAGGCGGCGAGCCCGGAGACATTCCAGCCGACAGCGGTGGCGATGAGCAGGTAGAGGGGCCCGCCGAATAGCGCGAGCCACGCGCCCTTGGTCACCGGGTCCAGCTTGGGCAGGGGCGGAGGCGGCGGCGGGACGTAGTGTTCGTCCGCGCTGCCATCCGGTGCCGGCGCCTCGCGCGGCCCGTATCCGGTGCCGAGCCGCGGCCACGGCTGCTCCGGCGTCGCGGGCAGCCCGGACGGGCTGGCCGGCGGCTCCGCGGGAAGGACGTCGGGCACTGTCGGCGTGACGTGGACAGGCCCGGCCAGGTCCTCGCTCTCCGGCCAGGGCACGGCGCCGTCCGCGGCGGTGGGCACGGGCGCGTCGAACCGCGCGATGAGGTCCAGCCACGCGGCCTCCTCGCCGTCATCGCGTCCGTTCTCTCTGGTGCCGCCGGGCACGTCCCCCTCAGACACTGTGCTGTCCTTATACCCTCTTCTCCGCCGCACTGTGCTTCTTGATGAACGCCAGCGTGCCCTCGAAGATTGCCGGCGCGTCATTGTCCAGCGTGGCCACATGGTAACTGTCGGCCAGCGTGCGCACCTCGGCCGTGGGCAGCTTAGCTTGCAGCAGCCGCATGCTGGCGGGACCGACCACATGGTCGACCGCGGACCGGTACACCAGGACGGGCTGGGTGACCTCGGGCAGGTGCCGCGCTGTGAGCTTCCAGAGCGCGGGCAGCGTCGCCGCGGCCTTGACCGGGACCCGGCTGTAGCCGCCCTCATCGCCGCCGGGCTTCTTGATGTCGCCCGCGATGCCGGGCAGCGACGGCACGATGTGCTTGAGGACGGGGGCCAGCAGGAAGAGCCGGGTGTCCGGCGCCAGCGAGGGGTTCACCACGACCAGGCCGCTGACCCGCGTGCCCTGGGTCTGCGCCAGCCGGAACGCCAGGCAGCCGCCCAGCGACAGGCCGGCCACGAAGACCTGCTCGCACTTGCCGCTGAGCTCGGTGAAGGCGCGCTCGGCCGCGCCGTACCAGTCCTGCCACCTGGTCCGGCCCAGGTCCTGCCAGGTGGTCCCGTGCCCGGGCAGCCGCGGCGCCCGCACGGTGAGCCCGGCCGCGGACAGGTGCTCGGCCCACGGGCGCACCGTCCGCGGGCTGCCGGTGAAGCCGTGGCAGACCAGGACGCCGACGGGTCCCGCGTCGGCGGAGAACGGTTCGGCGCCCGGCTGCACGGGAACGGCACCGGGCGCGGATGATGCAGGGGACATATCTCGCATCGTCGCACGCCGGACGGGTGCGGCGCAGCATGAGGCGGGATATGCGCTGTTTCCCCCGGGGGCTGCCTGCTGCTGGCATGGGGGCTCCCCCATCCCCCCTGGCCCCCGGTGACCCCGAACGGGGGGACTGCCCGTCCCCGTCCCCCGGGGCTCCCGAACGGGGGCTGCCCGTCCCCCGTAACCTCCCCGGGGCTCCCGAACGTGGGCTGCCCGCGTCCCCGCCCCCCGGCTCCCGCGCGGGGGAGTGCCCGCCCCTCATGGCCGCCGCGGGAAAACCGGGCCGGCGCGGCAGGGGCCATACGGCCGCAGTCGTGGGACGATGTGTAGGTGTTCTACTGGGTTGCCAAGTACACGCTGGGCGCCGCCCTCAAGATCGTGTTCCGGCCCTGGTCGCGCGGGCGAGACAACGTGCCCCGCCGCGGGCCGGTCATCCTGGCCAGCAACCACTTGTCCTTTTCCGACCACTTCTTCGGCCCGCTGCCGCTGCCGCGCAAGGTGGTATTCCTCGCCAAGGCCGAGTACTTCACCGGGCGGGGGCTCAGGGGACTGGTAAGCAAGGCATTCTTCAGCGGCGTCGGGCAGATTCCGATCGACCGCACCGGCGGGGAGGCTAGCGAGCGGGCGCTGCGGGCCGGGCTGCGGGTGCTCGCGGCCGGGAACGTCCTCGGCATCTACCCAGAGGGCACGAGGTCGCCGGACGGGCGGCTCTATAAGGGCAGGACCGGCGTGGCCCGGCTGGCCCTGGAGTCCCGCGCGCCAGTGGTGCCGTGCGCGATGATCAACACGTTCGAGTTCCTGCCTCCCGGCTCGTTCCGCCCGCACATGCGGGTCCGGCCGGGTGTCGTCTTCGGCCGGCCGCTTGAGTTCTCCCGGTACTACGGGAAGGAGTCGGACCGCGCCGTGCTGCGCGCGGTGACCGACGAGATCATGCGGGAGATCCAGCGGCTGTCCGGCCAGGAATACGTCGATATGTACGCCAAGCAGGCGAAAGATCAACTTCAGCCGCCCGTCAGCGAACCGGACTTATCGTGAATCCCGGTAGATTCCTCGTGTTATCCGGCCGTCCATTACAAGGGAGCCGCTGGCGGCTAGGCTTGGCCCATGCGAGTGGGAGTGCTTACCGGAGGCGGCGACTGCCCGGGGCTGAATGCCGTAATCCGCGCCGTGGTGCGCAGGGGGATCCAGGAGTTCGGCCTGGAGTTTGTCGGGTTCCGCGATGGCTGGCGCGGGCCGCTCGAAGCGGACACCGTGCCGCTGGACGTGCATGCGGTGCGCGGCATCTTGCCGCGCGGCGGCACGATCCTCGGCTCGTCGCGGACGAACCCGCTCAAGGAGAACGGCCCGGGCCGCAGTGGCGTCGAACGGATCAAGGACAACCTGGCGGGCCTGGGCGTGGACGCGCTCGTCGTCATCGGCGGGGAGGACACGCTGGGCGTCGCGACGCGGCTGTACGAAGAAGGCATCAACGTCGTCGGCGTGCCGAAGACCATCGACAACGACCTCGGCGCGACCGACTACACCTTCGGCTTCGACACCGCGGTGAACATCGCCATGGAGGCGATCGACCGGCTGCACACAACGGCGGAGAGTCACCACCGCGCGCTGATCGTGGAGGTCATGGGCAGGCACGCGGGCTGGATCGCGCTGCATGCGGGACTGGCCGGCGGCGCGAACGTGATCCTCATCCCGGAGCGGCCGTTCGACATGGAAAAGGTGTGCGCTTACGTCGAGCACCGGTTCCACACGCGGTACGCGCCGATCGTGGTCGTCGCGGAGGGCGCGCACCCCAAGAACGAGGACCTGTCCGTCACGACCGGGCAGCTCGACGCCTTCGGCCACGTCCGGCTCGGCGGCGTCGGGCAGCTACTCGCCGACGAGATCGAGAAGCGGACCGGCAAGGAGGCCCGCTGCACCGTGCTCGGCCATATCCAGCGCGGCGGCACTCCGACGGCCTTCGACCGGGTGCTCGCCACCCGGTTCGGCTTGCAGGCGGTGGCGGCGGTGCACGAGGAGGCGTTCGGCACGATGGTGGCGCTGCGCGGCACCGACATCATCCGGGTGCCGCTCGCCGAGGCCACCCGCGAGCTCAAGCTCGTCCCGGCCGAGCGCTACGCCGAAGCCGAGGTCTTCTTCGGCTAACCCATCGGCCAGTGCCGGCGTCCACCGCGCCTGTCTTACCCGCGGACACCTCGGCGTACAGCGCTAAGCCGGGCGCGGCCCCATGCTGACGGCTGCCCGCGCCGCCGCGGCATATGGGATCTCAATCCGGCTCCTGGAACTCAGCCGGGATGCTGTTAGTGCGTGGCGTCCAGATCCGCACGCAGCTCACTGACCGCCCGTACGACGGTCTCGAGGGCCGGTGCCTGGGTTTCCTCTGGCCGTCCGGGGCCGGCCAGCCGTTCTCGCAGACGCGGACGGGCGTCGCCGGGCCGATGCCAGCCAGCGGCGGCATCCGCTCGCGGCGGCATCCGCTTGCGGAAGGTCCGCAACGCCCACCGCACCGCACGGCAGCCCGTCGATCCCGGTGGGCGGGCCGAACACGTCGGGATACATGTCGATGCCCGCGTAGTCAGCCTCGGCGGCGAAGTCGGATCCCCCGAGGTTGCCGATGCCGGCCCAGAAACCGTTCGCGTCCGGCTCAGGCCCGGGGACCACGGCGAACCCGATCGCGGCCGTCGCGCCGGCGGCGCGCTTGGCCTCGGCGGCACGCAGCGGGCCCCGCACGAGCGCCTCCCGGGCGCCGGGGAAAGGCGCCGTCCGCCGCGGCCGGAATGCCCGCCAGATTCGCCTCCGCGCTGACCTGCACCGCCGCGAGCCGGCTCCCGTGCTCCGCGACGACCCGCTCCACGAACGAAGCCCACGCCGTCACGTTGCCGGCCGGGTCGCGGTAGCACAGCACGAGGTCCCGCGGCAGGCCCTGCGCCGCGTACCCCGCGGCCTGCGCCGCGCCGCCCGGGCGCCATCGGCCCCGGGCCAGTTCACCTACATCCTCGGCATGAGCGGGGGCCGTCGCCCTGAGGCTCCGCCGCCGCCCGCCCGATCGTCTCGTAGTCATCCGGCGGCCCGGCCGCGAGCCCGTCCGGAGATCCGGCCAGCCCGAGCCGGAACAAGCCGAACGCCGGGGGAGCCACCATAGCCGAACGCCGGGGGAGCCACCATAGCCGAACGCCAGGGGAGCCACCATAGCCGAACGCTGGCGGCTATTCCGGGCTCAGCCGGAACGCTGTCACTGTCCCCGTTACGCAAGGCGGATGCGTCTTCGCCGGGGGCCGGGGGCGCACGTCCGGGCGACTTCGCGTGATAAGGCGCGGCGTTCCCGGCACTCCCGCGCCCGTTTTGAGTAAATTGCCTGAATCTCAGGTTGAAGGCCGATTGCGCCCGCCATGATCATGTAAGTTTTTAGCCCTATAGCCAATTTTCCCTTCATGATGAATGTTTTTTCGATAGCAAATCGATGACCTAAGGTCGTGGGCCGCCTCTGGTCAGCCTCACATTGCGCACGGGCCTCAGGAGCCGCTAAAGGAGCACGCCCGGCGCTCAAGGGCACCCGGTGAAGGACGAACGACTCGATCGCGAACCGAGGGGGCTCGAGGGGTCGCGAACCGAGGGGGCTTGAGGAGGCCGCGGACCGGCCGGGCACGAGGACGCCGGGCTTGAGGAGGCCGGGCTTGAGGAGGCCGCGGACCGGCCGGGCACGAGGACGCCGGGCTGAGATCCGGTGCCGTTCCGCCATGCGATAGAGCCTCACGCCGCCGCCGACACCGCCGACACCGCCGTCGCCGCCGACACTGACACCGCCGCCGGCATCGACACCGCCGCCGGCAGCCTCGCGCCGCCGCCCGGGCGCCGAGCGGCCCCGGATAACCCCTTGCGCGCGTCGGCCATAGGCGTATACTCGCTTACGAGTACTTATCTGCGAGTCCTCGGATACGAAGACTCGCAGGCGAATGGGCCGTTGAGCGAGAGGCGCGGCAAGATGGCGAAGCGGCGAAAGGTGGGCAACCTACTTGCGCTCGCGTTGCTGTCGTTGCTGGCGCAGCGGCCGATGTACCCGTACGAGATGGCGCAGACGCTGCGGGCGCGCGGCAAGGACAAGACCATCAAGATCAACTGGGGCTCGCTCTACACCGTCGTGCGCAACCTCCGCAAGTACGGCTTCATCGAGGAAGCCGGCACCGACCGGGAGGGCAGGCAGCCCGAGCGGACCATCTATCAGATCACCGAGCAGGGCATGGCCGAGCTGCGCGACTGGCTGCGTGAACTGCTCAGCGTCCCGGAGGAGCCGCAGTCGCCCTTCGCGGCCGCGCTCTCCGAGGGCGGCATCCTGCCGCCCGCCGAGGTGGTCGAGCTGCTCACCAAGCGGCTGACGACCCTGGACAAGCTCAACACCGCGCACGCGGCGGACCTGAAGCTGTGGACCGAGCGGCTGCCGAGGGTTTTCCTCGTCGAGGCGGAGTACCAGCTCGCGATGCGCGTGGCCGAGGCGAACTGGGTGCGCGGCCTGCTCAAGGAGATCGCCGAGGGCACCATCAGCGGCCTCGACGCCTGGCGGCGGGGACACGAGACCGGCCAGCTACCCGAAGAGTTCGCAGAACTCGATGAGCTGGCGAAGCAAGGATGGCCGGAACGCGAAGGAGACGAGCCGGTGAACGACGCGTAACAGACGACCCCGGCCTGGTGCGGCAACACCAGTAAGGCCGGGGTCGCTACCTCATCACCAGTCCCGCGGTTAAACGGAATCCGGCGTGTCATGAGGCCCGGTCATCATCCTAGCCGGACTCCTCTTCGCGGGCTGATCGCAGCGACCAGACACAAAGCGACCAGACACAAGAGGGGCTATCAGCATGTACTCCATCGAGGCTCGCGGCCTCGTCAAGACCTACCCCCTGCCCGGCAAGGCGCCGAGCAGGGCCAAGGGCGGCCGCCTCAGGGCGCTCGACGGCATGAACCTCAGCGTCCCCGCCGGAACGGTCTTCGCCCTCCTCGGCCCGAACGGCGCCGGCAAGACCACCACGGTCAAGGTCCTCACCTCGCTGGCCGTCCCGGACGCGGGCACGGCGACCATCGAGGGCATCGACATCCTCGCCAGCCCCGCGAAGGCGCGGCGCAAGATCGGCGTCGTCGCGCAGCGCTCCGGCGCCGATCCGACGGCCACCGGCCGGGAGAACCTGATCCTGCAAGGCCGCCTCTACGGCCTCGGCACCAAGACGGCGAAGCGCAGGGCCGGCGAACTTCTGGAGCGGTTCCAGCTCACCGACGCCGCCAGGCGCTTCGTCCGCACCTACTCCGGCGGCATGCAGCGCCGCCTCGACATCGCGCTCGGCCTGGTCCACCGCCCGGCGGTGCTGTTCCTGGACGAGCCGACCACGGGCCTGGACCCGGAGTCGAGGACGGCGATGTGGCAGGAGATCAGCCGGCTCGCCGCCGTGGACAAGGTGACCGTGCTGCTCACCACCCACTACCTGGAGGAAGCCGACCGGCTGGCGGACCGCGTCGCCATCGTCGACAATGGCCGGATCGTGGCCGAGGGCGAGCCCGAACAGCTCAAGCAGGAACTCAAGGGCGATGTCGTCCAGGTTGAGCTGGCCGGCGGCGCCGACCCGCGGCTCGTCGAAAAGGCACTCACCGGCATCCCCGCGATCCGCGACGTCTACGTCGCCGGCGGCAGCGTGTCGGCGCGCAGCGACGACGGGGCCGCAGCCGTCCCCGCCGTCCTCGCAAAGCTGGCGGCCAGCGGAATCCCCGCGAAGTCCGTGGCGGTCGCCCGGCCGTCCCTGGACGAGGTCTATCTGCGATACGCCGGCCGCCGCTACACGGAGGTGAACGCCTGATGGCCGCCGCGACCACGCTCAGGGAGCCGATCGCGGCCGCTCCGGCGCCGGCCGCCCTGCTCTCGGACACCTGGTACCTGACCGGCCGCAAGCTGCACGCCCTCGTCCGCCAGCCCTGGGTGATGGCGTTCAACGTGATCCAGCCGGCGATCTGGCTGTTCCTGTTCGGCGACCTGTTCCACAAGGTCATCGATATCCCGGGCTTCGGCTACGGCGGGCCCTACCTCGCCTACCTGGTCCCCGGCGTCGTCGCGATGAACGCGATGTCCGGCAACATGTGGGCGGGCATGTCGATGATCGAGGAGATCGAACGCGGCACGCTCAACCGCTTTCTCGTCAGCCCGGCCAGCCGGATCGCGATCATGAACGCGTCCGTCGCCGAACAGGCGGTCAGCACCACCGTGCAGTCGCTGATCATCGTGGTCCTCGGCTACGCCGGGGGCGCCCGTTATCCCGGTGGCATACTCGGTATAGTGGTGCTTACCCTGGCCGCCGTCCTGATCGGCGTGCTGTGGGGGGCGCTGTCCAACAGCGTCGGCATGCTGCTCGGCTCCCGCGAGGCGATCATCGGCGTCTACACGTTCTTCATGCTGCCGCTGATGTTCTTGTCCTCGGCGTTCATGAAGCCGGCCTTCCTGCCCGGCTGGATGCAGGCCATCGCGTCCCGCAACCCCCTGAACTGGGAGGTCCAGGTCGGCCGGGCGGTCCTGTCGGCGGACCCCGGCTGGTCCGCCGTGGCCGTCCGCTGCGGCGGCCTGCTCGCCCTGGCGGTCATCGCCGTGGCGATATCAGTCACGACATTCCGCTCCTACGCCAGGAACGTCTGAGCGAGGCTGCGGGTAGTCTCCTACGCCAGGAACGTCTGAGCGAGGCTGCGGGTAGTCTCCTACGCCAGGAATGTCTGAGCGAGGCTGCGGGTAGTCCGGCGCCGCCGTCCCTTCCCATCCCGAACGGACGGTGGCGCCTGTCATCCCGCCGCCCGCCGCGCGACCCCGCGGTACCGCCGCGGGGTCGCGCGGCGACAGCCGCGGGGAACGCCCGGTCAGGCCGTGACCAGGTCAGAGATCGGCAGGGTCGGCCGGACGGGCCGGCTGGTCGATGCGGGTCCAGGGGCTGGGCGGGTTGTCGTCGCGGGGCAGCCACAGCAGGGGCTGCAAGCCGTCGAACGAGGCCTGGAACCTCGGCTCCCAGGGGAAGCGGCCGTTCCTGTCGGCCCACACGACCTGAAGGTACGGTGGCCTGACGAACCCGTAGAACTCGTCGGAGACCGCGAACATGCTGGTCAGCCGCCAGCTCAT
>DATGLH010000106.1:0-33110 GCA_035294225.1 Trebonia sp.
TCCGCCGTGTTGAGCACCCGCACCCCGCGGAAGAGCGCGGCCGGGGCGCCGTGGCTCACCGGGGCGACCTGGCCCGGCTGGCCCTTGCCGCAGTTGAACGCGCCGCCGAGCACGTAAGTCTGCGGGCCGCCGACCGCCTCCATCGAGTTCCAGAAGTCCGTGGTCGTCGCCTGGTAGGCGACGTCCCTGAGCTGGCCGTCGAGCCGGCCGTTCCGGATCCGGAAGAACCGCTGGCCGGTGAACTGGAAGTTATACCGCTGCATGTCGATCGACCAGGACTTGTCGCCGACGATATAGATGCCGTCGTCCACGCCCGCGATCAGGGCCGCGGTGTCCGGGCCCCCGGGGGCCGGCTGGAGGGACACGTTGGCCATCCGCTGCAGCGGCATGTGGCCGGGGGAGTCGGCGAACGCGCACCCGTTCGACCGGCCGAACCCCTTGAGCTGGGCCATCCGCCTGTCCAGCTGGTACCCGACGAGCACCCCGCCGGAGATCAGGCTCCAGGACTGGCCGGCCACGCCCTCGTCGTCGTAGCCGACCGTGGCCAGCCCGTGCTCCGCGGTACGGTCGCCGGTGACGTTCATGATGTCCGAGCCGTACCGGAGGCTGCCCAGCTTGTCGAGGGTGGCGAACGAGGTTCCGGCGTAGGCGGCCTCGTAGCCGAGTGCGCGGTCCAGTTCGGTGGCGTGGCCGATGGACTCGTGGATGGTGAGCCACAGGTTGGACGGGTCGATCACCAGGTCGTAGCGCCCGGGTTCGACGCCGGGTGCCTTGAGCTTGGCGTCGAGCAGCTCGGGAAGCTCGGCCAGTTCGGCGGGGAAGTCCCAGCCCGTCCCGGTCAGGTACTCCCAGCCGCGGCCGGCCGGCGGGGCGAGCGTGCGCATGTCATCGAAGCCGCTCTCGGTGACGGCGACCGCCGTGAGCTCGGGGTGCAGCCGCACCCGCTGCTGCGTGGCGGTGGTGGCCCCGTCCGTGTAGAACTTGCACTCCTTCACCGCATGCAGCGCCGCGTCGGCGTGGCTGACGGCGCGGTGCGCGAGTAGCTGCGCGGACCACTGCGCGAGCAGGTCGATCTTGTCCTTGACGGAGACCGAGAACGGGTCGGTCTCGTAGGCCGATACCCAGGTGACGTCGCCGTAGGCGGGCTCGGGAGCCAGCTCGATGCGTTCGGTGTTCATCGCGGCGGCCACCGCGGCGACCTCGGCCGCCTGCCTGGCGGCGACGGCCGCCGCTTCCGGCGTCAGGTCCACGGTCGAGGCGAAACCCCAGGTCCCGTCCACGATGACCCGGACGGCCAGCCCGCTGTCGTCGCCGTCGGACAGGCTCTGGAGCTTGCCGTCGGCAAGCCGGATCTGCTGCACCCGGATCCGTTCGGCCCGGAAGTCGGCGTGCTGCGCGCCCGCTGCCCTGGCGGCGTCCAGCGCGGCGTCAGCCAGCTCCCGCAGCGGCAGCCCCGTGAACTCGGGATCGACCCGTCTGTTGCGATCATCCACGCCACAAGAACCTATCTCACTCTGTTTCCCCTGCGGGGGCGCCCCTCGCGCCTCATCGCGGCCCCCGCCCCGCCCGCCATGACACCACGCGCCTCAGCAGTGCTCTCAATTTCGCTTAGCACACTTTCCGAACGGGCATTCCGGACATTCCAGGCAGCGAAGTGGCCGCAAGGTGTGCGAAGTGAAAAGTCAGTCAACTGGCGTGACGGGGGATGCCAGCGTGCCTGGGTCACCGGCAGTCGTTTATGGCGGATGGCTGAAGGCGCCCGCGGGTGCTCTGTCTCCTCCGGGGGCCGGCAGCCCTTCCGGGGGTCTGGCGTCTCTTCCGGGTCTGGCGTTCCTTCCGGGTCTGGCGTTCCTTCCGGGTCTGGCGTCCCTTCCGGGGGGCCGGCGTCTCCTACGGGGCCGGCGTCTCCTACGGGGGCCGGCCTCCTTGGCCCCGCCCGGTTTCCTCCGGCCCCGCCGGGTTCCCTCCGGCCCCGCCGGGTTCCCTCCGGGCCCCGCCCGGTTTTCTCCGGGGCCGCCGGGTTCCCTCCGGGGCCGCCGGGTTCCCTCCGGCCCCGCCGGGTTCCCTCCGGGCCCCGCCGGGTTCCCTCCGGGGCCCGCCCGGGCGCGACTGCCCGTCTCTCCCGGGTCCCCCCGGGGACGGTACCCTCGGCTGGCGGGCTGATCGACTAAAGGAGGCCGAACGTGGGTCGTTCTGTGCTGGTGACCGGCGGTAACCGGGGGATCGGGCTGGCAATCGCGCGGCGGCTGGCCGCCGGCGGGGACAGCGTCACCGTGACATCGCGCTCCGGCGACCCGGTGGCCGGCTGGTCCCCGGCGGCGGGGGAGCGGGGTTTGTCCGTCGTGCGGTGCGACGTGCGGGACGCGGCGTCGGTGGACGCGGCGTTCACCGCGGTCGAGCAGGAGCAGGGACCGGTCGAGGTGCTGGTCGCCAACGCGGGCATCACCCAGGACCAGCTCCTCGCCCTCATGAGCGAGGAGGCCTTCGCCAGCGTGCTCGACACGAACCTGGCCGGCGCCTACCGGGTCGCGAAGCGGGCCGTGCGCGGCATGATGCGGATGCGCCGCGGCAGGCTGATCTTCATCTCCTCGGTGGTCGGGCTCTACGGCTCCGCCGGGCAGGCCAACTATGCGGCGTCCAAGGCCGGCCTGGTGGGGTTCGCCCGCTCGCTGGCCAGGGAACTCGGTTCGCGCGGCATCACCGCCAACGTGGTGGCGCCGGGATTCGTGGACAGCGACATGACGGCGGTGCTGCCCGAGGAGCGCAAGGCGGCGATCATCGCGGCGGTGCCCCTCGGCCGGTACGCCTCGGCGGACGAGGTGGCCGGCGTGGTGGCGTTCCTGGCCGGCCCGGACGCCTCCTACATCACCGGCGCCGTCATCCCCGTGGACGGCGGCCTCGGCATGGGACACTGAGCGACATCCGCCCCGGCACCCCGACCCGGCCCCGACAACGGAAAGCAGGACAGCGATGGGCATCCTCGACGGCAAGCGCATTCTGGTGACCGGCGTGCTCACCGACGCCTCGATCGCCTTCCACGTGGCCCGCATAGCGCAGCAGGAGGGCGCGACGCTCGTGCTCACGGCCTTCCCGCGGCCGACGCTGGTGGAGCGGATCGCGAAGCGGCTGCCCGCCCCGGCCCCGGTGATCGAGCTGGACATCACCAGCCCGGACCAGCTCGCCGCGCTCGCCGGGCGCGTGCGCGAGCACATGGACGGGCTGGACGGCGTGGTCCACTCGATCGCGAACGCCCCGCAGTCCGCGCTCGGCGGCAACTTCCTCGCCACGCCGTGGGAGGACGTGGCGAAGGCGGTGCACGTCTCGGCCTTCTCACTGAAGTCGCTGGCCATGGCCGCGCTGCCGCTGATGGACGGCGGCGGGTCGATCGTCGGCCTGGACTTCGACGCGAGCGTGGCATGGCCGGGGTATGACTGGATGGGCGTGGCCAAGGCCGGGCTGGAATCCTGCGCCCGCTACCTCGCCAGGGACCTGGGACCGCAGCGCATCAGGGTGAACCTGGTGGCGGCGGGCCCGCTGAAGACCATGGCGGCCAAGTCCATCCCCGGCTTCGAGAAGTTCGAGGGCGTCTGGTCCGAGCGGGCGCCGCTCGGCTGGGACATCTCCGACCCGGAAGCGGCGGCACGCGCGTGCGTGGCGCTGCTTTCCGACTGGTTCCCCGCCACCACCGGGGAGATCGTGCACGTCGACGGCGGGGTGCACGCGGTCGGAGTCTGACACCGGGCGCCTTCTCCTCGCGCTCCGTGTTGCGCTCCGTGTTGCGCTCCGTGCCGTCGGTCCGGATACTCCATCTCATGGGAGGTTCTGCGGCTGAGGCCCCTACATCGCCGGACGCCCAGCCAGCCCGGGGCCTGCGCGCCTCCGACGCTGAGCGCGATCAGGTGGTCGCTCAGCTCAAGGAAGAGTTCGCCATCGGCCGCCTCTCCCAGGACACGTTCCTCTACCGGGTGAACAAGGTTCTCAGGGCGCGGTACCGGGCGGACCTGCCGCCGTTGGTGGCCGACCTTCCGGCCCGGCAGGCACCTGGCGCGCCCCGGCCGCCGGCCCGGCCCGAGGGCCGGGCGGGTTCCCTGGCCGGCCGGCTCCGCGCCGTCTGGCCGCGCCGGGCACGGCCCGGAGTCGCCGGGACGCCCGGGGCGCCCGGAGTCGCCGGGACGCCCGGGACGCCCGGCGGCGTGTCTCCCGCGCCGCCCGGCGGCGGCTCGCTCCCCAGGCTGACGGCCGGGCTGCCCCGCGCCGGGGCGCGGGCGCGGCGGCCGGTTCCGCTGCGGTTCCCGCGCGGCGCCGACACTTTCTTCAGCATCGGCAGGGACGCCGGCTGCGACCTGGCGATCGCCGACATGACGGTCTCCCGCGTGCACGCCAGGCTCGAGCGCACGCCGGACGGCTGGCTGCTGACCGACCTGGCCTCCACCAACGGCACCCGGGTAAACGGCTGGCGGGTGCGCGGCCAGGTCCAGGTCCGGGCCGGGGACCTGGTGAGCTTCGGTGACGCCGAGTACACGCTGTGCGACGCGGACGGGGTGTAGCCGACGCGCGCAGGCCGGCGAGTCATGTCAATACGGGCGATGTTTTAAAGTCTGGAAGCGTGACAACAGTTCTGCTCGTCCGGCACGGCCTTACCGACGCGACCGGGCGGGTGCTGACCGGATGGTCGCCGGGCGTCGGCCTGGACGAGCGCGGCCAGGCGCAGGCGAGGGCGCTCGCGGCGCGGCTGGCCCCGGTTCCGCTGGACGCGGTCGTCACCAGCCCGCTCGATCGCTGCCGGCAGACGGCCGAGGCGATCATCGCCGCCAGGGACGGAGCGGCCGGACAGGCGGTGCCGGAAGAGCGGCTGGGGGAGTGCCGCTACGGGGACTGGACGGGCAGGCAGTTGAAAGAGCTGGAAAAGGACCCCCTGTGGCCGGTCGTGCAGGCGCACCCGAGCGCCGTCAGGTTCCCCGGCCCGGACGGCGAGTCGATGCTGGACATGCAGCATCGCGCGGTCACGGCGGTGCGGGACTGGAACGCGAGGCTGGGCAAGGACGCGACCTACCTGATCTGCTCGCACGGTGACGTCATCAAGGCCATCGTGGCGGATAGCCTGGGATTGCACCTTGACCAATGCCAGCGCATCGTGGCGGATCCCTGCTCGCTGACCGTGATCCGCTACACGCCGCTGCGGCCGTTCCTGCTCCGGCTGAACGACGTGGGAGGCGCCGTGGACGACCTGCTGCCGCGAGCCGAAGCCGGAGCAGCCGACGGCGACGGTCCCGCGTCCGAGAGCGATGCCGTGATCGGCGGCGGTGCGGGTAGTACTCCGGGCGGCGCCCTTGTTGGCGGCAGCGCGCCCAGCGCGGGAGGATAGGAGCATGCCGGTCTTTTACTACGATCCGCCGGACAGGTTCGTCGCCGGCTCAATAGGCCAGCCCGGAGACCGGACGTTCTACCTGCAAGCGACTTCCAGCGGTCGCACGACCAGTGTCGCCTTGGAGAAGTTCCAGGTCAGCCTGCTGGCGGAACGGATCGACGAGCTTTTGGACGAAGTGCTGCGGCGCACCGGCGGCAGCACCTCCATCCCGGCCGCGGCCCCGGCGGCGCTGCGCGACGACGAGCCGCTCGAGCTGCCGCTGACCGAGGAGTTCCGGGTCGGCGCGATCGCGCTGGCCTGGGACAGCGACGGCGACCGCGTTGTCATCGAGGCGCAGGAAGAAAGCGACCAGCCGGTCGAGCCGCTGGCCGACGAGGTGCCGCCGGACGGGCCCGCGGTCCTGCGGGTCCGGATCACGCCGGGCGCCGCCCGGGCGTTCGCGCAGCGCGCGCTGCGGGTTGTCGCCGCCGGGCGGCCGCCGTGCCCGCTATGCGGGCTTCCGCTGGACCCCACCGGGCACGTCTGCCCGCGGCAGAACGGCCACCGGGCCGCCGGCAATGGCTGATCGCGCCATCGCCAGGGAAATGGACACCCCGGACGGCGAACGGGCCGCGCTCGAGCTGCTCGAGCGGGGGACACTGGAGGTGGAGGGACGCCTCGTCGACGCGTCCAACGCGACGCTCTACTGCACGGTCAAGGGCGGCGGCGCCGAGGCGGCGTGCGTGTACAAGCCCATCGCGGGGGAGCGGCCGCTGTGGGACTTCCCGACGGGGACGCTGGCCGGCCGCGAGGTCGCGGCCTACGTGGTGTCCCGGGCGGCAGGCTGGAACATCGTGCCGCCCACCGTCATGCGGGACGGCCCCTTCGGCCCGGGCATGGTCCAGCTGTGGATCGACCTCGACCCCGCCGTGGACCTCGTCGCCCTGTCCCGCCGCATCGACCATGCCGGGCTGCGCGAGATGGCGGTCTTCGACGCGGTCGTCAACAACGCCGACCGGAAGATCGGCCACCTGCTCCCGGTCGCCGACGGCCACCTCTACGGCTGCGACCACGGGGTCTGCTTCGCCGAGGACTACAAGCTCCGCACGGTGCTGTGGCAGTGGCGGGGCAAGACGCTGCCCCGGCGCAGCGTCGAGGCGCTGCGCTGCCTCGCCGACGACCTGGCCGCCGGCTGGCTGGCCGAGGAGCTGTCCGGGTACCTGACCGCCGGCGAGGTCAACGCCACCAAGATCCGGGTGGACAAGCTGCTCAAGCACCGCGTGCACCCGTACCCGCCGGAGGACTGGCCGGCGATCCCCTGGCCGCCCGTGTAGCGGGCGGGTATCACAGGTCCCCGATGTCTCCCCGGTTGCCGCGGCGGCGCAGGTAGCGCTCGAACTCGCGGGCGATGGCGTCACCGGACGCCTGGGGCAGGTCGGTGGCGTCCTTGGCTTCTTCGAGCGTCCGCACGTACTCGGCGACGTCGGAGTCCTGCTGCGCGAGCTCGTCGACGCCGTGCTCCCAGGCGCGCGCCTCCTCGGGAAGCTCGGCCAGCGGGAGGGAGACGTCCAGCACGTCCTCGACGCCGCGCAGCAACGCCAGCGTCACCTTCGGCGACGGCGGCTGGGCGACGTAGTGGGGCACCGAGGCCCACAGCGAGACGGCCGGGATGCCGGCCGTGGCGCAGGTGTACTGGAGGACGCCGACGATCCCCGACGGCCCCTTGTAATCGACCGGCTCGGAGCCCACCCCCCGCAGCAGCCGCTGGCTTGAGCCGCTGACCTGGACCGGCACCGGCCGGGTGTGCGGCGAGTCCGCGAGCAGCGCCCCCACCAGGATCACCATCTCCACCCCGAGCGCGGTGAGGCCGCCGATCAGCTCGTCGGCGAAGCCCCGCCAGCGCATGTTCGGCTCGACGCCGTGCACCAGGACCACGTCCCGGCTCAGGCCGGTGGCGTCCGGGCGCGCCAGCGACAGCCGGGTCGTCGGCCAGACCAGCCGCTCGCTCTTGCCCGCGACCACGTCGATCTGCGGACGGTTCACCTGGAAGTCGTAGAAGTCATCAGGGTCGATCGCGGCGATCGGGGCGGACGACCACGCGAGGCCCAGGTGGCTGACCAGGCCGCTGGCCGCTTCGGCCGCGTCGTTCCACCCCTCGAACGCGGCAATGGCCACCGGATGGACCAGCGGCCCGTCGACGTCGCTGAACTCGATGATTCCACCTCCGGGTCTCACGGGCCGGGGCCCGTGACTACAGCCTACGTCGCCAGCCTGCCTCGGTGCGTTACCTGTGGCAGACACAGTTTTCATGGCCCGATCTTTGTGCCCGGACACCAGAAACGTCTACACTGAGGAAGCCTATGAGCGGGCTAGCGATAGAAGAGGCTACCGAACGGGCGGCCGCGCTGCGCTGCGCCCTAGCGGAGCGGGTCGTCGTCGCGGACGGCGCGATGGGGACGATGCTGCAGGCCAGCGAGGTGACAGCCGCCGATTTCCGCGGCCACGAGGGCTGCAACGAGATCCTGAACGTGACGCGCCCGGACGTCGTCCAGGCGATCCACCGCGCGTACTTCGACGCCGGCGCGGACTGCGTCACCACGAATACGTTCGGCGCGAACCTGGGCAACCTCGGCGAGTACGGGATAGCGGACCGCATCGCCGAGCTGTCGGAGGCGGGCGCCCGGCTCGCCCGCGCGGTGGCCGACTCCTGCACGGCGCTTGACGGCAGGCCGCGCTGGGTGCTCGGCTCGATCGGCCCGGGCACCAAGCTGCCCACGCTCGGCCACGTGACCTTCCGCGAGCTGCGCGACTCCTACTTCGAGAACGCGTCCGCCCTGCTGCGCGGCGGCGCCGACGCGCTGATCGTCGAGACCTGCCCCGACCTGCTCCAGGCGAAGGCGGCGATCATAGGCTCGAAACGGGCGGTGGCGGCTGTGGCGCCGCACGCGCTTGTCATCGCGCAGCTGACCATCGAGACGACGGGCACCATGCTGCTCGGCAGCGAGATCGGCGCCGCGCTGACCGCCCTGGAGCCGCTCGGCATCGACATGATCGGGCTCAACTGCGCGACCGGGCCCGGCGAGATGAGCGAGCACCTGCGGTACCTGGCGGCGCACTCGCGCATCCCCATCTCCTGCGAGCCGAACGCCGGCCTGCCCGAGCTCACCCCCGGCGGCGCGTACTACCCGCTGACCCCGGACGAGCTGGCCGCCGCGCACGAGAAGTTCACCAGCGAGTTCGGGCTGGCGCTCGTCGGCGGCTGCTGCGGGACCACGCCCGCGCACGTCGCGGCGCTCGTCGAGCGGCTGGGCACGCGGCGGCCCGGCGGACGGCCGCTGGCCCGGCGGGACCCGCGCCCCGAGCCGGGGGTGGCGTCGCTGTACAGCCACGTGCCCTTCCGGCAGGACACCGCGTTCCTGGCGATCGGCGAGCGGACCAACGCCAACGGGTCGAAGGCGTTCCGCGAGGCGATGACCGAGGGACGGTACGAGGACTGCGTGGCGATCGCGCGGAGCCAGACCCGGGACGGCGCCCACCTGCTCGACGTGTGCGTGGACTACGTCGGCCGGGACGGGATCGCGGACATGCGCGAGATCGCCGGGCGGCTGGCCACCGCCGCGACGCTGCCGCTGGTGCTCGACTCGACCGAGCCCGCGGTGATCGAGGCGGGCCTGGAGCTGATCGGCGGCCGTGCCGTCGTGAACTCGGTGAACTACGAGGACGGCGACGGACCGGACTCCCGGATCGCACGGCTCATGCCGGTGGTGCGCGAGCACGGCGCCGCCGTGGTGGCGCTGACCATCGACGAGCGCGGCCAGGCCCGCACCGCGCCGTGGAAGCTCGAGGTCGCCGAGCGGCTGATCCGCGACCTGACCGGGAGATGGGGGATGCGGGCCTGCGACATCATCGTCGACTGCCTGACGTTCCCGATCGCCACCGGGCAGGAGGAGACCCGCCGCGACGCGCTGGAGACGATCGAGGCGATCGCCGCCCTGAAACGGCGCTATCCGCAGGTGCAGACGACGCTCGGCGTGTCCAACGTGTCGTTCGGGCTGAAGCCGGCCGCGCGCGCCGTGCTGAACTCGGTGTTCCTGGCCGAGTGCGTGCGCGCCGGGCTCGACTCCGCGATCGTGCACCCGTCGAAGATCGTTCCGCTGGCCCGCATCCCCGAGGAGCAGCGCCAGGTCGCGCTCGACCTGGTCTACGACCGGCGGCGTCCCGGGTACGACCCGCTGGCGCGGATGCTGGAGCTGTTCGAGGGCGTGGATGCGTCGTCGGCGAAGGCGGAACGGGCCGCCGAGCTTGCCGCGCTGCCGCTGTGGGACCGGCTGAAGCGGCGGATCATCGACGGCGAGCGCAATGGCCTCGAGGCCGACCTGGACCTGGCCCTGGCCGGGCGGCCCGCCCTGGAGATCGTCAACGACGTGCTGCTCGACGGCATGAAAACGGTGGGCGACCTGTTCGGATCGGGGCAGATGCAGCTCCCGTTCGTGCTGGCCTCCGCCGAGGTGATGAAGGCCGCGGTGGGGTACCTGGAGCCGCACATGGAGCGCACCGGCGACTCCGGCCGCGGCACGATCGTGCTCGCCACGGTCAAGGGCGACGTGCACGACATCGGCAAGAACCTGGTCGACATCATCTTGTCCAACAACGGCTACGACGTGGTGAACATCGGCATCAAGCAGCCGATCTCCGCGATCATCAGCGCCGCGGAAGAGCACCGCGCCGACGCCATCGGCATGTCCGGCCTGCTGGTGAAGTCCACCGTGGTGATGCGGGACAACCTCGCCGAGCTGAACTCCCGGGGCCTGGCCCGCCGCTGGCCGGTGCTGCTCGGCGGCGCGGCGCTGACCCGCGCCTACGTCGAGCAGGACCTGGCGGCCATGTTCGAGGGCGAGGTCCGCTACGCGCGGGACGCCTTCGAGGGCCTGCGCCTGATGGACGCCGTGATGGCCGTCAAGCGCGGCGTTCCGGGCGCCAGGCTCCCGGAACTGAGGACCCGCCGGGTCCGCGCGGCAGGCGCGCCCGCCGTCGGGGCGGAGCCTGACGGGGGGGCAGACGCCACCGTCCGTTCGGACATATCAAGGGACAACCCCGTGCCGGAGCCGCCGTTCTGGGGAACGCGCGTGGTGAAGGGCCTGCCGCTCGCGGAGTACGGGGCGTACCTGGACGAGCGGGCCACGTTCATGGGGCAGTGGGGCCTGAAGCCGTCGCGGAAGGCGGGCGGCCCGAGCTATGAGGAGCTGGTGGAGACCGAGGGACGGCCCCGGCTGCGGATGTGGCTGGAGCGCGCGCAGACCGAGGGTCTGCTCCAGGCGGCGGTGGTCTACGGCTACTTCCGCTGCGTGAGCGCCGGCAACGACCTGATCGTGCTGTCGGAGTCGGGGGCGGAGCTGGAGCGCTTCACCTTCCCCCGGCAGCGCCGCGACGGCCGGCTGTGCCTGGCCGACTACTTCCGGCCGGCGTCGGCCGGCGAGACCGACGTGGTCGCGTTCCAGCTGGCCACGATGGGGCCGGCGCTGTCGGCGGCGACGGCCGAGCTGTTCGTGAAGAACGCCTACCGCGAGTACCTGGAGCTGCACGGTCTTTCCGTGCAGCTCACGGAGGCGCTCGCGGAGTACTGGCACGCGCGCGTGCGGGCCGAGCTCGGCATCGCGGGGGCGGACCCGGCCGACCTGGACGGGTTCTTCGGCGTGCGCTACCAGGGCGCGCGGTACTCGATCGGCTATCCCGCCTGCCCGGACCTGGCGGACCGGGCGAAGATAGCCCGGCTCCTGGAGCCGGCGCGGATCGGCGTGGAGCTGTCGGAGGAGATGCAGCTCCACCCCGAGCAGTCCACCGACGCGATCGTCGTCCACCACCCGCAGGCCCGCTACTTCAGCGTGTGAACGCCCGCCCCGCGGCCGTGGCCGTGGCCGTTGCGGGTGGCCGTTGCCCTGCGGCCGTTGCGGGCGGCCGTGGCCGTTGCGGGGCGGCCGTTGCCCGCCCGCCCCGCGGCCGTTGCCCGCCCGCCCCGCGGCCGTTGCCCGCCCGCCCCGCGGCCGTTGCCCGCCCGTGGCCGTCCCGGCAGCCTCTGCTGTCCAGCCAGCCTCCGCAGTTACACTTCGCACACCTAGCGACCACTATGGTGTCCGGAATATGGTGTTATGTCCGTGCGAAAAGTGTGCTAAGGGCTTGCCTGTTTTAACTTTGGGCGGGGCGGCGTCACGCAGGCTGACCGTATTACGTCATTTACGCCCTTACGTCCGGTTCCGGCGGTGCGGCGGCGCCGGAACGTTCTGGGGCTGTGGGCCACCGCCCCGCTCTTCCTGGCGCTGTGGGCCACAGCCCCAGGAAGAGCGGCGCGCACCCGGCCGCATCGCGGCGCGCCAGAACCGGAAACCGCAACGTAATCGCCGACGGGTCCTAAGTGGAGGTTCGCGGCCGGGCGGGACAGTCTGGCGACGCGCGATCATGGAAGGGCGGCCCCGGAGCGTGCCGCCAGTTGATACCGGTGACCCCTGACTGGGGAGCGACGTGACGGTGGTGCCCGCGGCCCCGGAGGGAGCGACGTGACGGATGAGCTTGCGGCCCTGAAGGGAGCGACGTGACGGATGAGCTCGCGGCGGTGCTGTTCGACATGGACGGGCTGCTCGTGGACACCGAGCCGCTGTGGCTGGAGACCGAGACCGAGGTGATGGCGCGGCTCGGCGCGCCGTGGTCGGCGCAGGACCAGGAGGCGCTGCTCGGGGGCAGCATGGACCGGACGGTCCGCTACCTGCTCGCCAAGGCGACCCGCCCGGCCGCGGCGGAGACCGTGGCGCGGTGGATGCTCGACGGGATGCTGAAGCGGGTGCGGGCCGGGCGGGTGGTGGTCCGGCCGGGCGCGCGGGAACTGCTCGCCGAGGTGGCCGCCGCCGGCCTGCCGCACGCGCTCGTCACCTCGTCGCAGCGGCCGTTCGCCGACGCGGTGCTTGACGCCGCCGGCATGGCGTTCCCCGTGATGGTGTGCGGCGAAGACGTTGCCGCGACCAAGCCCGACCCCGAGCCGTACCTGCTGGGCGCCAAGCTGCTCGACGCCGACCCGGCACGCTGCGTGGCGCTTGAGGACTCGCCGAACGGCGTCGCCTCGGCCGGCGCCGCCGGGTGCCGCGTGGTGGCCGTGCCGTCGCTGGTGCCGATCCCGCCCGCGCCGGGACGCCTGGTGGTGCCGTCGCTGCGGGACGTCAGCCTCGCCACCCTGCGCGGCCTGGCGGCCTGATCCGTCCCAGCCCGTCTCCGGCAGGCGTTCCCGGCAGCTCCCGGCGGGCGTTCCCGGCAGCTCCCGGCGGGCGTTCCCGGCAGCCGGCCCGGTGTGTAACGATGGAGTGAGCAGAAAGGCGCGTCATGAGCTACAGCAGCATTTTCTGGCTTCCGCTCTGCGCGGCGCTCACCGCGCTCGGGCTGGTGGTTACGTATGCCATGGGGCGGCGGCGCGGGTACCGCGCGATGCTGCGCGGCGCGGCCTGGTCGCTGATCCCGCTGGCCGCGTACCTGACCGGGTCGATCAAGATGTTCTGGCAGATCGGCGACGCGATCGGGAACTTCGCCTCCGCGTTCGTGTTCTCCCCGGTCAAGTGGGCTGGCATCGGCGTCGCCGCCCTGTGCGCGGTGCTGTTCGCGGCGACGAGCGGGCGGGAGCGGCGCAGGGCCGCCCGCGCCCGGGCCGCGGCCCGGGCCGCGGAGCAGCGTGGCGGGAAGGGCGCGGCGCCCGCCGGCCTCACGCGGGCACAGCCCGGCGCCACGGTCCCGCTGCCCGCCGCGAGGCAGCCCGAGCCGGCCAAGAGCCAGCCCCCCGCGGGGAAAGGCTCCCGCAGGGGCGGGGCCGCGCCGCCCGACGACGATATGAGGGACATCGAGGAGATCCTCCGCAAGCGCGGCATCTGACCCGGGACGGGCTCGCTGCGCGTTCCGGGCTGGTTGTGTCGCCTTGTGTCCATATGTGAGATATCACACAGGTATCGGGCGTCACATAGACACGTTTGCGTCTCATGTCATCACTGCCGTAGAATTTTTCGTTTCTGGCCACTAAGGCAACAAGGATCTCCTCTGTAACATTTGTGTTACATGGCATGACGATCGAGAACGATTTACATCACAATCGGGCCACGACGCTTATTTTGGTCTGGATTACTTCGCAGGTAGCGCACAATCTCTCCGATAGGCAGTGATCACATGGACCGGGCCGCCGCATGGCTGCCATGGCCCCAGCCTGACCTGAGAGACCAAAGGAACATGCCATGACCAGAGTGTCCAAGCGTGTTGCTGGACTCGCCGTGGTGGCCTCGGCCGCCATCGGCCTGGCCGCGTGCTCGAGCTCTTCCAACTCGAGCACGGGCGCCGCGGGCGCCCCGACGGCCACCAGCACCGCGAAACCAGTCAGCGGCGGAACGCTGAACATCGTCGCCGCCAGCGGCCCGGACCATATGGATACCGTGCCCGCCTACTACACCGCGGACTACGAGCTCGAGCGCGCCTACACGCGCCAGCTCGTGAGCTACCCGACGGTGCCGGCGACCTCCACGAGCAGCCCGGGGTGGGTGCAGAGCACCACGCCCGTGGCCGACATGGCGACCGAGGTGCCGACGACCGCCAACGGCGGGATCACCGATGGCGGCAAGGTGTACACCTTCCACATCAAGCAGGGCGTGGACTGGGACACGACGCCGCCGCGGCAGGTGACCGCGAGCGACTTCGTCCGGGAATTCAAGGCGTTCTTCAACCCGGTGAGCCCCGTCGGCAACCCCGGCTACTACGAGAGCACGATCGCGGGGCTGACCCAGTACGCCAACGAGGAGGCCGCCTTCTTCGCCAACTCGAAGAAGGAGCCGCCGACGGCAGCGAACATCGCCAAGTTCCAGAACACGCACGACATCTCCGGGATCAAGGCGATCGGCCCGCTCACGCTGCAGTTCACGCTGACCCAGCCGGCCAGTGACTTCCTGTACATGCTGGCGATGCCGTTCGCCTCGGCGCGCCCGGTCGAGTACGACAGCTACGTGCCGAACAGCCTGCAGCTGGACCAGCACCTGATCTCCGACGGGCCGTACTCGGTGAGCTCGTACATCCCCAACAAGTCGATCACGCTGGTGCGCAACCCCGCGTGGAAGCAGTCCACGGACCCGCTGCGGCACGCCTACGTGAACCAGATCGTGGTGACCGAGGGCGTCCAGTCCGCCCAGACCCAGCTGTCGGACATCCAGGCCGGCACCATGGACCTGACCAACGACACCCCGGTCAACCCGTCGTCCATCCCGCAGCTGGCCGCGTCGCACGCGCCGAACTTCGTGATCTGGCCGTGGTCGGACACCTTCCCGTACCTGGTGTTCAACCTGCGCAGCCCGGACAGCGGCGGCGCGATGCAGAAGCTGCTGGTGCGCCAGGCGATCGAGTACGGCCTGGACAAGACCGCGGTGATCAAGGCGGCCGGCGGCCCCGACGTCGGGAAGATCATCAACACCGTCATCCCGCCGGGCAACGTGGGTTACAAGGACACCAACCTGTACCCGGACAACAACGGCACGGGCAACACGGCGATGTGCAAGTCCGACCTGGCCAAGGCGGGCTACCCGAACGGGGTCACGCTGGTCTACATGTACCCGAACGACTCGTCCAACACCCGGATCTTCACCGCGATCCAGGCCTCGCTGGCCAACTGCGGGATCACGCTCAAGGGCAAGGGCGAGCCCGGGTCGTCGTTCTTCGTGGACCTGGGCAACGCGCCGGAGAACAACAAGCCGAACGCGTTCGACATCGGTCAGGCCGGCTGGATCCCGGACTGGTACGGCAACAACGGCCGCACGATCATCCAGGCGCTGTTCCAGGGCCCGAACTGCGTGGTCAACACGGTCAACTACGGCTGCTACGACAGCCCGACCGTGAACTCGCTGATCACCAAGGCCGAGGGAGCGACGTCGCTGTCCCAGGCCGGCACTTACTGGCAGGAAGCGGACCAGCAGATCATGAAGGACGCGGCGATCGTGCCTATCATGACTCAGACGTTCCCGCAGATCGCCAGCAAGCGGGTCCGGGGGGTGCTGCCCAACGGCAGTTCCTACCCGACGGCGATCTTCGCGCCGAACATCGGCGACCCCGACATCACCAACGTCTGGCTGGCGAGCTAGTGTCTGCCTGGCGGGCTGACGCTCGCTAGGAAGATCGCGGCGCGGCACGTGGTCCGGCCGGGACGGTACCGTCCCGGCCGGACCGCGCATGGCGACGGCGGCAATCGTGTGCGACGCTAGCTATACCCGGAGACGCGCTGACTATCAGCGCGCGCCCAGGTGGCTGGCCGGAGGAAAACGTAGTGACCCTACTTGAGGTAAAGGACCTGAACGTCAGCTTCTCCACGGCTGACGGCGTGGTACGCGCGGTCCGCGGCGTGTCGTTCGACGTGGAGGCCGGGCGGACACTCGGCATCGTCGGCGAGTCGGGAAGCGGAAAGACCGTGCTGACACAGACGCTGCTCGGGCTGACCCCCGGCGCTGACGTGTCCGGCAGCGCGATCTTCGAGGGAACGGACCTGCTCCAGCTGCGCCCGGACCAGATGCGGCGCGTGCGCGGCGCCCAGATCTCGGTGATCTTCCAGGACCCGCTGACGAGCCTGCACCCGCTGTACAAGGTGGGGTGGCAGATCAGCGAGATGATCCGGGCTCACGACAAGTCCGTCTCCAGGAAGGAAGCGGCGGAGCGGGCCGTGGAACTGCTCCGGCGGGTCGGCATCCCCAAGCCGGAGACGCGGGTCAACGACTACCCGCACCAGTTCTCCGGCGGCATGCGGCAGCGCGCGATGATCGCGATGGCGCTGTCCCTGGAGCCCAGGCTGATCATCGCGGACGAGCCCACGACGGCGCTCGACGCCACCGTCCAGGCGCAGATCCTCGACCTGCTGCTGCGCCTCCAGCAGGAATCGAACACCGCGCTGATCATGATCACGCACGACCTCGGCGTGGTCGCCGACATCGCCGACGACGTGATGGTGATGTACGCGGGCCGGGCCGTGGAGAAGGCGCCGAAGCGGGAGGTGTTCTACTCCTCGCACCATCCTTACACGAAGGGGCTGCTCGAGTCGATCCCGAGCAGCTCGGCCGCGGGCGAGCGGCTCCGGCCGATCGCCGGCCAGCCCCCGAGCCTGATCAACCTGCCGTCCGGGTGCAAGTTCCACCCGCGTTGCGGCTACGTGTTCGACCGCTGCCTCAGGGAGGAGCCCGGCCTGCGGCCGGTCGACGCGTCGGGGCTGCACTTCTCGGCCTGCTGGCTGCCCGCGGCGGCGGCCGGGCTCTCTGCCGAGGCGGAGGAACTTCGCGAGGAGACCGTGCTCGGGCAGCGCGGCGAGGAAGCCGCCGAGGTGGCCGCCGCGGCCGCCGCCGAACTCGGCAGGCCCGCGAGCGAGGAGGGGGGCGCCTGATGGCCGGCGACGACGTGCTGGTCCGGGTGGAGAACGTAGTCAAGTACTTCCCGGTGAAGGCGGGCGGCCTGGTCCGGCGCACCGTGGGACATGTGCACGCGGTCGACGACGTGTCGCTGGTCATCGAGCGCGGCAAGACGCTCGGCCTGGTGGGCGAGACGGGCAGCGGCAAGTCCACGCTGGCGCGCTGCGTGGCGGGGCTGCTCCCGGTGACCTCCGGGCGGGTGATCTTTGACGGGCACGACATCACGAACCTGTCCCGCGGCGCGATGCGCCCGCTGCGCCGCGAAATCCAGATGATCTTCCAGGACCCGTACAGCTCGCTCAACCCCCGGCGCCGGGTGGGCTCGATCATCGGCGAGCCGTTCGCCATCCACAAGACCGCGACCGGCGCGGAGCGCAAGCGCAGGGTCCAGGAGCTGATGGAGCGAGTGGGGCTCAACCCCGAGCACTACAACCGCTTCCCCGCGGAGTTCTCCGGCGGCCAGCGGCAGCGCATCGGCGTGGCGCGGGCGCTGGCGCTGCGGCCGAAGCTGATCATCTGCGACGAGCCCGTCTCGGCGCTGGACGTCTCGATCCAGGCGCAGGTGCTCAACCTGCTGTCCGACCTGCAGCAGGAGTACGGGCTGAGCTACCTGTTCATCGCCCACGACCTGGAGGTCGTGCGGCACGTGAGCGACAAGGTGGCGGTCATGTACCTGGGCCGGATCGGCGAGGCCGGGCCGAAGGACTCGCTGTACGGCCAGCCGCGGCACCCGTACACGGTGGCGCTGCTGTCCGCGGCGCCGGCCGCGGACCCGGACACCGCCGCCGCACGGCAGCGGGTGCTGCTGACCGGGGACGTGCCGTCGCCGATCTCGCCGCCCGAGGGGTGCCGGTTCCACCCGCGGTGCCCCAAGGCGATGCCGCTGTGCTCGGCCGAGGAGCCTGGGCTGCTGCCGCGGGCCGCGGACGCCGCGGCGGACACCGCGTCGGGCGCCGCGCCGGACCCGGCACGGGCCGGCGCCCTGGTAGCCGGCGGGGACACCCACCTGACCGCCTGCCACTTCCCGGTTGCGGCCGGCGAGAACCTCGCCGCCGCCGGCAGTAGGGAGCTCGCATGAGCATCACCGAGGTTGAGTTCGAGGCCCGCGGGGCCGAAGAGGCACAGGAGACCTCCGCCAAGGTCGAGGGACGCAGCCAGTGGCAGCTCACCTGGCGCCGGCTGCGCAGCGACAAGGTGGCCATCGCGGCGCTCATCGTCGTGCTGATCATGATCGCGCTGGCGATCGCCGCCCCGGCGTTCGCCGCGATCACGCACCACCCGCCGAACACCGCCTACCCGGACACCGGCGAGGACGCCGCGGGCAACCCGGTGGGGCCCGGCGTCAACGGCTTCTGGCTGGGCACCGACGGCACGGGGCGCGACCTGTTCGTCCGGATCCTCTACGGCGCGCGCATCTCGCTGTTCGTCGGCGTGGTCACCACGTTCATCGCCTCGGCGGCGGGCGTCACCATCGGGCTGATCGCCGGGTACTTCGGCGGGATCATCGACACGATGCTCGCCCGGTTCACCGACGCGGTGCTGGCGTTCCCGTACGTCATCCTCGCGCTCGCGCTCGCCGTCGTGTTCGGGCCGAGCCTGCCGATCATCATGGTGGTGATCACGTTCTTCTCCTGGGCGGGCATCGCGCGGATCGTCCGCGGCCAGACCCTGTCGATCAAGGAGAAGGAGTACATCGAAGCGGCCAGATCGCTCGGCGCGGGACCGTTCCGGATCATGTTCCTGGACATCCTGCCGAACCTGCTCGCGCCGGTGCTCGTCGTCGGGACGCTGTACATCCCGCAGGCCGTGGTCTTCGAGTCGACGCTGTCCTACCTCGGCCTCGGTATCCAGCCGCCGACGGCGAGCTGGGGAAACATCCTGGCCGATGCGCAGAACTTCTACCAGACATCGTGGTGGTACGTGGTGTTCCCGGCGCTCGCGCTGCTGATCACCACGCTCGCGTTCAACCTGCTCGGCGACGGCATCAGGGACGCGATGGACCCGCGCACGGAGCGTGTGCTGGCCATGCGGCGCCAGCGGCGCAGGGACCGGAAGCGGCAGAAGGCGGCTCCCGACGGCCCCGGCGCCGCGCTCCCCGACCCGGTGCGCCCCTGACCTAACGGACGAACGATCTCATGGCTATCATCGGTTACCTGATCCGGCGCCTGCTGACCGGAATCGTCGTGGTGTGGCTGGTCGCCACCGCCGCCTTCTTCCTCTTCTTCGCCCGGCCGGTGATGACGGTCGCGCGACAGCTCGCGGGCCGGGCGGCCACGCCGCAGGTCATCAACGAGGTCATCAGCAACCTCGGCCTCAACCAGCCGATCATGACCCAGTACTGGCATTTCCTCGACGGGCTGGTGCACGGGAACCTCGGGTACTCCTACTTCACCCAGCAGTCCGTGGACTCGATGCTCAAGCAGGACCTGCCGCCGACGGTGTCGCTGGTGATCGGCGGCATGATCTTGTGGCTGCTCGCGGGGCTCTCGGTCGGGATCATCAGCGCCACCCGGGCGCGGAGCCTGTTCGACCGGTTCTCCTCCGTCGCCGTGCTGGTCGGCCTGTCGATGCCGGTGTTCGTCATCGGCGAGCTGCTGATCCTGGTCGTGTTCATCCCGCTCAACCAGCACGGGATCACCTGGATCGACACCGGCTACTCCGGGCCCTCCCAGGGGCTGGGCAAATTCTTCGGGCACATGCTGCTGCCCTGGATCACCCTCGCCGCCGTGCAGGCCGCGGTGTACACCCGGCTGACCCGCGGCCAGCTCCTGGACACCCTCGGCGAGGACTACATCCGGACCGCCAGGGCCAAGGGGCTGTCGGAGCGCCGTGTCATCTTCCGGCACGGGGTCCGGGCGGCGCTCACCCCTGTGGTCTCCCAGCTCGGCGTGGACATCGGCCAGCTGCTCGGCGGCGTGGTGGTGGTGGAGTCGGTGTTCGGCCTCGGCGGCCTCGGCCAGACCTCCGTCCAGGCCGTCTACCAGGACAACCTGCCGGTCATCATCGGGTTCGTCATCATAGCCGCCTTGTTCGTGGTCGTCGCGAACATCGTGGTCGACCTGGTGTACGCCGCGCTCGACCCGCGTGTCCGCATCACCTGACGCGCCGGGCGCGGCCGCCCCATGCCGTCCGGTGCGACCGCCGCGGTGACCGCCGGAGACCGCGAGGTGCTCCGGCTGGTCCCGCCGGTCGTCTTGTGGTGGGTGTGGGTGGCGTTCGTCGTCGCGAACGTCGCCGACTTCACGGTCCAGGGGCTGTCCTCGGCGCGCCTGGGCGCCGTGGTCTCGGCGGTCCTGCTGTTCGTCACCGGCCTGGTGTACGCCCTCGCGCTGCGGCCGCGCGTGATCGTGGACGGCACGGGCCTGACCGTGGTGAACCCGTTCCGGGTCCACCACGTCCCGTGGCGGCTGATCCAGTCGGTGGACACGGGGGAGTGGATGCGGGTGCGCTACGCGGTCCGCGAGGACCGTCCAGCCGACGGCCCGCCCGGCGGCGGGGACGGCCCGCCCGGTGGCGGGGACGGCCCGGGCGGCGGCGGGCACGGCCCGGGCGGCGCTGCGGCTCCCGGGCCGTGCCCCGGGACGGCCCCGAGGACGCTGCACTGCTGGGCGCTGTACGTCTCGGCCCGCGCCAGGCGGAAGATCGCCCGCGGTGCGCCACGCCCGCGTCGCGGGCTGTTCGCGGCGCCGGGCGGATCCGCCGCTCCCGGTGAGCACCCGCGGCTGCCCGACGAGGCCAGGTACCTGGCCTCGCTGCCCGTCGTCACGGCGATCGCGGCCCGGCTGGACGCCCGCGCCGCCCGGGAGCGGGCCCGCGCGGCGGGCCCGGCGCGGCCGCCCGGGCAGGCTTCCCCGCAGGCCTCAGGGCAGACGGTGACGGCGAGCTGGTCCTGGCCGGCGCTCGCCGCCACCGTGATCCCGGCGCTCATCCTCCTGGTCGTCGCCGTGCTCTGATTCCCGTCCGCCGGTTCCCGCCCGCCGCCGTGGCTCCGGCGGCTCAGGCGATGAGTCCGGGCGGCGGGGCGCCGCAGGCGGCGGGGCTCAGGCGTTCTCGCGGACGAAAACCCGCGACCCCAGCCACAGGCACACCACCGCCAGGCCAGCCGCGACCGCGACGCCCTCCAGCATGATCGTGTTGGCGTAGTGCCCCGCGAAGGCCGAACGCATCGCGTCGATGATGTACCGGAACGGGCTGATCCGGGCGATGCCCTGGAGCCAGCCGGGCCCGAGCGTCATCGGCAGCATGATCCCGGACAGCAGCACCAGCGGCAGCACGACCGAGTTGAGCATCGGGGCGAACGCGTCCTCGCTCTTGACCAGCAGCGCCGTCGCGTACGAGACCGACGCCAGGCCGATGGCCACCAAGACGATGAAGCCGAGGCTGAGCAGGATGGCGCTGACCGGCGCCCGCAATCCGAACGCCACGCCGACCAGCACCAGGATCACCGCCTGCACGACCAGCGTGAGCACGTCCCGCAGCACCCGGCCGGACATGATCGCGAGCCGGCTCACCGGCGTGACGCGGAACCGCTCGATCACCCCGGCCCGCCAGTCCGAGATGATGGCGAACCCGACGAACGTCGAGCCGAACAGTCCCAGCTGGATCAGCAGTCCCGGAACGAAGAACTTGTACGCCGCGGCGGTCCCGCCCGTGCCGCCGCTCTCGCCGAGCGCCGTGGCCGGGAGCTTGGTGAGCAGCGGGCCGAACAGCGCCAGGTACAGGATCGGCTGCACGAGCGCGATGATGACCCAGGCGGGGTTGCGCAGGCTGAGCCGGAGCTGGCGCCGGAAAACGATCAGCGTGTCATGGATGAACGGCATACCGGCTACTCCCTAACTCCCTGTCCCGGCGTGTTGCGGCTCCTGGGGCCGCTCGGCGGCGCTGGGCGAGTCGTCCCGCAGCGACCGCCCGGTCATCGTCAGGAACACGTCGTCGAGCGTCGGGCGGGACAGGTTGATCGAGTGCATCGTGACGCCCGCGTCGCCGAGCACGCGCAGCAGCGCGGGCAGCGCCTCGGCGCCGTTGAAGACGTTCAGCCGCAGCGCGCCGTCGTCGGAGACGGTGACGTCCCGCACGATCGGCTGCCGCGAGAGCAGTTCGCGCGCCGTCTCCCGCGCGCCGTTGACCCGCAGCGTCACCACGTCCCCGGACACCCGGCGCTTGAGCTCATCGGGCGTGCCCTCGGCCACGATCACGCCGTGGTCGATGATGAACACCCGGTCGCACAGCGCGTCGGCCTCCTCCAGGTAGTGCGTGGTGAGGAAGACCGTGGTGCCCAGGTCCGAACGCAGCCGCCTGATGTGGTCCCACAGGTTCGACCGGCTCTGCGGGTCGAGGCCCGTCGTGGGCTCGTCGAGGAAGACGAGCGGCGGCTCGTGCACCAGGCCGAGGGCGATCTCCAGCCGCCGCCGCTGGCCACCGGACAGCGTCTTGACCAGCCGCCTGTCCAGCCCGGCGAGGTCGAGCTGCGCGGTGAGCCGCCGCGCCCGCCGCACCGCCTCGGTCCTGCCGATGCGGTACAGCGCCGCCTGGTCGAGCAGTTCCTCCTCGACCAGGCACGCGGGGTCGGTGCCGCCCATCGTCTGCCCGATCGCCTGCGGCACGTAGCCGATCCGGCGCCGCACGCCCACGGAGTCGCGGAGCAGGTCCGCCCCGGCCACGGTGGCGGTGCCCGCGGTGGGCGCGAGCAGCGTGGTGAGCATCCGCAGTGTGGTGGTCTTGCCCGCGCCGTTCGGGCCGAGGAAGCCGACGATCTCGCCGTCGGCCACGGTCAGGTCGACGCCGCGTACCGCCTCCACCGTGCGCTTGCGGCTCTTGAACGTGCGGGCGAGGCCCCTGGCCTCGATGATCGACATGGCTTGCTTCCCCTCTGTGCCTGCCGCCGGTTCCGGCCCCCGTTACGATCGCCATTATCGAGTAATATCTCGATTAAATTCAAGCCGTTTTCGCGCCCTCCGGGCAGCCGTACTGAAGACGGCCGGGCGGACGGGTCCTCATCGGCCGCGCCGGCGGTGGTCCCGGCGGCGGTGGTCGCGCCGGCGGTGGTCGCGCCGGCGGTGGTCGCGCCGGCGGAGGTCGCGCCGGCGGAGGTCGCGCCGGCGGTCAGGCGGCCCGCCCCGCCGTGCGCCTCCCGCGTCACGCGGCCGCGGCGCGCCGCGTTCCCGCCGAGCGGCGCGCCGGCGGCCAGCGCCGCGTTCCCGCCGAGCGGCGCGCCGGCGGCCAGCGCCGCGTCAAGCTCGTCATGCCAGCGCACCTCGGCCTCGATGTGCAGCTCGCCGCGCCGCATGGTGGCCGACTGCATCGGGCTGATGTATCCCCTGGCCACGCCGCGCTCTCGCCACGCGGCGAGTTCCCTGCGGGAGATGGCGAGCCGGTCGCGCCGCGCGCGCAGGATCTCCCGCAGCTCCTCGCGGTCCATGTCGTCGACCGCGAACGTCAGCGCCACCCCCACCGCGTCCGGCCCGTATTCCGTCGACATGAGCACGCGCGTGCGCAGGCTCGCGAGCTCCAGCCTGCCGTCGGCGGTGATCGCGTAGACGGTCCGCGCCGGGCGGCGCCCGACCTGCTCGGTGCGCAGCTCCGCCACCAGGCCCTCGCGCTCCATCGCGCGCAGCTCCCGGTAAAGCGCCCCGGCGCTCACCCCGCCCCACTCGCCGACGTTGGTCACGTCGGCGAGCCGCCGGATCTGGTGCCCGTGCTGCGGCCCGTACCTGGCGAGCGTGCCGAGCGCCATCAGCCGGGTCAGGTTCATGAAATTAGTATCACGAGACTAATCTCGCGTTGTCAATGAATGAAGGCCGCTGGTGCCGCCCGTCCCGGGACCGCCCGCCGCTGGCCGCCGGGCACCGCCCGCCATCCGCCCGAACGAACGGCCGCGCCTCTCCCCGCTCGCACGCGGCTCAGCAACACGGGTAACGCCATGATGCCGCCGCATCCCGAGTGCCCCTGCGCCACCGCCGCGCCGCCTCCGGTGCCGTACCGCCCGCCGAGGCCGGGCACGCTAATCGAAAAAACCTTCACCATGAAGGAAAAAACCGGAATAGGTATAAAAACCTTTCCGGATCATGAACGGCGCCGGCCCGCGACGGCCTGCGCACGGCCGGGAGCCGGGCAAGGCGTCACTCCGCGGCGAGCACGGCGGAGGCGACCGCCGCGGCAGTCCCGTCCGCCGCCTCCGCGGGGGCCGCGGCGGTGCCGTCCGCCGCGGCAGTGCCGTCCGCCGCCTCCGCGGGGGCCGCGGGAGCGGCTTCCGCCGCGGCAGCGCGGTCGGCGCGGCCGGGCAGGGGCGGCGGCGTGCCGCCGAACTCCGGGCACAGCGCCTTGTGCCGGCACCAGTCGCACAGCTTGCCCGGGCGCGGCCGCCAGTCGCCGGCCGCGCGCGCCTTCTCGATGGCCTGCCACAGCGCCTCGAGCTTGCGCTGCGTCGCGCGCAGGTCAGCCTCGTCGGGGGAGTACCGCAGCACCTCGCCGTCCGCCAGGTACATCAGCTGGAGCACGCGCGGGATCACGCCCCGCAGGCGCCAGATCACCAGCGCGTAGAACTTCATCTGGAACAGCGCGCTGGCCTCATAGGCCTCCCGGGGCACCTTGCCCGTCTTGTAGTCCACGACCCGCATGTCGCCGGCCGGCGACATGTCCAGCCGGTCGACGTAGCCGCGCAGCCGCAGCCCGGAGTCGAGCACCGCCTCGACGTACCACTCGCGCTCGGCGGGCTCCAGCCGCCGGGGGTCCTCAAGGGTGAAATAACCGTCCAGAGCAGCGGAGGCATCGGCAAGCCAGCGCGTGCGTTCGGACTCATCAGGAAAGAGCGCCGCGAGATCAGGGTCGGCCGCGGACAGCCGCTCCCATTCGGGCACCAGCATCGCACGGGCGGCCACCGGGGTCCGCTCGGCGGCGGGACGGTCGAACAGCCGCTCAAGCACCGCGTGCACGAGCGTGCCCCGCGCGGTCGCCGCCGTCGGCGGCTCCGGGATCCGGTCGATCACCCGGAACCGGTACAGCAGCGGGCACGTCATGAAGTCGGCGGCACGCGACGGCGACAGTGCCGCTGGCGACTCGCCCGCGGGGCTGGAGCCGGCAGGGGTCGATGGATCCACACCGCTACCGTAATGCCGGCCGCCGACATTCGGCTCTGTGTTTCCCGGGAGGGTTTCCCCCGCGAGACGATGGGGCCGCAACGCGCGCGGATGCACGTAGCATCGGTGATGTGGCAAGTGGCCAGCAGGAGCAGTCGCAAGGGCGCGGGCAGCAGCCGGGCATCGTCGTAGCGCGGCCGTTCGGCATTCCCGTGTACGTGTCGCCGTACTGGTTCGTCATCGCCGGCGTGTTCATCGTCATCTACGCCAACGATCTCAGCTATTCGCTGCGCGGCGGCACCAGGTACCTGGTAGCCGCCGCCTTCGTGGTGCTGCTCTACGCGTCCGTGCTGGTGCACGAGCTGAGCCATTCGGTCGTCGCGCGCGGGTACGGGCTGCCCGTGCGGCGCATCCTGCTGTACCCGCTCGGCGGCATCTCCGAGATCGAGCGGGAGCCGCAGACCCCGGGCCGGGAGTTCCTCGTCTCCGCCGCGGGGCCGGCGCTGTCCCTGCTGCTCGGCGCGGCCGGCTGGGGGCTGACCCACGTGGTCACCGCGGGGATCAGCGGCTCGCTGGTCCGGCAGCTGATGATGGCCAACGTCATCGTGGGGATCTTCAACCTGCTGCCGGGGCTGCCGCTGGACGGCGGCCGCATGCTGCGGGCCGTGGTGTGGAAGGTCACCAGGCGCCCGGGGACCGCCACGATCGCCGCCGCCTGGACGGGCCGGGCGCTCGCGGTCGCGCTGCTGGTGATCCCGTTCTACTCCGGCAAGCTGTCCGGCGGCGACATGGTCAGCACGCTGTGGGTGGTGGCGATCGCCGCGTTCATGTGGATCGGCGCCGGGCAGTCCATCCGCGCCGCCAAGTTCCGCGAGCGGCTGCCCGCACTGCAGGCGCGCCGCCTCGCGAGAAGGGCCATCTCGGTGTCCGCGACCACGCCGCTCGCCGAGGCGGTCCGCCGGGCGGACGCGTCCGGCGCCCGGGCGGTCGTCGTGGTGGACCACGACAACAAGCCGATCGCGATCGTGAACGAGGCCGCGGTGATGGCCACGCCGCCGCAGCGGCGGCCGTGGATCGACGCGGGCTCGATGGCCAGGTCGATCGAGCCCAGCCTGGTGCTGCCCGCCGACCTGTCGGGGATGGCGCTGCTGGAGGCGATGCGGCGGGCGCCCGCCAGCGAGTACCTGCTGGTCGAGCCGTCCGGCCAGGTGTACGGGGTGCTCGCGGCGCGCGACCTCGACCGTGTGCTCGCCGGGGTCTGACCGGGGCCGGCACCCGCTACCCTGTCCGCGTGACGCAGTGTTCGCCGAAGACGCACGGCGGCCCGTTCGAGGCCGGCGACCTGGTGCAGCTCACCGACCCCAAGGGCCGCATGCACCAGATCGTCTTGCAGCCGGGCGGTACCTTCCACACCCACCGCGGCCTGCTGAGGCACGACGACCTGATCGGCGCGCCCGAGGGCAGCGTGGTGACCGCGGCGGGCGGCACCGCGTACGTGGCGCTGCGGCCGCTGCTCGCGGACTACACGCTCGCCATGAAGCGCGGCGCCACGATCGTGTACCCGAAGGACGCGGCCCAGATCCTCGCCTACGCCGACGTCTTCCCCGGCGCGCGGGTGCTCGAGGCGGGCGCGGGGTCCGGCGCGCTGTCCTGCTGGCTGCTGCGCGCGGTCGGGCCCGCCGGGCGGCTGGTCTCCTTCGAGGCCCGGGCTGACTTCGCCGAGATCGCGCGGGCGAACGTCCGGCGCTTCTACGGCGGGCTGCCGCCCCAGTGGCGGCTGTCCGTGGGAGAGCTTTCCGCCGCCTCCGCCGCGTCCGCCGGGGAGCCCGGTTCCTTCGACCGGGTGATCCTGGACATGCTCGCGCCATGGGAATGCGTGCCCGCCGCGGCCGCGGCCCTGGCCAGCGGCGGGCTGGTCTGCTGCTACGTGGCCACGACCACGCAGCTATCCCGGGCCGTGGAGGAGCTGCGGGCGCACGGGGGGTTCTCCGAGCCGGCCGCGTGGGAGACGCTGGTGCGCGGCTGGCACGTGGACGGCCTGGCGGTCCGGCCGGACCACCGCATGATCGGGCACACCGGGTTCCTGGTGACCGCCCGGCGGCTCGCCGCGGGGGTGACCGCGCCGCCCCGCCGCCGCAGGCCGGCCAAGGGCGCGCATCCGGCGGAATAATCGGCTACCGTATGCGACCAAAATATGACTCCGTGCTTGTTATAGGGTGCTGTCCTGCGGTTTCTTCCCCGTGAACCCGACAAGGGCGTAATCGACTGCGCGCCGGGAATGTTTGGGGATGGCCGTCGGCTAGGTAGGGTCATAGGTAGTTCGTGCTCCCCAGGGAGGAGGTGAGGGGCCGTGGCAGCTAGGGATGACGGCGGGCGGGCCTCGCGGCACGAGGATGAGGTGAGCAGCCTTACCGCGCAAATCTCCTTCCTCGACGAGGAGATTGCGGTGCTGCGCAGGAGGCTCGCCGATTCACCGCGCCAGGTCCGCTTGCTGGAGGAACGGCTTCGGGAGACAGAGGCCAGCCTGACGTCGGTCACCGCCCAGAACGAGCGGCTGGCGTCAACGCTGCGCGAGGCCAGGGACCAGATCGTGGCCCTCAAGGAAGAGGTCGACAGGCTCGCGCAGCCGCCGTCTGGCTTCGGGGTGTTCCTGGAGGCGTGCGACGACAACACGGCGGATGTCTTCACCGGCGGCCGCAAGATGCGGGTGAACGTCAGCCCGAACGTCAACCTCGACGAGCTCCGGCCCGGCCAGGAGGTCGTGCTCAACGAGGCGCTCAACATCGTCGTCGCCCAGGGGTATGAGACCGTCGGCGAGGTCGTGATGCTCAAGGAGGTGCTCGCCGACGGCGAGCGCGCCCTGGTGATCTCGCACGCCGACGAGGAGCGCATCGTCCGGCTCGCGGCGCCGCTGCGCGACCAGGTGCTGCGCGGCGGCGACTCGCTGCTGCTCGAGCCGCGCTCCGGCTACGTCTACGAGCGGATCCCGAAGGCCGAGGTCGAGGAGCTCATCCTGGAGGAGGTCCCGGACATCTCCTACACCGACATCGGCGGCCTCAGCACGCAGATCGAGCAGATCCGCGACGCCATCGAGCTGCCGTACCTGCACGCGGACCTGTTCCGCGAGCACCAGCTGCGGCCGCCCAAGGGCGTGCTGCTCTACGGGCCGCCCGGCTGCGGCAAGACGCTCATCGCCAAGGCGGTCGCCAACTCCCTCGCCAAGCAGGTGGCGGCGAAGACCGCCGCGGCCGCCGCCGAGGGCGGCGGCGGCGGGCGCGCCGAGGGGAAGAGCTTCTTCCTCAACATCAAGGGGCCGGAGCTGCTGAACAAGTACGTCGGCGAGACCGAGCGGCACATCAGGCTCGTCTTCCAGCGGGCCCGCGAGAAGGCCAGCGAGGGCATGCCGGTGATCGTGTTCTTCGACGAGATGGACTCCATCTTCCGCACCCGGGGGTCGGGCGTCTCGTCCGACGTGGAGAACACGATCGTCCCGCAGCTGCTGAGCGAGATCGATGGCGTGGAGGGCCTGGAGAACGTCATCGTCATCGGCGCCTCCAACCGCGAGGACATGATCGACCCCGCGATCCTGCGGCCCGGGCGCCTGGACGTCAAGATCAAGATCGAGCGGCCGGACGCCGAGGCGGCCAGGGACATCTTCTCCAAGTACGTGCGCACCGACCTTCCGCTGCACCCGGACGACCTGGCCGAGCACGGCGGGTCGGCGCAGGCGACGGTGGACGCGATGATCCAGCGCGTCGTGGAGCGGATGTACAGCGAGTCCGAGGAGAACCGCTTCCTCGAGGTCACCTACGCCAACGGCGACAAGGAGGTCCTGTACTTCAAGGACTTCAACTCCGGCGCCATGATCGAGAACATCGTGGCCCGGGCCAAGCAGATGGCCATCAAGGAGTTCCTGGAGACGGGGCAGAAGGGAATCAGGGTCAGCCACCTGCTCGCCGCCTGCGTGGACGAGTTCAGCGAGAACGAGGACCTGCCCAACACCACCAACCCGGACGACTGGGCGCGCATCTCCGGCAAGAAGGGCGAGCGCATCGTCTACATCCGGACGCTGGTCTCCGGCAAGCAGGGCACCGAGGCGGGCCGGTCGATCGACACGGTCGCGAACACCGGCCAGTACCTGTAGACCCGCGGGCGAGTCGTTGAGTCACGAGCAGAGCATGCCGGCAGACGATGGCGTCGGCCGGCACTACCCTGAACAACTATGAGCGTGCTGCGGGTCATGGGTACCGAGACCGAGTACGGCATCGCCGTACCGGGTCAGCCGGGCGCCAACGCGATGGTCACCTCGTCGCAGATCGTCAACGCATACCAGGCCGCGACGGCCGCCCGGGCGCGGCGCGCCCGCTGGGACTTCGAGGAGGAGAACCCGCTGCGCGACGCGCGCGGGTTCGACCTCGCCCGGGAGGCGGCCGACTCCACCCAGCTCACCGACGAGGACCTGGGGCTGGCGAACGTCATCCTCACCAACGGGGCGCGGCTGTACGTGGACCACGCGCACCCCGAGTACTCAGCCCCCGAGTGCACCAACCCCTTGTCGGTGGTGATCTGGGACAAGGCCGGCGAGCGGATCATGGCGGAGGCGGCCGCCAAGGCGGCCACGGTGCCCGGCAGCCACGGCATCCAGCTGTACAAGAACAACACCGACAACAAGGGCGCCTCCTACGGCTGCCATGAGAACTACCTCATGCGCCGGTCCACGCCGTTCGCCGACATCGTGCGGTACCTGACCCCGTTCTTCGTCACCCGGCAGGTGGTCTGCGGCGCGGGCCGGGTCGGGATCGGCGCGGACGGGCGCGGCACGGGGTTCCAGATCAGCCAGCGGGCCGATTTCTTCGAGGTCGAAGTCGGCCTGGAGACCACGCTGAAGCGCCCGATCATCAACACCCGCGACGAGCCGCACGCGGACCCGGAGAAGTACCGGCGGCTGCATGTCATCATCGGCGACGCGAACATGAGCGAGGTGGCCACCTACCTGAAGATGGGGACCACCGCGCTGGTGCTCGCGATGATCGAGGACAAGTTCCTCAGCGCCGACCTGTCGCTTGAGGCGCCCGTCGCCGACCTGCGCGCCGTGTCGCACGACCCCTCGCTCAAGCACCTGGTGACGCTGCGGGACGGCCGGAAGATGACCGCGGTGCAGTTGCAGACCGAGTACCTGGAGCATGCCCGCAAGCACATCGAGGACAAGTACGGCGCGGACGTCGATCCGATGACGGCGGACGTGCTCGACCGCTGGGAGTCGGTGCTGACCCGGCTGGCCGACGATCCCATGCAGCTGTCCAGGGAGCTGGACTGGGTGGCGAAGCTGGAGCTCCTCCAGGGATACCGGCGCCGCGACGGGCTCGGCTGGGACCACCCCAAGCTACAGCTCTTCGACCTGCAATACTCCGACGTCCGGCTGGAGCGGGGCCTGTACAACCGGCTGGCGGCGCGCGGCCGGATGGTCCGGCTGACCGACGAGGACAAGATCACCTGGGCGATCGACAACCCGCCGGAGGACACCAGGGCCTACTTCCGCGGCCGCTGCCTGCGGCAGTACGCGGACTCGGTGGCCGCCGCGTCCTGGGACTCGGTGATCTTCGACATCCCGGGCCGGGAGTCGCTCCAGCGGGTCCCCACGCTCGAGCCGCTGCGCGGCACCCGGGCGCACGTCGGCGAGCTGCTCGACCGCTGCCGCACGGCCGGCGATCTCGTCGCCGCGCTGACCGCGCAAGAGTAGCTACTTGGTACCAATGTCGCGGCGGAGGATTGGACGGGCCGCCCGCTGGCGACGATAACGTTGGAGCTATCGGGGGGTCACCCCCGGGACGACGGAGGTACCACAGATGGCAACGAAGGACACCGGAGGCCAGCGGCAGACCACGCGGCGCGCGGAGGAGACCGAGGAGGACCCGGGCGCCTCGGTCGAGGAGGTCAGGGAACGGCACGAGAAGCTCTCTGACGATGTGGACTCGATCCTCGACGAGATCGACGAGGTGCTCGAGGAGAACGCCGAGGAGTTCGTCCGTTCCTACGTCCAAAAGGGCGGCCAGTAGCGCCCTTCCGCGGTTCGCGGCGGGTGAAAGGCATGGGCCCGGTGCGTGTACATTCACATTCCGAACGGACGGTAGTGTCTGCTCAAGGACATCGGACTGTGCTGGCCGGCTGGGTTGTGCCGACAGGAGAAAGGGGCGGCGGCGTGGGAGGGTATTTCGACGGCGTGATGCGGCAGCCGGGGGCGTTCATGGCAGCGCGGATCCCGTCGTTCACGGATTTCCTCGCGGCCTACGCGCCTGACCTGCTGCCGGGATTCCGCGGTCCTGGCGGCGGCCCGCTGCCCGCGGGCGGCGGCAGCGACGTCATCGCGGACCTGCCGCACGCGACCACGATCGTGGCCGCCGCCTGCTCCCGCGGCGTGGTGATGGCAGGCGACCGGCGCTCCACGGCCGGGAACATGATCGCCAAGCGGGACGTGGAGAAGGTCTTCCGCAGCGACGAGTTCTCGGCGATGGGCATCGCGGGCGTGGCGAGCGTGGGCCTGGAGTTCGTCCGGCTGTTCCAGGTCGAGCTTGAGCACTACGAGAAGATGGAAGGCCGGTCGCTGTCCCTGGAGGGCAAGGCGAACCGGCTCGCGACGATGATCAGGGGCAACCTCGGCGGCGCCATGCAGGGCCTGGCCGTGGTCCCGTTGTTCGTCGGCTACGACGAGGAGACCGGCACCGGCCGGATCTTCAGCTACGACGTGGCGGGCGGCCCGTACGAGGAGCACCGCTACCACTCGATCGGGTCCGGCTCGGTGTTCGCCAAGAGCGCGCTGAAGAAGCTGTACCGTGACGACATGCCCGTGACCGACGCGGTGCTCGCCTGCGTGCAGGCACTGTACGACGCGGCCGACGACGACTCCGCCACCGGCGGCCCCGACCTCACCCGGCGGATCTTCCCGGTCGTCGCCACGATCACCGACGAGGGCTTCCGGCGGCTGCCGGACACCGAGGCCGCCGACTACGCTCAGCAGGTGGTGGACGAGCGGATGCGCTCGCCCGACGGCCCGCCCGCCCCGCTGCGGAGCGCCGGCTGACGGCCGCGGCCCAGCCGCAGACGGCGTCCGATGAGACCCCTTCCCCCGACGACAACCAGCAAAGGAACCTCCTGCGGTGTCCATGCCGTTTTACGTGTCGCCCGAACAGATCATGCGGGACAAGGCCGACTACGCGCGCAAGGGCATCGCGCGCGGCCGCAGCTGCGTGGCGCTGCAGTACGCGGGCGGCATCCTCATGGTGGCGCCCAACGCGTCCAGCGCGCTGCACAAGATCAGCGAGCTCTACGACCGGATCGCGTTCGCCGCGGTCGGCCGGTACAACGAGTACGAGAACCTGCGCAAGGCCGGCGTCACGTACGCCGACGTGACGGGGTACCAGTTCGACCGGGGGGACGTCACGGCCCGCGGCATCGCGAACTGGTACGCCCAGACACTGGGCACCATCTTCACCGATAGCAACAAGCCGTTCGAAGTGGAGATCGTGGTCGCCGAGGTCGGCCTCACGCCGGACAGCGACCAGATCTACCGGATCACGTTCGACGGCTCGGTGACCGACGAGCCGGGGTTCGTCGCCTTCGGCGGGCAGGCCGACCAGGTGGCGGCGGCGCTGAAGGAACGATTCTCCGACGGGATGTCGCTGACCGAGGCCCTCGGCGCCGCGCTGGCCGCCCTCGCGGCCCCGTCCTCGGGATCGTCGGGCTCGTCCCCGGGGAACGGCGCGCAGTCCGAGCTGGCCGCCGCCCAGCTCGAGGTCGCCATCCTGGACCGGGCCCGCGCGCACCGGACGTTCCGGCGGCTGTACGGTCCGCGCCTGGAAGAACTGCTCGCCGAGAGCCGTGCCGCCACCGCCGCCGAGGGGCCGGGGACCCCGCCCGCGGGCGATGAGCCCCCCACGGGCCCCGCCTCAGGCGGCACGGACGCCACCCCCGCGTAGCCCGGCACCCCCGCGCGGCCCGGTGCGCCGTGCGGGGCCGTCCGCGGCCGCAGGGCCGCCGCCTGGCGCCGCACCCGGCCGACGGCGGCGCGGCCCGGGTAACTGCGGCGCCGCCCGGCCGACGGCGGCGCCGGCTGCCGCCTTCCCCGGGCTGCCCGCGACCTGCGGGGCATGCTGGGCGGTGACGACGATTCCGGCGACCATCACCAGGAGCGACACGACCTCGCCGGCGACGGCCGCGGGGCTGTTGCGCACGTGCACCTCA
>DATGLH010000107.1:0-20448 GCA_035294225.1 Trebonia sp.
GTGGTCCCCGGCGTCCCCCGGTACCACAACGCGGACTGCATCCTCATCCGCTTCATGGCCGAGGGCGACATGCAGAAGATGACGGCCCAGGAGGCCGCCGACGCGGGCTGCACCCCCTGTCGCGCCTGCCAGCCTGACCCAGTCGGCGGCTAGCCGCCCTAGTCGGCGCCTAGCCGCCCGCAATCCCGCCGATCCGCTTGCCAGCCGCCCGGCTGGCAAGCGGATCGGTTCTGCCATTGGCGCCTTTGGCCTGGATAGAGCATGCCGTTGGCGCCATTGGCAGACCGCGGCACGGGCGGCAGACCCCGGCACGGGCGGCGGACCGCGGCGCGCGGCGGCAGGCCGCCGCGCGCGGGCCGCGCTAGGCCGCCGGGGCGACCGCGAGCCAGAAGCGCAGGCCCAGGCCCGCGTCGCTGTGCTCGTGCCAGGGTCCGGCGGCGACCCCGGTCTCCGCGGCCCCTTCGCCCGGGCCGAACGATACCGCCAGCACCTCCCCGGCGATCATCTCCCGGTGCTCGGCAAGCGCCGCGGCCAGCTCAGGATCGTCCGCCGACCACCGCAGCGCGATCCGGTCGGTGACGTCGAGGCCGTCGTTCTTCCGCGCCTCCTGGATGAGCCTGACCACCTCGCGGGCCCATCCTTCGGCCCGCAGCTCCGGAGTCACCGCCAGGTCCAGCGCGACGGTCTCGGCGCCGGCGGTGGCGACACCCCAGCCCTGGAGCGGCGTCTGCGTCACGATCACGTCGTCCGGCGACAGTTCCACCGTGCCGAGCGACGGCACGGAAACGGACGCCGACCCCGACGCGACGGCGGACGCCAGCGCCGCCGGGTCCATGGCGCCGATCGCCGCGGCCACCGCCTGCGTCGACGCGCCGAACCGCCGCCCGAGCGACCGGAACTGCGGCTTGACCGTGTAGCTGACCAGCGAACCGCCCGCGGCGTCCAGCGGCTCGAGCGCGTGCACGTTCAGCTCCTCGGCCACCAGGTCCCGCAGGGCCGCGGGCATGGACGAGAACCCCGCCGCCCCGACCAGCGCCCGGGACAGCGGCTGCCTGGTCCGCACCGCGGCCGCCGACCGCGCCGACCGTCCCAGCTCGACCAGCCGCCGCGCCAGCGCCATCTGCGACGATAGCGTCTCGTCGATCAGCGCCGGATCGTGCGACGGCCACGACGCCAGGTGAACCGACTCCGGCGAATCGCCCGGCCGGAGCACGCCCCACACGTAGTCGGCGAGGAACGGCGTGATAGGCGCCATCAGCATGGTCAGGGTGACGAGCGCCTCGTGCAGGGTCGCGAACGCCGACGCGCCGTCCGGAGAGCCGGGGCCGTCCCAGAACCGGCGCCGGGACCGGCGCACGTACCAGTTCGACAGGTCGTCGATCAGCGACGCCAGCCGCCGCCCGGCCGCGGCCGTGTCGAATGCCTCCAGGGAGTCCGTCACGTCACGCACGCACGCGTGCAGCTCCGACAGCAGCCACCGGTCGAGCAGCGGCCGCCTGGCCGGCGGGGGCGCCGACCCGGCCGACTCCGGCGTCCACACGGAACCGGAAGGGCCGGCGGCGGACGCGTTCGCGTACAGCACCAGGAACGAGACCGTGTTCCAGTAGGTCAGCAGCACCTTGCGGACGATCTCGTCGAGCACCGAGGGCCCGATACGGCGCTGCCCCCACGGGGACCCGGACGCCGCGAAGAACCAGCGCACCGCGTCCGCGCCGTGGGAGTTCATCAGCCCCATCGGCTCCATCACGTTGCCGAGGTGCTTGGACATCTTGCGTCCCTGCTCGTCGACGACGTGCCCGAGGCATACCACGTTCTCGTACGAGGAACGGCCGAACACCAGCGTCCCCACCGCCATCAGCGAGTAGAACCAGCCGCGGGTCTGGTCGATCGCCTCGCAGATGAACTGCGCCGGATACGCCTGCCGGAACTCCTCGGCGTTCCGCAGCGGCGCCCCGTGCTGCGCGAACGGCATCGAGCCCGAGTCGAACCAGGCGTCGATCACCTCCGGCACGCGGCGCGCGTCGGCGCCGCACGACGGGCAGGGGAACGTCACCTCGTCCACGTACGGCCGGTGCGGGTCAAGCCCGGACAGGTCGCGCCCGGCGAGCCCGCTCAGCTCACCGAGGGAGCCCACGCAGGTAAGGTGCCCGGACGGGCACTCCCACAGCGGCAGCGGCGTGCCCCAGTAGCGGGTCCGGGACAGCGCCCAGTCCACGTTGTTGCGCAGCCACTCGCCGTACCGGCCGTTCTTGATCGTGACAGGCTGCCAGTTGGTCTTCTCGTTCTCCGCGAGCAGCGCTTCCTTGATCGCGGTGGTCCTGATGTACCAGGACGGCAGCGCGTAGTAGAGCAGCACGGTGTTGCACCGCCAGCAGTGCGGGTAACTGTGCGCGTGCACCTCGGACCGGAAGAGCAGCCCCCGCTCGGCCAGGTCCGCGATCAGCGGCTTGTCCGCGTCCTTGAAGAACATCCCGCCGACCAGCGGCAGCCCGTCCTCGAACCGCCCGTCGGGGCGGACCGGGTTCACCACCGGCAGCCCGTTGGCACGGGATGCCTCCATGTCGTCCGCGCCGAACGCGGGCGCCAGGTGAACCAGCCCGGTGCCGTCCTCCGTGGTCACGAAATCGCCCGCGACCACCCGGTGGGCGCGCGGGATATCGACCATCCCGAACGGACGGCGGTACTGCGCCCCGATCAGCTCCGTTCCCCGCACCGTGGCGAGCACGTGCCAGCCCTCGCCGAGCACCCGCGCGTACAGCGCTTCGGCCGTCACGACCTTGTCCCCGGTCGCCGCCTTGCGGGCGACGACGTACTCCACCTCCGGGTGGACCGCGACGGCGGTGTTGGACACCAGGGTCCACGGCGTCGTCGTCCACACCAGCAGGTCGGCGCCTTCCAGGTGGCGGCTGGCGCCCGCCGGGAGCCTGGTCAGCGGGAACCGCACGGTGACCGAGGGGTCGGCGACTTCCCGGTAGACGTCCGGCTGGCCCATCTCGTGGTCGGACAGCGCGGTGCCGCACCGGGGACAGTACGGGCTGATCCGGAAGTCACGGACCAGCAGGCCCTTGCCGAAGATGGTCTTCAGCGCCCACCAGACCGACTCCACGTACTCGGGGTCCATCGTGCGGTAGGCGTCGGACAGGTCGATCCAGTAGCCCATCCGCGTCGTCAGCGCGGAGAAGGCGTCCACGTGCCGCAGCACCGACTCCCGGCACCGGTCGTTGAACTCGGCGACGCCGTAGGCCTCGATGTCCTTCTTGCCGGACAGGCCCAGTTCCTTCTCCACCGCGACCTCGACCGGCAGCCCGTGGCAGTCCCAGCCTGCCTTGCGCTTGACGTGGAATCCCTGCATGGTCTTGAACCGGGGGAACACGTCCTTGAAGACACGGGCCTCGATGTGATGCACGCCCGGCATGCCGTTGGCGGTCGGCGGACCTTCGTAGAACGTCCAGCGCGGGCCGCCCTCGGTCTGCTTCAGCGAGGCCTCGAAGGTCCGGTTCCGGTTCCACCGGGCGAGCATCTCGTGCTCGATCGCGGGGAAGTCCGCGCGCGCCGGCAGCGCAGGCATGGGGCCGCCCGGCTTCCGTTCGGTGAACTCCGGCATCAGGTGTCCTCCAGCATTCGCGTCAGCTAAGCGGGAGGGACGAGGCACGCTCGCGCGCCGCCCCGCGGTACCACCCTCCTTGGCCGAAGGAGCCACCACCGTCCGTTCGGCCCACTCGAATTTGATCTTCGCCGGTTCTACTGAGCAGCCTTGCCGATGAGCAGGCAGCCGTTCTTCCGGCCGCTCCGGGGTGATCTGGTCCGTGGCGCACGCACCCGGGCTCGCACCGTCCCCGGGTCGCTCCGCGCAGCATTCCACGGCAGCTGTCCCCATCACCGCGCCTTCAGGATAGCAGTGTTTTCCCGCTCGCCTCCGGGCGCTTTCCGCCCGTGCCTTCCCTCGTCGCCCGGGGCTTCGCCCCCTCGCTCCCCGGCCCAGGCACCGGCGCGCCCTCCGGCTCGCGGGAGGATTCCGCCTACAGCGCAACGGTTCCGCTTTCGTTTGCAGGGGGGGCCGCGGGGTCGTATCCTTCACTGTCCGAATCTGACGATCGCAAAAGGGTGAGACCAGACATGACTGCTGCGCCGCACTCTGGTGCCGCCAGCCTTCCGGTCCGGCCGGGTGAGGACCCGTGGACCGACGCCGAACTGGACGAGGTGCGGTCGGAGCTCAAAGCCGAGGCGGCGACGCTGCGTCAGGAGATCGGCGAGGCGGAGTCGCAGATCGCGGCGCGCCTGGGGAACACGGTGGCCGAGGCCGGGGACGACGAGGCCGACGCGAGCAGCAAGCTGTTCGAGCGGGAGCACGAGCTGGCGCTCACCCACAACACGCGCGAGCTGCTCGACCAGACCGAGCACGCGCTCGCCCGGATCGATGCGGGAACATATGGAGTGTGCGAATCGTGCGGCAAGCCGATAGGGAAGGCGCGGCTCCTGGCGTTCCCGCGGGCGACCCTGTGCGTGGAATGCAAGCAGCGTCAGGAGCGCCGCTGAGCCAGGGAACCGGCGATCCGGCCGCGAGCGCCGCGGCGGGCCCCCGCGCTGCGGCCGCCCGCCGGCGGCGGATCGGCGTGCTCGTCGGCGTCGCCGCCTTCGTGCTGGCCGCCGACGCCATCACCAAGGCCCTGGCGGTCGCGCACCTGCGGCCGGAGGAGCCGGTGCACGTGCTGGGCAACGTGCTGATGCTCAACCTGCTGCGGAATCCGGGGGCGGCGTTCAGCGTCGGCACCGGGTACACGATCGTGTTCACCGCGATCGCCGTCGGCGTGGTGGTCTATATCATCCGCACCGCGCGGAAGCTGTACAGCCTCGGCTGGGCCGTCACCCTCGGGCTGCTGCTCGGCGGCGCGCTGGGCAACCTGGCCGACCGGATCTTCCGCGCTCCCGGCCTCTTCCGCGGCAACGTGGTGGACTGGATCGAGCTGACCCGCTACTGGCCGGTGTTCAACCTGGCCGACTCGGCGATCGTCTGCGGCGGCATCTTGACGGTGCTGCTCGCGATGAGCGGCTACCGCCTGGACGGGACCCGCGGCGACCGCCCGGCGCCCGCCGCGCCGGATCCGGCCTCCGCCCCGGGCGGGCCGGGTAAGCCGGCCGCGCCCGCGTCCGCCTCAGCCGACGCGGCGGACGCGGACCAGTGAGCCAGGGGGAGCGCCACGTCCAGATCCCGGAAGGACTGGACGGGGAGCGGCTTGACGCGGCGCTGGCCCGGATGTTCGGGCTGTCCCGCGCCCGCGCGGCGGAACTGATCGGGGCCGGCCAGGTCCTGCTCGACGGCCAGCCGGCCGCCAAGTCCGACCGGGTGCTGGCGGGCGCCCCGGTGTCGGTGACGCTGCCGCCGCCCCGGGACGCCGTGCCCGCCCCGGAGCCGGCGGGCGGCCTGAAGATCGTCTACGAGGACGACGACATCGCGGTGGTGGACAAGCCGCGCGGCGTCGCGGCGCATCCCGCGCCCGGCTGGACGGGGCCCACCGTGCTCGGCGGCCTGCTCGCCGCCGGGCATACGGTGGCCACCAGCGGGGCCGCCGAACGCCAGGGCATCGTGCACCGGCTGGACGCCAACACCACCGGGCTGATGGTGGTCGCCAAGAGCGAGCGCGCCTACAGCGTGCTCAAGCAGGCATTCCGCGAGCGCGCCGTGTCCAAGGCGTACCACGCTCTCGTCCAGGGGCATCCGGACCCGCTGCGCGGCACCATCGACGCGCCCATCGGGCGGCATCCGTCCGGCGACGGCCGGTTCGCGGTGGTCGCCGGCGGGCGGCCGAGCGTCACCCACTACGACACGCTTGAGGCGTTCCGGGCGGCCAGCCTGGTGAGCGTCGGCCTGGAGACCGGCCGCACCCACCAGATCCGGGTGCACATGGCCGCGCTGCGCCACCCGTGCTGCGGCGACCTGCTCTACGGCGCCGACCCCGTGCTCGCGGCGCACCTGGGGCTGACCAGGCAGTGGCTGCACGCGGTGCGGCTGTCCTTCGCGCATCCCGTCACCGGCCGCGAGGTCTCGCTCTGCAGCCCGTACCCGGACGACCTGCGGCACGCCCTGGATATCCTCCGCGCCGAAAGCTGACAAACCGGGCGGTCCCGAACTCGCCCGGCGCGCCCCCGCGCCAGCCTCACCCCGAACCGATAAGGTATGAATCACCGGGCTGGCGCGATGGCCGCGGCGAGGCGGAGGCAGGTGCGCCGCGAGTGGCGGCTCCGTGTCCGCGGCCAGGGCGTCAGCCGCCTTCCCCCGGTTTTCGTTGCAGGAACGCGCCGCCGGGCACACCGCGCGTGCGGCGCGAAGCGTGCCTGAGGAGGCGGTTGGGTTCATGACGGCATCCGCGGCGGCATCGAACGAGGACGGCGCCATCCCCCCGTTCGCCCACCTGCACGTCCACACCGAATACTCGATGCTGGACGGTGCCGCCCGGCTGAGGGAGCTGTTCCAGGAGGTCAAGGCCAGGGGCATGACGCACGTGGCCATGACGGACCACGGCAACATGTTCGGCGCGGCCGAGTTCCACAAGCAGGCCACGGCGGCCGGGCTGACCCCCGTCATCGGGATCGAGGCCTACGTGGCCCCGGAAAGGCGGGACAATCCCAGCCGCATCCTCTGGGGCCAGCCGCACCAGAAAAAGGACGACGTCTCCGCCTCCGGCGCCTACCTGCACAAGACGATCTGGGCGCGGGACAAGGAGGGGCTGCACAACCTCTTCAAGCTGTCCAGCAGGTCCTACGCCGAAGGCTGGCTGGTCAAGTGGCCCCGGATGGACAAGGAGCTCATCGCCGAGCACGCGGCGGGCCTGATGGCCTCCACCGGCTGCCCTTCCGGTGAGGTGCAGACCCGCCTGCGGCTGGGCCAGGAAGAAGAGGCACTCAGGGCGGCGGCCGAGTGGCAGGACATCTTCGGCAAGGAGAACTACTTCCTCGAGCTGATGGACCACGGCCTCGACATCGAGACCCGGGTCCGCGACGGCCTGCTTGAGATCGGCCGTAAGCTGAACATCCCCCCGGTCGTCACCAACGACTCCCACTACACCAAGGAGCAGGACGCCCAGGCGCACGACCTGCTGCTGTGCATCCAGACCGGCAAGACCCTGGCCGACGCCGACCGGTTCAAGTTCGACGGCACCGGCTACTACATCAAGTCGCCGCAGGAGATGTACCGGATCAACAACAGCGACGTCTGGCAGCAGGGCTGCCGCAACTCGCAGCTGCTGGTCGCCGACCGGGTGGACATCACCGGGATGTTCGAGTTCAAGAACCTGATGCCCAGGTTCCCGATCCCGGAGGGGTACGAGTCCGAGGACCAGCTGTTCGCCGACGCGGTCTGGAAAGGCATGGCGCGCAGGTACCCCAACGGCTGCGACGAGCAGCGCAGGCGCCAGGCCGAGTACGAGATCCAGATCATCTGCCAGATGGGCTTCCCCGCCTACTTCCTGGTTGTCGCGGACTTCATCAACTGGGCGAAGAACAACGGCGTCGCCGTGGGCCCGGGCCGTGGCTCGGCCGCGGGCAGCATCGTCGCCTACGCGATGGGCATCACCGACCTCGACCCGCTGGACCACGGACTGATCTTCGAGCGGTTCCTGAACCCCGAGCGGATCTCGATGCCGGACATCGACATCGACTTCGACGAACGCGGCCGGGCCGACGTGATCCGCTACGTCACCGGCAAGTGGGGGAGTGACAAGGTAGCGCAGATCATCACCTACGGCACGATCAAGGCCAAGGCCGCCATCAAGGACGCGACACGGGTGCTCGGCTTCCCCTACGCGCTCGGCGACCGGATCACCAAGGCGTTCCCGCTGGCGGTCATGGGCAAGGACATCCCGCTGTCCGGGATCTTCGACTCCCAGCACCCCCGGTATCACGAGGCCGGCGAGCTGCGCAACCTGTACGGCAGCGAGCCAGAGGTCAAGCAGGTCATCGACACCGCCAGGGGCATCGAGGGGCTGATCCGGCAGCCCGGCGTGCACGCCGCCGGGGTGATCATGTCCGCCGAGCCGCTGACCGACCACATCCCGGTGTGGACCAGGTACCCCGACCGCGCGGTGATCACGCAGTTCGACTATCCGACCTGCGAGAGCCTCGGGCTGCTCAAGATGGACTTCCTCGGCCTGCGGAACCTGACGATCATGTCCGACGCGGTCAAGGCCATCGAGCAGAACCGCGGCACCAAGATCGACCTGCTCAGCCTCCCCCTCGACGACAAGCCCACCTACGAGCTGCTCGCCCGCGGCGACACCCTCGGCGTGTTCCAGTTCGATAGCTCGGGCTACCGGACGCTGCTGCGGCTGATGAAGCCGGACAACTTCGAGGACATCTCCGCCCTCGGCGCGCTCTACCGTCCCGGCCCGATGGGCGTGGGCAGCCACACCAACTACGCGCTGCGCAAGAACGGGCAGCAGGAGATCACCCCGATCCACCCCGAGCTCGAGGAGCCGCTGCGGGAGATCCTCGAGCCCACCTACGGCCTGATCGTCTACCAGGAGCAGGTGCAGAAGGCGGCCCAGGTGCTGGCCGGCTACACCCTGGGACAAGCCGACCTGCTCAGAAGGGCGATGGGCAAGAAGAAGAAGGAGATCCTCGACAAGGAGTTCATCCCGTTCCAGAAGGGCTGCCGGGAGCGGGGCTACTCCGACGCGGCGATCCAGGCAGTGTGGGACGTGCTGGTCCCGTTCGCCGGCTACGCCTTCAACAAGGCCCACTCCGCCGCCTACGGCCTGGTCTCCTACTGGACCGCCTACCTGAAGGCGAACTACCCGGCCGAGTACATGGCGGCCGTGCTGACGAGCGTCGGCGACGACAAGGACAAGTCAGCGCTCTACCTGAGCGAATGCCGGCGGATGGGGGTGAAGGTCCTGCCCCCCGACGTCAACGCGAGCGCCGCGACGTTCACCGCGGTCGGCGCGGACATCCGGTTCGGCCTCGCGGCGATCCGCAACGTCGGCGCGAACGTCGTCGACGCGATCATCGCCGCCCGCACGTCCAAGGGCGACTTCACCAGCTTCGCCGACTTCCTGCGCAAGGTCCCCGCCGTCGTCTGCAACAAGCGGGTCATAGAGAGCCTGGTCAAGGCCGGCGCCTTCGACTCGTTCGGCCATCCCCGCAAGGGGCTGCTGCTGATCCACGAGCAGGCGGTCGACTCCGTCATCGACATCAAGCGGAACGAGGCGATCGGGCAGGACTCGCTGTTCGGCGGGGACGCCGAGGCGGAGGCCGTGTTCGAGGTCGCGGTCCCGGACGCCGAGTGGGACAAGAAGACCCGGCTGAACTTCGAGCGGGAGATGCTCGGCCTGTACGTGTCCGACCACCCGCTGCTCGGCGTGGAGCACATCCTCGCCGCCGGCACCGACTGCTCGCTCGCCGAGCTGATGGCCGCCGCCGACGACGAGGACCGGCCGGCGCCCGCGCCCGGCGGCCGCGGCGAGGGCCAGATCGTCAAGGTCGGCGGGATCCTGTCCGGCGTGCAGCGCAAGGTGACCAAGCAGGGCAGCCAGTGGGCCACGGCCACGCTTGAGGACCTCGGGGGCGCCATCGAGGTGCTGTTCTTCCCGCAGACCTACCAGCTGTACGCGACCGCGATCGCCGAGGACGCGATCGTGATCGTCAAGGGCCGGGTAGACCGCCGCGACGACGTGCCCAAGCTCATCGCCATGGACATGACCGTCCCCGATCTCACCGTGGGTGACGACGCCCCTTTCGTGGTGTCGCTGCCGGTGGCCCGCTGCGTGCCGCCGGTGGTCGAGCAGCTCCGTGAGGTGCTGCGCACCCACCCGGGGCCGACCGAGGTGCACCTGAAGCTGCGCGGCAACCAGAAGACGACGGTGGTCCGCCTCGACGACAAGCTCCGCGTCACCGCGTCGCCGGCCTTGCACGCCGATCTCAAGCAGCTCCTCGGCCCTTCCTGCATCGCCAGCTAAGGAAATCGTCCCGAACGGAAGGCGGTGCCTGTCACAGCGCCGGAACCCGGCGATCCGGCCGTGGCGCAGCCGGTGGCACTTCGTCCCGGTCATGACGGGTCCTTGCCGGTCCGCTCGTGCGTGCAGGCGAGCGTGAACGAGACGGTCACCCGGTCCCGGGCCGCGGACGGATCGCCGGCCCGCACCCGGCACGCGGACAGCCCCCCGGGGGAGGAGCATCGCGTCCTCGGCCCGGCGCCGCCCCCGGACGGTCATCCCCGCGCCGCGCGCGATGCCATCGGGGCGGAGGCCGTGTCGGGTTCGGCGACCCTCCTGGCCTCGAAGACCCGCAGGTATCGCATGACCGATCCGGTGTCCCGCTTCTCCGGGATGGGCACTGCGGTCCGCATATCCCGAACGTGGCCATGCCTCGCTGTCAGGCACAGGCCGCGGGGCCCGGGATCAATGCGCTATCCCGCCATCTCGCCGCGGCGGCCCGCCGCGCCGCGGATTCGTCCCCGGTTTGCGCCGCTGTAACGCAATGCAGTCCGGCGGCGTGTCCCGGGAAGGCGCCGCGTGGCGCGGAACCGGCCGTTCCCGGCCGGCCTATTCCGGTCGCCGTTCCCTGGCTCCGCAGGAGCCGCTCGTGTCACGGCCGCACCTGCCCGGGACAGGAGCCGCTCGCCATGGCGGCCACGCGAACCTGAAAAACCTTCACGATGAAGAGAAAATCCGGTATAACTGCACAAACCTTTCCGGATCATGAAAAACAGGCGGCGGGGCTCCTGCCGGCCGGGGATTCCCGGTTCCCGGTACGGCCGCGCCATTAACGCCCGCGCCGCATGTGACGCCCGCGCGACGGTCGTTGACACCGGCCAGCGGCGGGCATCTACTTCCGGCATGACACAACCGGCGGAAGCCTTCCCGGTCACCACCGCCCTTGAGCTGCCGGGGATGGCCGTCCAGCAGAACCTGGGTGTGGCGTTCGGCCTGGTGGTGCGCAGCATGGGCATCGCGAAGGCATTCGGTGCGGCGTTCAAGAGCCTGGCCCAGGGGGAGGTGACGCAGTACACCGAGCTGCTCGAGGACAGCCGCAGGCACGCCGTGGACCGGATGATCGAGAACGCCCGGCTGCTCGGCGCCAACGCGGTGATCTCGATGCGGTTCGACTCCTCTGAGATCGGCCAGCAGCTCACCGAGATCGTCGCCTACGGCACCGCCGTGGTGGTGGCGCCCGCCTAGGTAGCCTGGAGCCATGGGCGGCACCGGCGACTTTCCAGCGTGCCGCCGCACCCTGCTCGGAAATTCCGGACGGGACCGTTTCGTCGCCGCCGGCCGCGAGCACCACGCCGCCGGGCGGCTCAGCCTGGACGAGCTGCGCCGCCCGGCGGAGATCGTTCTCGCTGCCGCGTACCGTGACGAGGCGGAGGGCGCCCTGGCCGGGCTGCCCATGACGGCCCCGGGAGATGCCGCCGCCGGCCGGCGCGCCGGGCAGGGGCCGCGGCGCGGCCGGCTGTCCCGGCGCGGGCATGCCGAAGCGGCCAGGCCCGCTCCGGGCTGGACGGCGACGCCGGAGCGGTTCCGCGACCCGTCAAGCGGCGTGATCATGCGGGTATGGGTCGATCCCGCGGACGGCAGCCGTCATTACGTGCCCGACGACGCGTCCGGGGCTGGGTGAGGCGGGCCGGCCCGCCGCCTTCCGGCCTGACCCGCGCCGCGCGCGCTCCCGGTACGATCGTGCGGGAGGCGAGGTGGGATGACAGGGATGACGACGGCTCCGGAGCAGGCCCGGCCGTCCGGCGCGCGTCCGGCGGCCCGGAGGATGCTGGCCTGCTTCACAGTGCCGCTGGCCGGTACCGCGCTGGCCGGGCTGCTCGCCGGGCTGATCTGGGGCGAGGCCGCGCCGCGCGCGCTGCTACAGGAGGTCGGCAGCGGAACCGCCCGGCTCGTGAACGCGGAGACGACCGCGTTCATCGCCGCGGACGCCTGGTTCTGCGCGATCAGCGCGGTCGCCGGGCTGCTCACCGGCCTGCTCGGCTACCGGTTCGGCATCGCCGCCCGCACCGGGAATGCCCGGGCCGCCGTCGCGGCCGGGCTCATCCTCGGCGCCGCGGCCGGCGCGTTCGTCATGCTCTGGCTCGGCGAGCAGATCGGCCTCTCCGGCTACGACCAGCACCTGACCTCCAGCCCGGACGGTACGCTGTTCCACGCCTCGCTCGCCCTCGGTGCCAAGAGCGCGCTGGCCTTCTGGCCGATGTTCACCTCCATCGTGATCCTCGTCGCTGAGTGGGGAGGCCGCCGCGGCGGGGATTCCGCCAGGCCGGCGGCTCCTCCCGGGCCGGAGCTCACCCAGTGGGAGAGGGGATAGGCGACGCCGTCAGCCTGGTAGGGGCGGGACGCGGCACGGGCGCCGCTGGCTTGCCCGGGGCCGGGGACGGCAGAGCGGTGGGCTTGCCCGGGGCCGGGGACGGCAGAGCGATGGGCGGCTCGCCGCCGGCCCGGGACGGCGGGCTGCCCGCGGCCCGGGCCGGGCCGGAGGACGGGAACGGCGAGGCGGTGTTGCCTGAGTGCTGCTGCCGCTGGGCGGCGCTGGCGTGGCCGGATACGGCCGCCGGGGCGCCGCCGCACCCCGCCAGGGCCACGCCGATGGCGGCGCCGAGTACCCAGCCGGCCGCGGTGCCCGGCCGCTTCCTGGATGACGTCACGTGCTCCTCCTGAGCTGGCGAACGGGTAAGCACGGGGAAATACGTCCCAGGACGGGAAAAGTTGTGCCGTCCCGGCAGCAACCTTCGGTGCCGTCCGGCCGTATATCCACGGGCGGGGCCAGGGGAAGGGACGGTTTTGGCACGCGGAGACGAGGAGTTCGCCGAATTCGCACGGGCCAGTTACGGCAGGCTGATCCACGCCGCCTACCTGCTGACCGGTGACGGGCATACCGCCGAGGACGCGGCGCAGGCAGCGCTCGTCCGCACCTACGCCGCTTGGTCCCGGGTACGCCGTGACGACGCGTTCGCGTACGCGCGCCGGGTGCTCGTCAACTATGTGACCGACCGGTGGCGCCGTCGCCTGCGCGAGTACCCGGCCGAGGACCTGCCAGAACACGCGGCCGGCCCGGACCCCGCGGATGAGGTCGCGCTCCGGGAGTGGCTGACCGGGGCGCTCGCCACGCTCACCGTCCGCGAGCGCGCGGTGATCGTCATGCGCTACCTGTTCGACCTGCCGGAGGCCGCCGTCGCCCGCGATCTGGGGGTCACCGTCGGGACGGTCAAGAGCACCGGATCCCGCGCGCTCGCCAAGCTCCGGGTCCGCGCGGACCCGGAAATCCCGGTTCCCGTGATCGAAGGTGACCGGTCATGACCGATCTGGATACCTTGCGGCAGGCGCTCCGGACGCCGGCGGCGGCCGGGGAAGCCGTCGACATCTCCGCGATCATGCGACGGGGGAGGCGGCTGCGCCGGCGCCGGCGCGCCGTGGCGGCCGCCGGGGGAGTGTGCGCCGCCGCCGCCATGTTCGGCGTGGCGGCCGGCGTCACGCACCTCGCGGGCCAGGCGACCGCCCCGGCCCGTCACCCGGCGGGCTCCACCCGGTCAGAACCCGCCCCGGCCCCGTCTCGCCCCCGTGCGGTCGTCCCGTCACCCTTCCCCTCCCCGGCCGGGCGGCCCCGTCCCACCGCGAGCGGCTCGACCCGTTCTTCCCCCGCCGGCCCGCCCGGCCCCTCCGCCACCGGCCCGCCCGCCCCTGCCGCGACCTTGCCGGCTGCCCCCGCGACGCCCTCCCGGTCCACTCCGTCCCCGTCGCCGCGGTCCCCGTCGTCGTCCCCGTCGCCGAGCCCGGCCGGCCCGGTCCCCGCCCGGACCACGGCCGCGATACTCCCATAGTCCAGCATCCGGACAGGCCGGCGGGCCGGCCGCGGCGCTTCGTAGACTTGGGGCCGTGACTTCGGACAGCGGGGCGAGTCCCGTTACCACCGTTATCGACCTGCGCGGCCGGGACGCGGCCGGGCTCACCCGGCCTGCGCTCGACGGCGTGCTGCCGCGGGCCGCGCTCGACGTGGCACGCGCGGCCGAGCTGGTCCGGCCCATCTGCGAGGACGTGCGCGTCCGCGGCGGCGCGGCGGTCCGCGAGTACACCAGGCGGTTCGACGGCGTGGACCTTGCGCATACCCGTGTCCCGGAAGAAGCCCTGGCCCGCGCGCTCAGCACGCTCGACCCCGCCGTCAAGGACGCGCTCGCCGAGGCGGCACGGCGGGCCCGGGTGGTGCACGAGGCCCAGCTGCCGGAGCGGAAGGACACCGAGCCGGCCCGCGGCCTCAGCGTGTCGACGAGGTTCGTCCCCGTGGGCCGCGCCGGCGTCTACGTGCCGGGCGGGCTGGTCGCCTACCCGTCGTCCGTGGTGATGAACGTGGTGCCCGCCCAGGCCGCCGGCGTCGAGTCCATCGTGGTCGCGAGCCCGCCGCAGCGCGAGTCCGGCGGCCTGCCGCACCCGGCGGTGCTCGCCGCCTGCGCCCTCCTCGGCGTCGGCGAGGTGCACGCGGCCGGCGGCGCGCAGGCGCTGGCCATGTTCGCCTACGGCACCGGCGAATGCGCGCCCGTCGACGTGATCACCGGGCCGGGCAACGTGTACGTGGCGGCCGCCAAGCGGATCCTCCAGGGCACCGTCGGGATCGACGGGGAGAACGGCCCCACCGAGATCGCCATCATCGCCGACCACACCGCCGACCCGGCCTTCGTCGCTGCCGACCTGATCGGCCAGGCCGAACACGACGAGCTCGCCGCCTGCCTCCTGATCACCACCGACCCCGGCCTGCCGGCCCGGGTGGACGCCGAGCTCGCGCGCCAGCTCCCCGCCGCCAGGCACAGGGAACGGGCCGAGACCGCCCTCGCCCGCCAGGCCGGCTACGTCCTGGTCGACGACATCCCCGCCGCGCGGGCCGTCTCCGACGCGTGGGCGCCGGAGCACCTGGAGGTGCAGACCGAGGACGCGGCCAAGGTCGCCGCCCAGATCCGCAACGCCGGGGCGGTCTTCGTCGGCCCGTACTCGCCGGTCTCGCTCGGCGACTACCTCGCCGGATCCAACCACGTGCTGCCCACGGGGGGCACGGCCAGGCACACCAGCGGGCTGTCGGTCTACCCCTACCTGAAAGTGGTCAACGTGATCGAGTGCGACCGCGACTCGCTCGCCGCCGTCGCGCCGCGCGTCGACGCCCTCGGCGGCGCCGAGGATCTCGATGCCCATGTAAAGGCCGTCCGCGTCCGCGTGCCCGCCGCCGGAGCCGGAGCCGCCGGAGCCGGAGCCGCCGGAGCCGGAGCCGCCGGAGCCGGAGCCGCCGCAGGGGAGCCGCGGTGACCGCACCACAGGCGCCACTGCCCGTTCGGGATGATCTGAAGGACCTGCACCCCTACGGAGCGCCGCAACTCGATGTCCCGGTGAAGCTGAACACCAACGAGAACCCGTACCCGCCGAGCCAGCGGCTGCGCCAGGCCATTGCCGACGCGGTCGCCGGGGTGGCCGGCACGCTCAACCGTTACCCGGACCGGGACGCGGCGGATCTGCGCAAGGACCTCGCGGACTACCTCGGCCACGGTCTCACCGCCCGGCAGGTGTGGGCCGCGAACGGGTCCAACGAGATCATCCAGCAGCTCTTGCAGGCGTTCGGCGGACCGGGGCGGACCGCGCTCGGCTTCGAGCCGTCGTACTCGATGCACCCGCTGATCGCCAGGGTCACCTGCACCGAGTGGATCGCGGGCAGCCGCGACGCCGGCTTCGGGCTGTCCACGGCCCCGGAGCAGGTGCGTGCCCGCCAGCCGGACGTCGTCTTCGTCACCTCGCCGAACAACCCGACCGGCACCGCCGTCCCCCTCGGCATCATCGAGGCGGTCTACGACGCCGCGCCGGGCATGGTCGTCGTCGACGAGGCCTACGCCGAGTTCGCGCGCGAGGGGACGCCGAGCGCGCTCACCCTGCTGCCGGGGAGGCCGCGCCTCGTCGTCAGCCGCACGATGTCCAAGGCGTTCGCCGCGGCCGGCACCCGGCTCGGCTACCTGGCCGCGGATCCCGCGGTGATCGACGCGCTGCTCCTCGTCCGGCTGCCCTACCATCTCTCCGCGGTCACCCAGGCAGTCGCCCGTGCCGCCCTGGCGCACGCCGGCGAAACGCTCGCCACCGTCGCCGCGCTGCGCGAAGAGCGCGACGCCCTTGTCGGCTGGCTGCGCGGCCGCGGCCTGGCCGTGGCGGACAGCGATGCCAACTTCGTGCTGTTCGGGGTGTTCGAGGACAGGGATGCCGTCTGGCAGGGGCTGCTCGACCGGGGGGTGCTGATCAGGAACACGGGGCCGAGGGGATGGCTCCGCGTGACCGTCGGGACGCCGGAGGAGACGGCCGCGTTCCGCGCCGCGCTGACGGAGGTGCTCGGGCTGTGAACCGGGTGGGGCGGGTGGCCCGTGAGACCAAGGAGACCCGGCTTCTGGTGGAACTCGACCTGGACGGGCCGGGCCCGGTCGAGGTGGAGACCGGGGTGCCGTTCTTCGACCACATGCTCGCGCAGCTCGGCACGCACGGCAGCCTCGGGCTGACCGTCCGCGCCAAGGGCGACATCGAGATCGACGCGCACCACACGGTGGAGGACACGTCGATCGCGCTGGGGCAGGCGCTGCGGGAGGCGCTGGGCGACAAATCCGGCATCGCGCGGTTCGGCGACGCGCTGGTGCCGCTGGACGAGACGCTGGTGCGGGCCGCCGTCGACCTGTCCGGCCGGCCCTACGTGGTGCACGGCGAGCCGGACGGCATGTCGCCGGCGATCGGGAGCTACGACACCACGCTGACCCGGCACGTCTGGGAGTCGCTCGCGTTCTCCGCCGGAATCTGCCTGCACGTGCACGTGCTGTACGGCCGGAACCCGCACCACATCGTGGAGGCCCAGTTCAAGGCGGTCGCGCGGGCGCTGCGGGCCGCCGCCTCCTTCGACCCCAGGGCTGGCGGGGTGCCGTCGACGAAGGGCGTCCTTTAATTGTCCGAACGCAGCCGTGGTTCCACGCGAGGCGCCCCGGGAGGCGCCCGGGTCGTCGTTCTCGACTACGGGTCGGGCAACCTCCGGTCCGCCGAGCGGGCGCTCGCGAGGGCGGGCGCCGCGGTGACGGTGACCGCCGACCCCGGCGCGGCGCTGGAGTGCGCGGGCCTCGTCGTGCCGGGGGTCGGCGCGTTCGCCGCCTGCATGGCGGGGCTGCGCCGCGTCGGCGGGGACAAGCTGATCGCGCGGCGGATCGAGCTCGGCCGCCCGGTGCTCGGCATCTGCGTCGGGATGCAGGTGCTGTTCACGGCGGGCGTGGAGCACGGGCTGCGCAGCGAGGGCTGCGGCGTCTGGCCGGGCACGGTCGAGCGGCTCGGCGCGCCGGTGCTGCCGCACATGGGGTGGAACACCGTGACCGCGGCGCCTTCCTCGGTGCTGTTCGCCGGGATCCCGGCGGACGCCCGGTTCTACTTCGTGCATTCGTACGCGCTGCGGATGGCCGCCGCTTCCCCGCTGGCCGAGGCCGGGGCGAAGATCACGGTCGCCGAGCACGGCGAGCCGTTCGCCGCCGCTGTCGAGCTTGGCGCGGTGTCGGCGACCCAGTTCCACCCGGAGAAGTCCGGCGACGCCGGCGCCGTGGTGCTGTCCAACTGGCTGGGGACGTTGTTACCCCGGGGGGACGCCCCCCGTGACCCCGGCCGCCTTCGGCGGCGTTGTGCCGGTGGAGACTTTGATAGGAGGCTGGTGAACACACTGATCCTGCTGCCCGCCGTCGACGTGGCCGGCGGCCAGGCGGTCCGGCTGGTGCAAGGCGCCGCCGGGAGCGAGACGTCCTACGGCGACCCGCTGGCGGCGGCGCTGGCCTGGCAGCGGGCCGGCGCCGAATGGATCCACCTGGTGGACCTGGACGCGGCGTTCGGACGCGGGTCGAACGCCGAGCTGCTCGCCGAGGTCACGGGCAAGCTGGACATCGCGGTCGAGATGTCCGGCGGCATCCGCGACGACGAGTCGCTGTCCCGCGCCCTGGCGACCGGCTGCGCCCGGGTGAACATCGGCACTGCCGCGCTGGAGAAGCCGGAATGGGTCCGCTCGGCGATCGGGCGGTACGGCGACAAGATCGCTGTCGGCCTCGACGTGCGCGGCACGACGCTGGCGGCGCGCGGCTGGACGTCCGAGGGCGGGGACCTGCACGAGACGCTGGCGCGGCTGGACGCGGCCGGCTGCGCCCGGTACGTGGTCACCGACGTGCAGCGCGACGGCACGCTGCGCGGGCCCAACCTCGGCCTGCTGCGCGACGTGTGCGCCCGGACCCCGGCGCCCGTGGTGGCCAGCGGGGGAGTGTCCTCCCTCGACGACCTGCGGTCGCTGGCGTCGCTTGTGCCGATCGGCGTGGAGGGGGCGATCGTCGGCAAGGCCCTGTACGCGGGCGCGTTCACGCTGGAAGAGGCGCTCGCGGCGGTGGCGCCATGAGCCCGGCGCGGCGCCGGGTGTCGTCCGGCGTGCCTTTCGAGCAGGCCGTCGGGTATTCCCGGGCGGTCGCGGCCGGCGACTTCATCTTCGTCAGCGGGTGCACGTCGACGGCGGACGGCAAGGTCGTCCACGAGGGCGACATCACGAAGCAGACCGAGCAGGCGCTGCTGAACGTGAGCGCGGCCCTGGAACAGCTCGGCGCCAGCCTCGCCGACGTCGTGCGGACCCGGATATACGTCACCGACATCTCCCGGTGGGCCGAGGTCGCCGAGGCGCACCGGCTCGCGTTCGAAGACGTGCTGCCCGCGACCAGCATGGTGCAGGTGGCCGCGCTGATCGACCCGCGGATGCTCGTCGAGATCGAGGCGGTGGCGCACCGGGAGTTCTCTCCCGCCGGGGACGAGCCGGAATGACGGTCGCGGTGCGGGTTATCCCCTGCCTTGACGTGGACGGCGGGCGGGTGGTCAAGGGAGTGAACTTCCGCGGCCTGCGGGACGCCGGCGACCCGGTCGAGCTGGCCGCGCGGTACGACGCCGAGGGCGCCGACGAGCTGACGTTCCTTGACATCACCGCCTCCAGCGGCGGCCGCCAGACCATGTACGACGTGGTGCGGCGGACCGCCGAGCAGGTGTTCATCCCCCTCACCGTCGGCGGGGGCGTGCGGTCGTGCGCCGACGTGGACGCGCTGCTCCGGGCCGGCGCGGACAAGGTGTCGCTCAACACCGCCGCGATCGCGCGGCCGGAACTGCTCGCCGAGGCGGCCCGGCAGTTCGGGTCCCAGTGCGTGGTGCTGTCGGCCGACGCGCGCCGCGTGCCGCCCGGTTCGCCGCCGACGCCGAGCGGCTTCGAGGTGACCACGCACGGCGGGCGCGCCGGGACCGGCCTCGACGCCGTGGACTGGACGCGCCGGGCCGTCGACCTGGGCGCCGGGGAGATCCTGCTGAACTCGATGGACGCCGACGGCACCACGGCCGGGTTCGACCTGGAGCTGATCCGCCTGGTCCGAGCCGCCGTCACCGTGCCCGTCATCGCCAGCGGCGGCGCCGGCGCCCTGGCGCACTTCGCGCCCGCCGTCGCCGCCGGCGCGGACGCGGTGCTGGCCGCGAGCGTCTTCCACTTCGGCGCCCTGCGCATCGGACAGGTCAAGGACGCCCTGCGCGCCGCCGGCTACCCGGTCCGCTGAGGACCTCCGCTGGCCAGTCCGCTGAGAGCCGGGACGGCCGGCGGAAGGGCTGGCCCGCGGAAGGGCTAGTCAGCGAAAGGGCTAGCCCGCGGAAGGGCTAGTCAGCGAAAAGGTCGCTGACCTTGTCCGCCGTGACGGCGCGCCGCAGCCACTTGTCGAGCTGGCGCGCGTCCGCGGAGCTGACGATGCGTTCCCGTTCCTCGCCGGACACCGCCAGGCCGCGCTCCTCGAGCACGGTGATGACGTCTTCGGCCTTGCCCTCGGCCTTCGCGGTCCGTGCCGCCTCTCGTGCCGTGTGCGGGGCGGCGCCGGCGACCTTCTTGCGGCTCTGAAACTCATGCGTTTCGGATACCATCTATCTCTCCGCCCACTTGGCGATCGCCTTTGTTAACCGCGGCAATCTCTGAATCATCATATAACACGGTGATGTCCCGGGGGCATTACGGTGATGTCCCCGGGTCATTACGGTGATGCCGCCGGGCATTAACGCGCATACAGGATCAACGCGATATGCCTGGCTCGCGCGGAGTCCCGGGCTCCCGGCGGCCGCCGTCGCGGCCGCCGGGAGATTCACGCCCATACCGTTAAATTCCCCGCATGATGGAAATCTCGCCTATACCGGTTTCGTCCCGGGCGGGAATTAACCCCGCGGGGGCGCCCGCCCGGTGCCGCCTCGGCGGACGCCGCCCGGTTGCCGCCGCGGCGGCCGCTACCTGGTTACGGCCACGCCCGCCGCGGCCATGGCGGCACCGACGATCCCGGCGTCGTTCTGCAAGGCGGCGGGGACGATCTTGGCCCGGATGCCGGACAGCAGCGGCACCCATTTATCCGATTCCCTGCTGATCCCGCCGCCGACGATG
>DATGLH010000108.1:0-29728 GCA_035294225.1 Trebonia sp.
CCGCGACGCCCCCCGGATCGCGCTGGCCGCCCTGCAGGCCGAGGCGTTCCTGGTCTGGCCCCGCCCGCAGGTCAGGCGCCGCGCCCGCCGCATCGCCCGCGCGATCGCGTCCGCGACGCCGGCCCGGCACCGCACCCGCACAACACGCGAACCGGGTTCCGGTTCTGCCTTCTCCCTCGCCTCCGCCGCGCTCAAGCGCGGCGGCTTCCCCCGTCGCTCGCCGCGGGTTCCCAGCGCCTCAGATCAGGCGCCGCGCGCCCTTGCCCCAGGGGAACCCGCTCCTGGTCCCTCGGTCCAGGTGGCGGGGCGCGCCTTTGATCCGCAGGGGTCTGACGGTACAACTGAGACATGACGGGATTCTCGCCGCCCGGGCTGCCCTCAGCCGACCGGTGCCTGGTTATGGGCGTGGTCAACGTGACGCCGGACTCGTTCTCCGACGGCGGGCAGTGGTATGGCGCCAGCGCCGCGATAGCGCATGGCCTGGATCTCGTCGCCCAGGGCGCCGACATCGTCGACGTCGGCGGGGAGTCCACCCGGCCGGGAGCGCAGCGCGTCCCGGCGGAGGAAGAGCTGCGCCGGGTCATGCCGGTCATCACCGAGCTGGTCAGGGCCGGGGTGGTGGTCAGCGTGGACACGATGCGCGCCCAGGTCGCCGAGTCGGCGCTGGAGGCCGGGGTCAGCCTGGTCAACGACGTGAGCGGCGGCCTCGCCGACCCGTACATGCCCCGGCTGGTGGCGAAGGCGGGCGTCCCCTACGTCGTCATGCACTGGCGCGGGCACAGCCACGACATGCACTCCCGCGCCGTCTACCAGGACGTGGTCCGCGAGGTACACGACGAACTCGCGCGGCGGATCGACGCGGTGACCGCCGAGGGCGTCGACCCGTCGCTGATCATCGTCGACCCCGGGCTCGGCTTCAGCAAGCTTCCCGGCTGGCAGGGGCCTGACGCTCACAACTGGGAGCTGCTGACCAGGCTGCGGGAGGTCGCACACATCGGCGGCCGTGATTTCCCGGTGCTCGTCGGCGCGTCGCGCAAGCGGCACCTCGGCAGGCTGCTCGCCGCGCCGGACGGCACCCCGCGGCCGTTCACCGAGACCGACGACGCCACCGTCGCGGTGACCGCGCTCGTCGCGGCGGCGGGCGCCTGGTGCGTGCGCGTCCACCGGGTTCCGGCCAACGCGGACGCCGTGCGGGTGGCGGCCGCCTGGCGCGCCGCGGCGGCCGGGCAGGACGGGCCGCGCCCATGACGGCGCCTGCCCGGCCAGCGGTCCTCGCCCTGGGCAGTAACCTCGGAGACAGGCGGGATATCCTGCGGGGCTGCGTGGACGAGATCGCCCGGATTCCGGAGGTTCAGGTTATGGCGGTGTCGCCGGTCTACGAAACGGTGCCCGTCGGAGGACCGCCGCAGCCGGACTACCTGAACGCGGTGCTGCTGGTGCGCACCACGCTCAGCCCCCGCGCCCTCCTTGACCGCCTGCACGAGGTCGAGGCCGCGTTCGACCGGGTGCGCGAGGTGCACTGGGGACCGCGCACGCTGGATATCGACATCATCACCGTGGACGGCGAGGTGAGCGCCGACCCCGAGCTGACGCTGCCGCATCCGAGGGCACACGAGCGCGCGTTCGTGCTCGCGCCGTGGCACGACGTGGACCCGCACGCGGTGCTTCCCGGCCACGGCCCCGTCGCCGCTCTGCTGGACAGCGTGGACAGGTCCGGTGTCCGGCGCGTGGAGGAGGACGGGTGAGGCCGACCCGGGCGCGGACGCTGCTGCTCGTCGCGGTTGCCGCCGCCATGGTGACGTGGGCGCTGCTGACCGCCGTCTACAGCAAGCTGCCCCCGCTCACGTGGACCGGCGTGCCCGCCCTGCTGATCGCGGCGGGCGCGGAGGCATGGACCGGCCGCGACCTGCGCGCGCGCATCATCGGGCGGCCGGGCGCCAAGCCAGCGCCGCCGCTGTTCGTCGCCCGGATGGTGGCGCTGGCCAAGGCCAGCTCGCAGGCGGCCGCGCTGCTCGGCGGGGTGAGCGTCGGCTTCGTCGTCTACCTCTCCGGAATGCTGGACGCGCCGACCCCGCGCAGCGACCTGATCACGGCGAGCATATGGTTCGGGTCCTCGCTCGTGCTTCTCGCCGCGGCCCTGTTCCTCGAATACTGCTGCCGGGTACCGAAGAACCCGAACCAGGACCGGGACGACGAACCTGCCCCGCCGCCCCCGTCTCCCTTTCACCACTGACTTCCGCCTGTAACCAGCGGCCTGTTCTGCCGATGGCGCCAACGGCATGCTCTATCCGGGCCGATGGCGCCATCGGCCGACTGGGGTACGGCGCGCTCCGTGAAGCGGATCGCATGCGGGATGGCCTATCCTTGTCACCGCGTTTGCCAGCGAAAGGGGCTGTCCGGCAGCGGTGGAGACTGGAACGAGCGAGCATCCCGCCAGGCTCAAGGTTGGCGTCATCGGCCCGGGGCGGGCGGGCACCGCCCTCGCCAAGGCGCTGTTGGCCGCGGGACATCAGGTGGTGGCCGCCGCGGCGGTCTCGGAAGCGTCCAAGGCGCGGGTTCGCGCCAGCTTCCCGCACGCGCGGCTTACCGATCCGGCGAGCGTCATCGACGACGCGGACCTCGTTCTGCTGACCGTGCCCGACGACGTGCTGCCCGGCCTCGTGGAGGGGCTCGCCAAGACCGGGGCCCCCTACCCGGGGCGGCTGCTCGCACACGCCAGCGGCGCCCACGGCATCCGGGTCCTGGACCCCGCCACCCAGGCCGGCGCGCTGCCGCTGGCCCTGCACCCGGTGATGACGTTCACCGGCCGCGCCGATGACGTGGACCGGATCAAGGGCGTCTGCTTCGGCGTGACCGCGCCGCCGCCGCTGCGGGCGGCGGCGCAGGCGCTGGTCATCGAGATGGGCGGCGAGCCGGTGTTCATCCCGGAAGAGAACCGGCACCTGTACCACGCGGCGCTGGCGTTCGCGGCCAACCACCTCGTCACGATCGTCGCCGAGGCGGCCGACATGCTCAGGAAGGCCGGCGTCGGCAACCCGGACAGGATGCTCGGACCGCTGCTGGGCACCGCCCTGGACAACGCGCTCCGGTTCGGCGACGCCGGCCTCACCGGGCCCGTCGCCCGCGGCGACGATGGCACCGTGGCCGCCCACGTGGCGGCGATCGGCGCGGAGCAGCCGAGCGCGCTCAAGGCGTACCTGGCGCTGGCGCGGCTGACCGCCGACCGGGCGCTTGCCGCGGGGCGGCTCAGCCCGAACGACGCGGAGCATCTGCTCGACGTGCTGGGGGACCGGTGATCGTCGCCAGCACCCGCGCCGAGCTGCGGGCGGCCAGGGAGAAGCTGAGCGGCCCCGTCGTGCTCGTGCCTACGATGGGCGCCCTGCACGACGGTCACCGCGCGCTGCTGCGAAGGGCGCGCGAGCTAGCCGGCTCCCGCGGCACGGTCGCGGTCTCCATCTTCGTGAACCCGTTGCAGTTCGGCCCGAACGAGGACCTGGACCGCTACCCTCGGACGCTGGCGGCGGACCTGCGGGCCTGCGAGGCCGAGCACGTCGGCCTGGTGTTCGCGCCGAGCGTGCACGAGATGTATCCGGAGCCTCAGCTCGTGACGGTCGACCCCGGCCCGGCGGGCGAGATCCTGGAGGGTGAGTTCCGCCCCGGGTTCTTCCGCGGGGTGCTCACCGTGGTGCTCAAGCTGTTCAGCCTGGTCCGGCCCGATGCGGCCGTGTTCGGTCAGAAGGACGCCCAGCAGCTCGCCCTGGTGCGCCGGATGACCCGCGACTTTGCCCTCGGCATCCGGATCGAGGCGGTGGCCACGGTCCGCGCCCCGGATGGCCTCGCGCTGTCGAGCAGGAACCAATACCTTTCCCCATCCGAACGTACCGTGGCGCCTGTCCTGTGCCAGGCTCTTGCGGCAGGCGCGGCGGCCGCCGGGGATGGCCCCCGCGCGGTGCTTGCCGCTGCCCGCCGGGTCCTCGACGGGGCAGGGCCGGCGCTGCGCGTGGACTATCTCGCTCTCGTGGAGGGGGAAACCTACGGTCCCGTTCGGGATGATGACTTCAGAGGCGACGCCGTGCTGGCCATCGCCGCACGGGTGGGCGGCACGCGGCTTATCGACAACGTGACGGTCCGGCTCGGGACGGGGCGCGATGCTGCTGACGATTGACATCGGGAACACCAACACGGTGCTCGGGGTGTTCGACGGGGAGGCGATCGTCGAGCACTGGCGGATCGCGACCGTGCCCGACCGGACCGCCGACGAGATCGCGGTCGTGCTGCACGGCCTGCTCGCGCAGTCCGGGACGTTCAAGGAGCCGGACCTGCACGGAATATCGCTGTGCTCCACGGTGCCTTCGGTGCTGCACGAGATGCGGGAGACGTGCCGGCGGTACTACCCCGACATCCCCGCGGTGATCGTCCAGCCGGGGGTGAAGACCGGGGTGCCGATCCGGATGGACAACCCCAAGGAGGTCGGCAGCGACCGGATCATGAACTCCCTCGCCGCCGTCCACCTGTACGGCGGGCCGGCGATCGTGGTGGACTTCGGCACGTCGACGAACTTCGACGCGGTCAGCGCGCGGGGGGAGTTCGTCGGCGGGGCGCTCGCGCCGGGGATCGAGATCTCGGTGGACGCGCTCTCCCGGCGCGCCGCGCAACTGCTCAAGGTAGAGCTGACCAGGCCGCCCCGGGTGATCGGCAAGAACACGGTGGAGGCACTCCAGTCCGGGATCGTGTACGGCTTCGCCGGGCAGGTGGAGGGGATCGCGCGCCGGATGGCCAGCGAGCTGTCCCCGGAGGACCCGGGCGCGGTCACGGTGATCGCGACCGGCGGCCTGGCGCCGCTTGTGATCGACGAGGTGCCGGTCATCGACGCGCACGAGCCTTGGCTCACGCTCATCGGGCTGCGCCTGGTGTGGGAACGCAACATGAGCCCGGCCGGCCAGCAGGGCGCCCGTCAGGAAACCGCCGGTCAGGAAACCGATGTGCTGCCGGAGGCCGATCGCCGGTAACCTTCGGGCGTGGCTGACGACAACGTCCCAGAGCAGGTGCGCGTCCGGCTGGAGAAGCGCGCCCGGATGCTCGCCTCCGGCACCGACCCCTACCCCGTCGGTTACCCGCGCACGACCACCGCCGCGGCGCTGCGGGCGAAATACGGCTCGCTGCCGCCCGATACGGAAACCGGCGAGGTGGTCGGCGTGACGGGCCGGGTCATGCTGTCCCGGATCGGCGGCAAGCTGTGCTTCGCGATGCTGCGCGACGGCAATGCCGACATCCAGGCCATGATCCGCCTGGACAAGGTGGGCGAGGACGCGCTGGCGGCCTGGAAGCGGGACGTTGACCTCGGAGACCACGTCGGGGTCACCGGCGAGGTGATCACCTCCCGGTCCGGTGAGCTGTCGGTGCTCGCCGACTCGTTCGCGATCACCGCCAAGTCGCTGCGGCCGCTGCCCGAGAAGCACAAGGGGCTCACGGACCCCGAGGCGCGCGTCAGGCAGCGGTACCTGGACCTGATCGTGAATCCGAAGTCGCGCCGGCTGGCGCAGATGCGGTCCGCGGTGACCCAGGCCGTGCGGTCCTCGCTGCTGGCGCGGGGCTACCTGGAGGTCGAGACGCCGATCCTGACCCCGCTGCACGGCGGGGCGAACGCCCGGCCGTTCACCACCCATTACAACGCCTATGACGTGCAGGTGTACCTGCGGATCGCGCTTGAGCTGTACCTGAAGCGGCTCGTCGTCGGCGGGATCGAGAAGGTCTTCGAGATCGGCCGGAATTTCCGGAACGAGGGCGTGGACAGCACCCACAACCCCGAGTTCACGATGCTCGAAGCATATGAGTCCTACGGGGACTACAACACGATCGCGGAGCTGACCCGGTCGCTGGTGCAGGAGGCCGCGGTCGCGGCCTTCGGGTCCACGGTGATCAGGCGCGCCGACGGGAGCGAGCACGACATCGGCGGCCCGTGGCGGTCGGTGACCGTGCATGAGGCGATCTCCGCGGCCCTCGGGGAGGAAGTGACCCCGGACACGGAGCTGCCGGCCCTGCTGGACCTGTGCGCGAAGGCGGAGGTGCCGCTCCAGCCGTCGTGGAACCGCGGCCAGGTCATCCTGGAGATGTATGAGCGCCTCGTCGAGAAGCAGACGGTGGAGCCCACGTTCTACCGGGACTTCCCGGTCGAGGTCGCTCCGCTGACCCGCCAGCACCGGACGGACCCGCGGCTGGCGGAACGGTGGGACCTGGTGGCGTTCGGCGCGGAGCTGGGGACGGGATACTCGGAACTGGTCGACCCGGTGGAGGAACGGGCCAGGCTGACCGCACAGTCCCTGCTCGCGGCAGGGGGCGACCCGGAGGCGATGCAGCTCGACGAGGACTTCCTGCTCGCGCTGGAGTTCGCCATGCCGCCGACCGGCGGCATGGGCATGGGCCTGGACCGGCTGATGATCATGCTGACCGGCGAGAACATCAGGGAGACGATCTTGTTCCCCTTCGTCCGCCCCGGCTCCGGGGGGTGAAGGGGGATCGTCTCCCCGGGCTGACAAGCTCAGGCGATGCGGACGGCGCCTACGTAGGCGTTCCAGAAGACCGGCTGGACCTGGACGACCTGACCGGTGCTCGGCGCGTCCACCATCAGCCCGTTGCCGAGGTAGATGCCGACGTGGCTGATGTCCGGGAAGAAGAACACCAGGTCGCCGGGCTCAAGGTCGGCACGCGACACGTGCATGCCCGAGTTCCACAGCGACCCGGTGTAGTGCGGCAGGGATATTCCCTCCTGCGCGAAGGCCCAGACAACCAGGCCGGAGCAGTCGAACTCGCTGGGGCCCGCCATGCCCCACACATACGGGTCGCCGCGCCGCGTCAGCGCGGCGCGCAGCGCCACGGTGCCGACCGTGGTGGCCTCGGGCAGCACCACGTCCGGGTAGGAGCCCGTCTGCTGGAAGATCGCCATGGCCTTGGACATCGCCGCGCTGTTCAGGATGTCGAGCTTGGCGTGGATGGCGGCGACCTTGCTGTTGATCTCGGCCTGCAGCTGCCTGACCGTGGCGATCTCTTCCCTGGCGGTAACCTGCGCTCGCGCGGCGGCCAGCTTTTCCTGCTGCAACGTGCTGAGCCGCTCGCTTGCCTGGTTGTCGAGCTCCTGGACGACCGAGGCCTGGTTCAGGAACTGCTCGGGGTTGCTGCTGGTGAGCATCTGCAGCGTGGGGTCGAGACCCTGGTTCATGTAGCCCATGGCAGCGAGCTGCGCGACCGCCTGCTGGCTGCCGGCCAGCGCCTTGGCCGCCCGCCCGGCCGCCTGGAGGGCCAGGCGCTCTTCGGTCTTCGCGTGCGCGATCTGGATTTGCAGGCCGTCGTATTCCTGGCCGAGCGAATCGACCTCGTTCGAGAGCTGCCTGGCTTCCGCGACCAGAGTGCTGAGAGACGGCTGGGCGCGGACAGTCGACGCGTCGCTTGTCCCTCCCTGGAGGAGGACGGCCACGGTGGCCACCGCCGCGGTCAGCGACGCAACTCCCCTTACCGTACGCACATCGATGCACGATATTGGATCGGCCTGCCGCTGCCAACCAACTCCCGAGAAGTTTTTCTTTCTGACGGTCGCTCAGTTCTGGTGCCGCGGATTCGCCCGATGTGGTATAAGCGCGCGGCGCTGACGGCGGATCGTGATGACCCGATTGCGCGTCGAAGTGGCCTGTCCCGCTGGCACGCTACAAGCGCACGGCCATGCCATTGAAAATATGGCGCTACAGTGAGTAGCGCGATGGGGTACATAGTAAGGCAAGCGCGCACCAGGGACGTCCGGGTAATCCGTTCCCTGATCGACCAGAACGTCGGTTCGGGGCGGTTGCTAGACAAGCCGACGGTGAATCTCTACGAGGACATCCAGGAGTTCTGCGTCGCCGAAAGTTCCGATGACGGCGCGGTTGTCGGATGCGGCGCGCTGCACGTTATGTGGGAGGATCTCGCCGAGATCCGCACTGTCGCGGTCGAGGAGGGCAGGCGCGGCGAGGGCATCGGCCACCTCATCGTGGACGAGTTGCTCAGCCGCGGGCGGCAGCTCGGCGTGGCGCGCGTATTCGTGCTGACCTTTGCCGTATCCTTCTTCGCCAGCCACGGATTCACCGAAATCAGTGGAACTCCAGTGGCTCCTGAGGTTTACGCGGAGTTGCTGCGCTCATACGACGAGGGGGTGGCCGAGTTCCTCGACCTGGATCGGGTGAAGCCGAACACCTTGGGCAACACGCGGATGCTGCTCCGGCTATGAGCGTTGCGAATTCACCGGCGGCGAGCGCGCCGTCCGGCCCTGTCGCCGCCAATGACCTGCGGAAATACCCTGCCCTTAGGGCGGCGCGCGGGGAGGCCTTAGGGCGGCGCGCGGATGGCTTCCGCCCGGCTTGCCCGCTGGCCGGGCGCGCTTCACCGCGAGGTAGAGTGCCAGGTGCGGGCACTGCCGGCGCCGGTGAGCTCCCGTGTTAGCTCCCGCGCCGCCCGCCAGGACCGCAGCCGACCACAGGGTCGAGGTGATCACCATGCAGGATCTTGCCGCACTCGCGCCGTCGGCGGTTGTCTGCGCAGCCTTCCTGATTGGCACGTGGATGCTGGTGCGCCACGAGCTGGCACCGAAGCGACGGGCCAGGGCCAGGGCCGGCGACGGCTCGCCCGACGCGCAGGCACGGCTGGGGGACGAGCGAAGCGAAAGCTGATATTTCCGTCTAGAGTGTGATTATCCGGTCTTGCTGAACCGCTATGCGCGGACCCGAAGATGTGACGTAGGCGTGAGTTTGCGCACGGGACCGGTGTCTGTGGGGGTAATGCTAACTGTGCACCCAATGCCTGATTACGTAGAGTTACTGTGACGGCTGCCCGGAGAGGGGACGCGGCAAGATGCTCCCCCAGAAAGTGCACTAGGCTGAATTGTGTGCGGCATGAGCTGGGTATATCTTTGGCATCCGAAATAGTTGCTCCGCAGAAGGGCTGAATCCATGGCACAGAAGGTGCAAGTGCTTCTCGTCGACGATCTCGATGGGAGCGAGGCGACCGAGACCGTGTCCTTTGGACTGGACGGTGTCTCCTATGAGATCGACCTGAGTTCCGGCAACGCCGGCAAGCTGCGCAATGAGCTCGCCCAGTATGTGGAGCACGCCCGCAAAGCCAGCGCGCCGGCCCGGCGCCGCCGCGCGCGCACCGGGGCGGGGCGCGAGCAGAGCGCGCGAATCCGCGAGTGGGCCAAGTCGCATGGTTTCAAGGTCAATGAGCGCGGCCGCATTCCGGCGAACATCGTGGCCGAGTACGAGGCCGCGCACTAGCTAGCAACGCTGGCCCCCGCCCGGGCAGGGCCCCGCGGCGCCCGCTGGGGAGTTCGCCCCGCGGAGGTCCGCCGCGCAGGAATGTGCCTGGGATACCCGCTGTCGAGCCAGCCGCCCGGCTGACGCCGCGCCGGGCGGCTCTGTCGTCCCGCGTCGTCCCGCTCGTTCCGCCTTCCCCCGCCGCTGGATCTCCCTCTCCCCCCGGGTGCTTTCCGCTGGCTGTCCCCCCTTGCCTTCGCCGCTCGTTCCCCCCTTGCCTTCGCCGCTTGTTTCCGCTCGCCTCCCCGGTCCGGGCGCGGCACGCCCTTCGGGCCAGCCGGGCCGGGGGAAGGCCCCTCGCCCCCGGCGGGCCGACCGGCCTGCCGCTGACGGCCGACCGGGCTGCCGCTGACGGCCGACCGGACTGCCCCTGGCGGGCCGGCCCGGCTGAGGGGAGGCCCCATGCCCCGGCCCGCCCCGGCGGGCGGCGGGTGTCCCGATAGCTCGCGATGCGATGGTCACGCGGCGCGTTCGCTTGCGGCGTACTTGGAACATCACTGCCGGTTCACGCTGTTGGATGGGGTGAAGACGCAGTGCCCGGGGAAGTTCTTCTGTAGTTGGCGCATAATCGCGTTAAGCACAGGGTCGGGCACGCGGCTACCATGCGGAGCAGGCAGGCATGCTAGAGCTTGCCGGATCCCGCTGTGAGGAGAGCGACGACATGTTCGAGAGGTTCACTGACCGGGCGCGGCGGGTTGTTGTCCTGGCGCAAGAAGAAGCCAGGATGCTCAATCACAACTACATTGGCACCGAGCACATCCTGCTTGGCCTGATCCATGAGGGCGAGGGTGTGGCGGCCAAGGCGCTTGAGTCGCTTGGCATAAGCCTGGAGGCGGTCCGCCAGCAGGTCGAGGAGATCATCGGCCAGGGGCAGCAGGCGCCATCGGGGCACATTCCGTTCACCCCGCGTGCCAAGAAGGTGCTTGAGCTATCGCTGCGTGAGGCGCTGCAGCTCGGTCATAACTACATAGGCACCGAGCACATCCTGCTCGGGCTGATCCGCGAGGGCGACGGTGTGGCCGCCCAGGTTCTCGTCAAGCTGGGCGCGGACCTGAACCGGGTCCGCCAGCAGGTCATCCAGCTGCTGCACGGCTACCAGGGCAAGGAGCCGGCGTCGGCGTCCAGCGGCAGCACCGAGTCCGCGCCGTCCACCTCCCTCGTGCTCGACCAGTTCGGCCGCAACCTCACCCAGGGTGCCCGCGAGGGCAAGCTCGATCCCGTGATCGGCCGGGAGAAGGAAATCGAGCGGGTCATGCAGGTCCTGTCCCGCCGGACCAAGAACAACCCGGTGCTGGTCGGCGCCCCCGGCGTCGGCAAGACCGCGGTGGTGGAAGGCCTGGCGCAGAAGATCGTCAAGGGCGAGGTGCCGGAGACGATCAAGGACAAGCAGCTGTACACCCTCGACCTCGGCGCGCTGGTCGCGGGCTCGCGGTACCGCGGCGACTTCGAGGAGCGGCTGAAGAAGGTCCTCAAGGAGATCCGGACCCGCGGCGACATCATCTTGTTCATCGACGAGATCCACACGCTCGTCGGAGCCGGCGCGGCCGAGGGCGCGATCGACGCGGCGTCGATCCTCAAGCCCATGCTGGCCCGCGGCGAGCTGCAGACGATCGGCGCGACCACCCTTGACGAGTATCGCAAGTACCTGGAGAAGGACGCCGCCCTCGAGCGCCGCTTCCAGCCGATCCAGGTCGCGGAGCCGACGATCTCGCACACCATCGAGATCCTCAAGGGCCTGCGTGACAGGTACGAGGCGCACCACCGGGTGTCCATCACCGACGGCGCGCTGGTGGCGTCGGCGCAGCTCGCGGACCGCTACATCAGCGACAGGTTCCTGCCGGACAAGGCGATCGACCTGATCGACGAGGCCGGGTCGCGGATGCGCATCCGCCGGATGACCGCGCCGCCGGACCTGCGCGAGTACGACGAGAAGATCGCCCAGGTGCGCAAGGAGAAGGAGTCGGCCATCGACTCCCAGGACTTCGAGAAGGCGGCGGCGCTCCGGGACACCGAGAAGCAGCTGCTGGCGAAGAAGGCCGCCAGGGAGAAGGAGTGGAAGGCCGGCGACATGGACGTGGTCGCCGAGGTGAACGAGGAGCTCATCGCCGAGGTCCTCGCCACCGCGACCGGAATCCCCGTCTTCAAGCTCACCGAAGAGGAATCGCAGCGCCTGCTGCGCATGGAAGACGAGTTGCACAAGCGCGTGATCGGGCAGAACGACGCGATCAAGGCGCTGTCGCAGGCCATCCGGCGCACCCGGGCCGGCCTGAAGGATCCGAAGCGGCCCGGCGGCTCATTCATCTTCGCCGGCCCGTCCGGCGTCGGCAAGACCGAGCTGTCCAAGACGCTGGCGGAGTTCCTGTTCGGCGACGAGGACGCGCTGATCCAGCTCGACATGTCCGAGTACATGGAAAAGCACACCGTGTCCCGGCTGTTCGGCTCGCCCCCCGGTTACGTGGGCTACGAGGAGGGCGGTCAGCTCACCGAGAAGGTGCGGCGGCGGCCGTTCTCGGTGGTCCTGTTCGACGAGATCGAGAAGGCCCACCCGGACATCTTCAACTCGCTGCTACAGATCCTCGAAGACGGACGGCTCACCGACGCCCAGGGCCGCACGGTGGACTTCAAGAACACCGTGATCATCATGACCACGAACCTGGGGACGCGCGACATCTCCAAGGGCGTGTCGGTCGGCTTCGCCCGGCAGGGCGAGACCCGCGGCTCCTACGAGCGGATGAAGGCGAAGGTCGGCGAGGAACTCAAGCAGCATTTCCGGCCCGAGTTCCTCAACCGCGTGGACGACATCATCGTGTTCCACCAGCTGGAGCAGGAGGAGATCTTCCAGATCGTGGACCTGATGATCGCCAAGGTCGACGAGCGGCTGAAGGACCGTGACATGAGCATCGAACTCCGGCCGGCCGCCAAGGAACTGCTCGCCAAGCGCGGCTACGACCCGGTGCTCGGGGCGCGTCCGCTGCGCCGCACGATCCAGCGGGAGATCGAGGACAGCCTGTCCGAGAAGATCCTGTTCGGCGAACTACGGCCGGGCAACATCGTGATCGTCGACACCGAGGGCACGGGCGACGATGTGAAGTTCACGTTCACCGGTGTCCCGAAGCCGGAATCGGTCCCGGCCGCGACGGCCGCGACGGCGGTCGCGGCCGTCGCGGCGAGCGAGCCGTCCAGCGGCAGCACGGGCGGCTCGACGTCGGCCGAGGGACCTGGGACCGCCCAGGCGCTCGGGTAGGCGAGACAGCCCGGCCAGGCGGGACATGGCCCGCCGGCAGCGGGGCGGGGAGCGCAGCGGGGCGGGGGCGCCGGTACACCCGGCGCTCCCGCCTTCCGCGTGCGCGGGACGCCTTCCGCGTGCGCGCGGCGATCACGCAGGCAGTGCGAACCTGCCGTCGGGCAGCGGGTCGACCAGGCCGTCCGCTACCAGGCCGTCGAGCGCGCGGGCGCGCTGGCTGGTGTCCGGCCAGACCGAGTCGAAGCGCGTGACCGGGACCGGTCCGGGTGACTCGCGCAGCAGCCCGAGGAGCCGGCCGCGGCACTGGCGGTCGGTGCCTTCGTAGCGCTGCCCGGCGCGCCTGGCTCCCGTTTCCGGCCGCCCCGCGGCGAGCCATGCGCACTGGGGCGCGACCGGGCAGTCGGCGCAGCGCGGCCGCGCGGCCGTGCACGTCAGCGCGCCGAGTTCCATGACGGCGACCGACCAGCGGGCGGCGGTCGCCGCCTCGGCCGGCAGCAGCGATTCCGCGAGGCGGTATTCGGCCGCCGACGGCTGCGCGCCGGGGAACTGCCGTCCCGCCGCCAGCCTGGCGAGCACCCGGCGAACGTTGGTGTCCAGCACCGCGTGGCGGCGGCCGAACGCGAAGACGGCGACCGCGGCGGCCGTATAGGCACCGATTCCGGGCAGGGCCAGCAGCTCCTCCCGCGACGAGGGGATCTGGCCGCCGTGCTTCCGGGTCACGATGCTGGCGGTCTCGTGCAGCCATAGCGCGCGCCGCGGATAGCCGAGCCGGCCCCACTGCCGCACCGCCTCGCCGGGAGAATCCGCGGCGAGCGCGGCGGGCGCCGGCCACCTGTCCAGCCACGCCCGGTGGGCGGGAAGGACCCGGCTGACCGGTGTCTGCTGCAGCATGATCTCACTGACCAGCACCGACCACGGGGTAGCGCCGGGTGCTCGCCACGGCAGGTCACGCGCGTGCGCTGAATACCACGCCAGCACCGGCTCAAGGTAGGGCGACGTCACGAGGAGCATTATCCACGGCGCCGGGCTGGTTGTTCCGCCTGCCGGGCCACATGCTGCCTGCCGGGCCACACGCTTTTCTTCGCGCGACGGCGCTAGTCGCGCAAGGCCGCCCTGATGGCGTGCCGGACGTCTTCCACCTCCACGACCTCCATGGCCGGGGCGCTGGAGGTTCCGGCGGCCGACCCGGCCGGCACTATCGCCCGGCGGAAGCCCATTCGCTCGGCCTCGGTGATCCGCCGCGGCACGCCTGCCACGTTCCGCACCTCGCCGGCCAGGCCGACCTCGCCAACCGCGATCACCCCCTGCGGGACCGACAGGTTCCCCAGCGAACTGGCTAGCGCGAGCGCGACCGCCAGGTCGACGGACGGCTCGGTAAGCCGCACCCCGCCCACGGTCGCGGCGTAGACGTCCGTCTTGCCCATCTTGACGTCGGCGCGGCGCTGCAGTACCGCGAGCACCATGCCGACACGGGAGGAGTCCAGCCCGGACGTTACCCGGCGCGGCACGTCGAGCACTGACGGGGCCACCAGCGCCTGCACCTCGGCGAGCAGGGGCCGCCGTCCCTCCAGGGTTACCGTGACGCAGGTGCCGGGCACCGGCTCACGGTGCCGGGACAGGAACAGGCCGCTGGGGTCGGCGAGACCGATCAGGCCGTACTCGCCAAGGTCGAAGCAGCCGACCTCATCGGTCGGACCATACCGGTTCTTGACCGCGCGGACCATCCGCAGCCGCGAGTGCCTGTCGCCCTCGAAGTGCAGCACCACGTCGACCAGGTGCTCAAGCGTGCGCGGGCCCGCCACCGCGCCGTCCTTGGTCACGTGGCCGACCAGGATGGTAGCCATCGCCCGGTCCTTGGCCACCGCGGTCAGCGCCGCGGCGACTTCGCGGACCTGGGTGACGCCTCCGGGGACGCCGTCAACGCCGCCCGCCGCGATCGTCTGCACCGAGTCGATGATCAGCAGCCTGGGCCGCACGGATTCGACATGCGAGATGACCGCGTCCAGGTCGGTCTCCGCAGCGAGGTAGAGGCTCTCGTGTACCGCGCCGATCCGGTCCGCGCGCAGCCGGACCTGCGCGGCGGACTCCTCGCCTGTGATGTAAAGCACCGGCCCCGCCGCGGCGACCAGGGCGCCCGCCTCGAGCAGCAGGGTCGACTTCCCGACCCCCGGCTCGCCGGCCAGCAGCAGCACCGCGCCGGGCACCAGGCCTCCGCCGAGCACCCGGTCCAGCTCGTCGAGGCCGGTCGGCCGCGCGGACGCTTGTGCCGCGTCGACCTTCCCGATCGGCATCGCGGCCGTGCTCACCGGGCCGCCGCCAAGCCGCCCGGCGCCGCCGGCGCCGGGACCGCCGTAGCCCGCGGCCCGGATCCCGGCGCGGACCAGCCGCGGCACCGCCGTCTCCTCGACCGTGCCCCAGGCCTGGCACTCACCGCACCGCCCGGTCCACTTGGGCGTCTGCCAGCCGCACTCGGTGCACCGGAAGCCCGCCGTCGACTTCGCCATAGCGAAACGATAACGGCCGGGTCCGACAATCGGGCCGTGCCGCCCGCATAAGCTGGGGTCCGGGCAACTGGAACGGCGGCCGGCTGGCTCCGCGGGCAAGCCGGCCGGGCCGTGCCGGCAAGGAGAGAGGAGACGCGTTGGCCGGGCAATCTGCGATACCCGTCGCGCTGTCAACCTCATCCGTCTATCCCGAACGGACTCCCGACGCCTTCGCCGCCGCCGCGCGCCTCGGTTACGACGGGCTCGAGGTGATGGTCTACACCGATCCGGTCAGCCAGTCCGCCGACGCCCTGGCGAGGCTGGCCGACTACCACCAGATACCAGTCCTCGCCGTGCACACGCCTAGCCTGCTGCTGACCCAGCTCGTCTGGGGCCGGGAGCCATGGGGCAAGCTGCTGCGCGCCAAGGAACTGGCCGAGCGGCTCGGGGCGCGGGTCGTCGTGCTGCACCCGCCGTTCCGCTGGCAGCGGGACTACGTCCGCGGGTTCGAGCAAGGCCTGGCCAGGATCTCCGAAGAGACCGACGTGGTCTTCGCCGTCGAGAACATGTTCCCCATCAGGGCCGGTACCGCCGAGGTGTCCGGGTACGCGCCGCACTGGGACCCGGCCGCCATGGACGTGCCCAACGTCACCCTGGACCTGTCCCACACGGCCGCGTCCGGGTCGGACGCGATCGTGATGGCCAACAACCTCGGTGCCAGGCTGGCGCACGTACACCTGGCCGACGGCACCGGCATATCCGCGGGCACGGTGCCCGACGAGCACTTGGTGCCCGGCCGGGGCAGGCAGCCCTGCGCCGAACTGCTGCGCGGCATCGCCGCGACCGGCTACCAGGGCATCGTGGTCGCCGAGGTGAACACCCGCCGCGCGGCCACCCAAGACATCCGTCTCGCGGACCTGGCCGAGACCCTGGCCTTCGCCAGGAACCACCTGGCCTCCGTCACCGCGGCGTAACCCGCGGGCGGGACAAGCAGAGCTGGCAAAGGGGCTAGACAATGACCACTGGTACGTTGATCACCGTCGCGGCGACCGGCGCTGAGGCGGACAAGGCGCTGGTCCCGGCCCTTCCGGTCACCCTCGCGGAGCTGACCGAGACAGCGGTGCGGTGCCAGCGGGCGGGCGCCGCCGTCATCCACGTGCACATCAGGGACGACGAGGCTAAGCCCACACTGGACGTCGGCCGGCTGAAGGACACGGTGGCCGCGCTGCGCGCCAAGACCGATCTGATCGTCCAGCTATCCACGGGCGGCGCGGTCACCGACGGATTCGACGCGAGGCTCGCCGTCCTCGATGCCCAGCCGGACGCTTGCTCGCTGACCTGCGGAACCGTCAACTTCGGCGACGAGGTGTTCGCCAATCCCTGGGGTTTCGTCAAGGACCTGTACCAGCTCACCAAGGAGCGTGGCGTGGTGCCCGAGTTCGAGTTGTTCGACCTCGGGCACATCGCGACGCTGCACCGGCTGCTCGGCGAGTTCGGCCCGCCAGCGGGCGGGCATGTGCACTGCGACCTGGTGATGGGCGTGCCCGGCGGCATGCCAGGCGACGCGGCCACGCTGGTCGCGGCGGTGCGGGCGCTGCCCGACGGCGCCACCTGGTCGGCCACCGGGATCGGCCGGACGACGCTGCCGGTGATGTTCGCCGCCCTGGCGGCGGGCGGTCACCTGCGGGTGGGCATGGAGGACACGCTCACCTTCGCCAGGGGACGCCCGGTCACCCACAACGCCGAACTCGTCGAGCGCGCGGCGGACCTGGCTAACATCGCGCAACGCCCGCCGATGACCCCCGCCGAGGCCCGTGAGTTCCTCGGCATCGACCGCCGCGAACCATGATCGTGTAAGATTTCGCGCTTATACCGGATTTTCTCTTCTTGATGAAAGATTTTTCGGTGCTGCGGGAAGCGCGGACCGGGATGCTGCGGGAAGCGCGGACCGGGATGCTTGCTGGAGGCTTGCATTTGCAAGCGGGCGGGCTAGCATGGACGGCATGAACACCATCGGCGACTACATCCGGCAGCAGCGGGAGCAGGCGAAGATCTCGCTGCGCCAGCTGGCTCAGGCGGCCGGGGTCTCCAACCCGTACCTCAGCCAGATCGAACGCGGCCTGCGCAAGCCGAGCGCGGAGATCCTCCAGCAGATCGCCAAGGGACTGCGGATCTCGGCGGAGGCGCTGTACGTGCAGGCCGGCATCCTCGAGGACCGTCCCGGCGACTCCGGGGTGCGGTCGGCGCTGCTTACCGATCCGCATCTGACCGAACGGCAAAAGCAGGTCTTGATCGAGATATACGAATCCTTCCGCAGGGAAAGCCAGCCGGCGCCGCCGACCGCCGAGGTGATATCGGTGGTAAGCGCCTCGCAGGCCGAGCCCGCGGATCCCTCCTAGCGAACGCCGGACAAGGTAGCGTGGACGCGTGGTCGGAATAATGGGCAACGGGGTCTACGCCCCGCTCACGTACTTTTTCGTCGCGCTGGCAGTGGCGGCGTTCGCCGTGGAGGCGTGGGCCTTCATCGACGCCATCACCAGGCCCGCCCAGGCATTCACCGCGGCAGGCAAACAGACCAAGCAGCTCTGGCTGATCATCCTCGGCGTCGCCTTCGTGCTCGGGCTCTACGCGGCCGCCTACGGCGGCGCGACCGGCATCCTCTCGGTGGCCGCCTTCGTGGCCGCCGCGATCTACCTGGCCGATGTGCGGCCGAAGGTGCGGGAGTTCCGTCGCGGCGGCAGCAGCTCGGGTCCTTACGGCCCCTGGTAAGCAAGCCAGGCAAGATCCCGAACGGACGGTGGCAGCCACCGCCGTCCGTTCGGGATGTGTCGTTAAGCGGGTATCACCAGCAGCAGCAGCGGTGCGGCCACGAGCAACGCGGCTGCCAGGATGACCATGGCCTGAACCGGGCGGGGCAGCGGCGGCGGCGGGGTGAGCAGCCGGTTCACCCGCGCCGTGAGCTCGCCTTCGGTCCCGGCCGCCGCCAGCGCGCCGGCCGGGGGGCACGCGGATCCGGCCGTGCCGAACCGGAGCAGCGCGGTCGCCAGTTCCCTGGCCAGCAGCCCGCGCACGCGCAGCGCCCGGTCGTCGGCCATCATCTCCACCAGCAGCGCCACGGTCCGGTGCGCCTGGGCGACCACCCGGGACCGCGGGAACGCGCGCCGCAGTGAGGTGAACGGGATGAGCACCAAGTCGTGCCGGGCGCGCAGGTGAGCGCGTTCGTGGGCGAGCACCGCGGCCAGTTCGGCGGGGGCGAGCAGATCGAGCGTGCCGACGCTGACCACGATCTGCGAGCGGATGCCCGGCAGGCAGTACGCCGCCGCGGCCGGGTAGTCCACGACGAGCGCGCCGGGTGCCTTCGGATCGCCGTGCGCGAGCAGCGCGAGCAGTTCCCGCTGCCGACGCCGCGCGCCGATCGCGTCGGCGAACGCCGTCACCAGCATCCACCACAGCGTCGAGAGCAGGGTGAGCCCGGCGACGATCGTCGCCGCCCGGGCGACGATGACCACCGGCGGCTCGTGCGCGGCGAGGAACCGGCCGGAAGCCAGCTCGCCGGGCAGCGCGCCAAGGCCGCTCAGCACCCCGGCTGGCCGTGACCCCGGCTCGCTGACGCCGACCGCGAGCAGCGCCCCGACCGTGGCCAGGCCGCCCGCCAGGCCGAGCGCCTGCCACAGCAAGATCGCAGCCGCCGGGGACCTGCGCGGCCAGGAGGCACGCTGCAGGGCGCTCGCGCCCCGTGCGCTTCCTACGGCGATCGCGGCCAGCAGGGCCGCGTCGGCCAGTCCCGCCATAATCCGTTCCCGCTGTCTCCTGCGGCCTGCTGCCCGCCGCGCTCCGCCTCAAGCTCCGCCAGCGCCTGGCGCAGCACTACCGCCTCGGCGCCGGACACGCTCTGCGCGAAGCGGGCGAGCGCGGCGTCCCGGTCGCCGGTCTGTTCGAGCGCGGTCAGCATCAGCTCCGCCACGTATGCCTCGCGGGTCGCGGCGGGCCGGTACCGCCAGGCGCGGCCGTCCCGTTCCCTGCGCGCGAACCCCTTTTTCGCCAGCCGGTCGAGCACGGTCATCACGGTGGTGTGCGCCAGGTTGCGCTGCGTGAGACCGTTGCTGACCTCTCTGACGGTCAGCGACGACTCCGTCTGCCAGAGGACTTCCATGATGGCCCGCTCTAGATCGCCCAGCCTATTCACATGTTCACTGTACCGTCGAGGGAGTTTGCGCAACCAGACCGGAAGGCTCCGAAGCCAGCGGGGACTTCGCGATCTGCACGCAGCCGATGATGATCGCCGCGAGCGCGACGAGCTCCGGCGCCAGCCACCATCCGGTGCGCAGGTTCTCGCTGAACAGGGTGACGCCGTAACCGATGCTTATCAGCGCGTCGCCGACGGTGAGCATCGGCTGCGAGGCGACGAGGCTGCCGGCCTGAAGCGCGTTCTGGAGCAGGAACAGCGCGCCGACCCCTGCCACGGACGTCGCGTAGATGTGCCAGTTCGTGAAGAACCGCACCGCGCCGGCGTTGAGGTCGGCCATGGCGTTCTTCATCAGCGCCGCGGTCAGCGCGTATCCGCATGCGGCCGCCAGGCCGAGGAGCGCCGCGCGCGGCTCACCGCGGACGCCCAGTGCCACCGTGATCAGCGTGGCCTCGAAGCCGGCGGTTGCGATCAAGGCGATGATCCAGCTCTGGTTCTGCGCGGCGTCGGTGGCACCGCTGGGCGAGGCGATCGCCAGCCCGGCGCCCAGCGCGACCGTGGTGGTGATGATGGCCGTCCACGGCAGCCTGCGGAACGCCTCGCGGCTGCGGATGGCCAGCGTGGCGAGCACCAGCGTGAGCGGCAGCTCGATGATGAAGATCGGCTGCACCAGGGCGATCGGGCCGGTCGCCAGGGCGGCCGCCTGGCACAGCGCGGCCACGACGACCAGGCCGATGCCCGCCAGCCATACCCTGCGCCTGATCAGGTCGGCGATCAGGGAGACATGCATGGAACGTTCTGGCGGCACCTGGGCGGCCGCCTTGCGCTGCAGGACCGCGGCGCTGGCGTTGCTGGCGGAGGTGAGCAGCGCGAAGATGACGCACAGCAGCAGGTGCACGGTTACGTGGACGTGCACGTGGATGTGGACGGGCACGGGCTGCGCGATCATGGCGGCCCAGCCTGATGGGTGCTGTCGGCCGCCGGGCCGGCGCCTTCCGGTGCCGTGCCTTCCGGTGCCGTGGCGAAGTCGGCGAAGGCGCGCAGGTTGGCGAGGCTCTCGCCGCGCTTTTCGCGCCAGGCCCATTCGCGCCGGATGGCCGAGCCGAAGCCGATCTTGAGCGCTTCGTTGAACGACTCGTCCGAATAGGTGAGCACGCAGCCGAGCAGCCGGTCGATCTCCTCCTCGCTGATCGCGGCCAGCGGGAGCCGGCCCGTCAGGTAGACGTCCCCGGTCCGGTCGAGGGCGAAGTGCACGCCGTACATGCGGCCGTTCCGCTCAAGGAGGAACCGGTAGAAGGCGGCGTGGTTCTCATCGGGCTGGCGGCAGAAGAACGCCTCCACGAGCAGGCTGTGCCGCCCGGCGATCAGCCAGGTCATCGTGGCGAGCTTGTGCTGCCCTTCCAGGCGGACCAGGTAGGCGCCGGGCTCGGGACGCTCGTATCCCAGGCCGAGCCCGTCCAGCACGGCTCCGATCGCGTCGCCGGGCGCCAGGACGCGGCGCGCCGGCCGGGCGGCACCGTGCGGCTCCGCGGCGTGCGCTGGCTTGGCGGTATGCGATGCCATGGGCGTTATGCTCCGACCCGGGCTGCTACCTCGTCCATGGCACCGGTATACACCGTAGCCAGCCGCTCCACCGTCGCGGGCCAGCCGAACGCCGACGCATGCCGCAGCGCGCCCGCCGACAGGGCCCGCAGGCGGCGCGGTGCCGTCACCAGGCGTCCGAGCACTCGCGCCCACTCCGCCGGGTCATGGCCGTCTACCAGCACACCGGAGTGCCCGTCCCTGACGACGGTGCGCAGCCCGCCCACGCGGGCCGCCACCACGGGTGTGCCGCAGGCCTGAGCCTCGAGGGCGACCAGCCCGAACGACTCCGAGTGCGACGGGGTCAGCACCACCGTGGCCGCGCGGTACCACTCGGCCAGTTCGGGCTGCGGGCACGGCGGCTCGAACCGGACGATGTCGCTGATGGCGAGCTTCGCCGCCAGCTCGCGCATCCGGTCGGGGTCGGCGCGCTCGGCGCGTCCGCTCGGGCCGCCGACCAGCACCACCTGCAGGCGCTTGGCCAGCTCCGGGTCCGCTTCGATCAGCCGGGCCGCTGCCTTGAGCACGATGTCCGGTCCCTTGTGCGGCTGCACCCGGCCGGCGAACATCAAGACCACGGCGTCCTGGGCGATACCGAGCTTCTGCCGTGCCCGGCGCCTGGCATCCGGCGGCCCGGGCCGGAAGACGCTCAGGTCCGCGCCCGGGTTGACGACCCTGACCTTGCCGGGATCGGCCCCGTAGAGCTCGGTGAGCTGGCGTGCTTCCTCGGCGGTGTTGGCGATCAGCCGGTCGGCGGCGGCCACCACCTCGTGCTCTCCCCGGATCCTGTCGTCCGGCTCGGCGCCCTCGCCGACGGCGAGGGCGGCGTTCTTCACCTTCCCCAGCGTGTGCATGGACTGCACGAGCGGGACGCCCCAGCGCTCCTTCACGGCCGCTCCGACCTTGCCGGAAAGCCAGTAGTGGGCATGCACCAGGTCGTACCTGCCCGGCTCGGCCTCGGCCTCGGCCCGGAGCACCTCGAGGGTGAACTGGCAGACCTGAGCGGGCAGCTCGGTCTTGTCCAGTTCTTCGAACGGGCCGGCCACGACGCTGCGCACCAGGACCCCGGGCGCGATCTTGGCCAGCGGCGGGGTGTCCCGGGACACGGCGCGGGTGAAGATCTCGACCTCGGTGCCGCGGGCCGCGAGCCGTTTGGCCACCTCGACCACGTAGATGTTCAGGCCGCCGGCGTCACCGGTGCCGGGCTGGTCGAGCGGTGATGTATGGACGCTGAGAATGGCGATCCGCCGCGGGACGCCCCTGGGCACCGTAGACACAGTTGTAACCAACCCCGCCTGCCCTTTTCATGTTCCCTTCGGCCCCCGCAATGCCAACCCCCGCCGGCCCGTTCGTGTTCCCGGGACCTATGACCCCTGCGCGCGGTTCCGGCCGCCAGTTAGGCTGGCCGGCATGGGAACCCTCGTGCTGTTGCGTCATGGTGAGAGTGAGTGGAACGCCAAGGGCCTGTTCACCGGCTGGGTGGACGTCGGGCTGGCGGCGAAGGGCATGCAGGAGGCGGCCGCCGCCGGGCGGATGCTCGTCGACGCCGGGCTGCGCCCTGACGTCGTCCACACCTCGGTGCTCACCCGCGCCATCCAGACCGCGAACGTGACGCTGGAGGCGGCCGGGCTGAGCTGGCTGCCGGTACGCCGCTCATGGCGGCTGAACGAGCGTCACTACGGCGCCTTGCAGGGCAAGGACAAGGCGCAGACCCGCGAGGAGTTCGGCGACGAGCAGTTCATGACCTGGCGCCGGTCGTACGATGTCCCGCCGCCGCCGATCGCGGACGACGATCCGCTCTCCCAGGCCGGCGATCCCAGGTACGCGACGCTGCCGCCGGAGCTCATGCCGCGCACCGAATGCCTGCGCGATGTCGTCGCCCGGCTGCTCCCGTACTGGTACGACGCCATCGTTCCCGACCTCGCGGCCGGCCTGACGGTCCTGGTGGTGGCCCACGGCAACTCGCTGCGGGCACTGGTCAAGCACCTGGACGGGATCAGCGACGCGGCGATCGCCGAGCTCAACATCCCCACCGGCATCCCGCTGCTGTACGAGCTCGATGCCTCCTTCCGCCCGGTCGTGGCCGGCGGTCGCTATCTCGACCCGGAAGCCGCGGTCGCCGCCGCCGAGGCCGTCAAGAACCAGGGCCGCTGACGCGGCCCCGGATGCCGTGGCGGTGTGCTGTTGCCTACATGCGCCGCGCTGGGTGTGCTCACATGCGCCGCGCTGGGTGCCATTCGCCGGCCGGCACGTGCGGCTGCCCCCGTCCGGCCGAAGTTGACGGCTGCGCGGCGGCAAGATGACCCCCGCGCGTCCGGGGGGCGACGGGGAGTCGTCCGGGAAGTGAACATCAGGGAAAGAGTCGATTTTCCCGCAACCTCCCGATTGTGGGCGCCCCGGCAGGTCCGCCTACCATGAGATACGTGAGTATGGACTGGTCACACCGGTGTGCGCTGGCGTCGCCGTCCACAACACCCTTGCCGCGGGGCCTGGCGTGGCGCTGAGGACACGGGCTGGCAGCGGGGCGCGGCAGTCCCGCGGCGCGCGGCTGCGCGGAGCGCAGCAGCCGGTTAAGCTCCCCCCGGGAATCGCGTCCGTTCTTTCGGTGCTCTCCTCATGCGCCGTGGTGGTGGACAGAGAGGACCGGGTGCTGAGGGCAAGCGCGGCGGCCCGGACGTTCGGGCTCGTCAAGGGCGACCGCCTGGTGGTGAGCGAACTGCTCGCCCTGGCACGGCAGGTCCGGCGCGACGGCGAGATCCGCGAGGGCCAGGTCGAGGTCCCGGTTCCCGGGTTCGGCGGCCGCACCACCAGCTTCGCGGTGCGGGTCGCGCCGTTGTCCGGGACCGTCGGCGGCGGCCTGGTCCTGGTGCTCGCCGAAGACCAGACCGAGAGCCGCCGGGTGGAGGAGGTCCGCCGGGACTTCGTGGCCAACGTCAGCCACGAGCTCAAGACCCCCGTGGGCGCGCTCGCCTTGCTGGCGGAGACCATCGAGGACGCCGCCGATGACGCCGAGGCGGTCCGCCGGTTCGCCGGCCGGATGCGCCAGGAAGCGGCCAGGCTCACCTTCCTCGTCCAGGACCTCATCACGCTGTCCCGGATCCAGGCGGCCGAGCCGATTCCCGACCCGCGCCCGGTGGAGGTGGACGCGGTCGTCGCCGAGGCCCTGGACCGGTGCCGGATGAAGGCGAACGCGCGCGGCATCACGCTGGCGTCCGCCGGAGTCCGCGGGCTGACCGTGCTCGGCGAGGAAGACCTGCTGGTGACCGCGGTTCGCAACCTGCTCGAGAACGCCGTGGTGTACAGCCCGGAGCGCACCCGGGTGGTGGTGAGCGTGAAGAAGCCGGGCGACGGCGGCGTCGAGATCAGCGTGACCGATCAGGGCATCGGCATCCCCGAACGCGACCTTGAGCGGATATTCGAGCGTTTCTACCGCGTCGACCCGGCCCGCTCGCGGGCCACCGGCGGCACCGGGCTCGGACTCGCCATCGTGAAGCACGTGACGGCCGCGCACGGCGGCCGTGTGACGGTGCGAAGCGTGGAGGGCGCGGGCTCGACCTTTACCCTGTGGCTACCACTGCGTGCGGAGCGATCATGACGGCACGAGCGCCGATCGGATGCGCGCCTAGAACTTCCGCCCGATCCCGTCAGGAGGGACTTCAGTGACACGCGTGCTCGTGGTCGAGGACGAGGAGTCGTTCAGCGACGCGATCTCCTACATGCTCCGCAAGGAGGGGTTCGAGGTGGCCGTCTGCGCGACCGGCCCGGATGCGCTCGAGACGTTCGACCGCACCGGGGCCGACCTGGTGCTGCTCGACCTCATGCTGCCCGGGCTGCCGGGCAGCGAGGTGTGCCGGTCGCTCCGGGAACGGTCCAACGTGCCGGTCATCATGCTGACCGCGAAGGACAGCGAGATCGACAAGGTGGTCGGCCTGGAACTCGGCGCCGACGACTACGTCACCAAGCCGTTCTCGTCCCGCGAGCTGGTGGCCCGGATGCGCGCCGTGCTGCGCCGCCGCGGCGATGTGGAGGAGGCGGCCGAGGCGGCGCTGGAAGCGGGTCCGGTCCGGATGGACGTGGAGCGCCACGTGGTCAGCGTCCGAGGCGAGCCGGTCCAGCTGCCGCTGAAGGAATTCGAGCTGCTCCAGGTGCTGCTGCGCAACGCTGACCGGGTGCTGACCAGGATGCAGCTCATCGACCGGGTGTGGGGCGCCGACTACGTGGGCGACACGAAGACCCTGGACGTGCACATCAAGCGGCTCAGGGCCAAGATCGAGACCGATCCCGCGAAACCCCGGCACATCGTCACCGTCCGCGGGCTGGGCTACAAGTTCGAGTCCGTCGCCTGACTGCCCGGGACAACGTCAGGCGCCCGGGACAACGTCAGGGCTGTCCGGGCGGGAACGTCAGGGCTGTCCGGGCTGTCCGGGGCGGGGCTGTCCGGGCGGCCGGTCGCGCCCGCCCGTGGCCGCGCCCCGGCGCGGCCACGGGGCCTGCCGGGCGCGGCCACGGGCGGGCGGCACGGGTCACGGGGTAGGCGTGGCGGTCGGGGTCGCGGCGCCCGTCTGCTGCTCCGCCGTCGAGGGGTGCGGCTGCGGGACCTTCGCGGGCGTGGCCGTCGGCGAGGCGCCCGGGCTCGGCGGCGGCGAGAACGTGGCATAGTCGTACGACTGCGGCTGCACCGGTACCTTGAGCGTCACCGAGCCCGCGTGCTGGAAATGCAGCGTCACCGGGATGGACTCTCCGCCGGTGAGGGGCTTGGTGAGATCGCTGAGCACGACCGATGGCTGCGGCCCGGACAGGCTGACGAGGGAGTTCACGGGAAGGCTCACCGTGCCGCCGGTGACCTTGACGCTGGCCGCCGTGCCCGGCGCCGAGACGCTCACCAGCTCGTCGCTGCTCGTCCCGGCGTTGAAGAGCGACAGGAACATGCTGGCGGACGATCCGGACGGCACCGATGAGCCGGACGGCGCGCCGAGCACGAACGCGTTGTCGATGGAGATCCCGTTGACGCTGGCGTAGGCGGGGCCGGACGGCTGATGGAACTGGAGCGTCGGGGCGTTGAGCCCGGCTTCGCACCCGGCGATGGCCGGGAGCAGCAGGGCCAGGGCGCCAATCAGCGTGCGGCGAGCAGCGGTTCTCCCGAAGCTGCTGCGGATCACGGCGGATGCCTCCTCGGTATGGATGACGGGAGGGGTGCGTTCACTCCCGTGGCGAGCACGTGGCCTGCCGGTCGACTACAAGCCGTAGAAATCGTATCGGTACCCGGCTCGCCCGCAGCGCCGGCCTGCCCCGCTCGGTCAGGCGCCGGGCCGCGTGAGCTGGCGCAGCTCGGGGACCAGCTCGAAGCCCGGCGGGAGGTCGCGGCGGACCCGGGCGGTGGCGTCGCTGTAGACGAGGAGCACGGTGACGCCGACCGGGTGGTACCTGGGGGCGAGCACGTCGCCCGTGTCGTAGACGGCCATGGCGGCACCGCCGCCGTACCGTGCGGTCAGGTCGGCTAGCTGGGGGATGGCCGCGCCGTACCCCACGAAGTAAAGGCCGACGTGTGCCGCTGTCGCCTGAGCGGCCAGCCGCCGCAGGGCAGGCCCGCAGCCGCAGTCGGCGGGCACCAGCGCGAGTGCCGAGCTCACCAGGCTCCGCACCGGCACCGCCTGGCCGTCGAGCCGCACGGTCGCGGCCGGCAGGCTGGTGAGGTCGGCCGGCCGCGCGGCTGGGCTGGCGGAAGCCTGCGGGGGGCTGGTCACGGTCGGCGCCGAGGCGGGCCCTATGGTCACCACCGACAGCATGGCCCCTGCCAGCAGCGACAGCGCGACGCAGGTCGCGATCAGCGGCAGGACCGCGGCGTGCCCGCTGAACCCCCGCTGGGTGAACGGGCGGAAAAGCCGCATGAGCCGCTGCCGCCGGCGCCGGGCGCGCAGTTCGCGGCGGTACGCGAGCACGTCGCGATCGAGTTCCCGGGCGTCGTCCGGGATCACGATGTTCACCGGGGGCAGGTTGCTGTCATCCCGTCCCGGTTCGCTGGCGAAGCTCACGGGTACCTCTTCCGGCTGTTTCCGGCTGCGGCCAGGGCTGTGAACCCTTGCTTCAAGTATGGGTCAGCGACGGTCCCGATGCCGACTCACGGGCGGCGATTCCCGGAGCGGAGGGGAATCTAAGGTAGACTGGATCTCTATAGTCAGCGGCGACGTACGAGACCGCGGTACCGACGGCCATCAGCCGGCCGGTTGAGCGCATTAGCCGCCGGGCGCCGCGCCGGCTGGTGCAGACGCCAGTCGAACAAGTTGGCGCATGCTCGAAATTTGCGCATTGACCTGCATATTTGCCGGCAAGAGCGTTTTATCGGCGGTCCAGACCGTGGTAGGATAGCCTCCAGCGGAAGGGGTACTTGCCAGATGTCTTTTAAGGTCGGCGATACCGTCGTTTACCCCCACCATGGGGCTGCTCGCATCGAAGCCGTCGAAACTCGCACGATTAAGGGCGAGGAGAAGACCTACTTGGTCCTGAAGGTCGACAAGGGTGACCTGACCGTACGGGTGCCCGCGGACAACGCGGAACTTGTCGGTGTGCGGGATGTGGTGGGCCAGGAAGGGCTGGAGCGGGTGTTTGAGGTGCTCCGGGCGCCGCACACCGAAGAGCCCACGAACTGGTCACGGCGGTACAAGGCCAACCTGGAAAAGCTCGCGTCCGGTGACGTGAACAAGGTCGCCGAAGTCGTCAGGGACCTGTGGCGCAGGGACAAGGAGCGCGGGCTCTCCGCCGGAGAGAAGCGCATGCTGGCCAAGGCCAGGCAGATCTTGGTGAGCGAGCTGGCGCTGGCCGAGAAGACCAACGAGGACAAGGCCGAAGCGCTGCTCGACGAGCAGCTGACGAACTTCACCAGCTAAGCCGGTACCCTGCTGCGGTGGAAGATATGCCGCGGGTAGGGCTGGGCGTAGACGTGCATCCTTTCGAACCGGGCCGCACCCTGTACCTGGCGGGCCTGGAGTGGCCCGGAGAGACCGGGCTGGCAGGACACTCCGATGGCGATGCCGCGGCCCACGCGGCCTGCGATGCCCTGCTGTCGGCGGCAGGGCTGGGTGACCTCGGCGCGCACTTCGGCACGTCGCGTCCGGAGTGGGCGGGCACGTCCGGAGTCGCGCTGCTGCGGGAGACCGCGCGGCTGGTCGCCGCCGCGGGATTCGTCATCGGGAACCTCGCTGTCTGTGTAATCGGCAACCGGCCAAGAATCGGGCCGCGCCGGGCCGAGGCTATCGCGGTGCTCAGCAAGGCACTGTCCGGCGCCCCGGTGAGCCTGTCGGCCACCACCACCGACGGGCTGGGCCTTACCGGCCGCGGCGAGGGCATCGCGGCCATGGCCACCGCCCTGGTCCGCCCGGGCTCCGTGAGAGCGGAGTAGGCCGGGAGGGGCGCCTGCCGCCACGGGGCTTTGCCGGGCCGGCGGCCTGCGCCGCCGGCCGCCCGCCGCTGATCAGCTGCGCGCCGTAAAAGGCGTCCACACCACCTGGCCGGCCTGGCCGAGCCGGGCCCACCAGCCTGTTCCGGTGCGGACGTAGCAGAAGTTGAGGGTGGCCGCGGCCATCGCGGTGTAGGCGGTTTCGATGTAGGCAGTGCCTGCCTGCCCGGTACGGAGCAGTCGCTCGACAGCATTGCGGGCGCTGGCCTGGTCGTCGCTGACCCCGGTGGCCCTGCAGAACGCGGCTGTGCCGCGGCCTGGCGCTGTCCAGAGGTACATGATCACGGTGCGAGCCTTCGTTTCGCGCGTTGACACTCTGGGGGGTTTCTCATGCAAACATGCCAGGCGCGCACTACGGTTGGGGGCGGAACGCACTGCACGCTCTGTATGTGCAGGGATACCCATCGTGGTGTTATTGGGGGGTGGGCAGGTGGAGACGGGCATCCCCAGCGCGAGGACGACCTCGCTGGCGGCCTTCGCCTCGCAGCTGCGGGCGTGGCGGCAGCGCATGAACTGGACCCAGGTGGAGACGGGCGGGAAGCTGGGGTACTCGGCCTCGCTCGTCAGCGGGATCGAGACGATGGACAAGGCGCCGACCGCGGACTTCGCGGCCCGGTGCGACGAGGTGTTCAACACGCCGGGGACCTTCGCCACGTTGCAGGACCTGGCCGCCCGGGAGGCGTATCCGGCGTTCTTCACGCCGGCCCTCCCGTTCGAGCGGGAAGCGGTCCGCATCCACGGCTGGCGGCTTGGCGCGGTTCCCGGCTTGCTGCAAACCGAGGATTACGCCCGCGCGCTGCTCAGGTCCGGGCGGCCGCAGGACGGCGATCATGAGATCGACCGCCTTGTCGCCGGGCGGATGGCGCGCCAGGAGATACTCGCGGGCGAAGCCGCGCCGCTGCTGTGGTACGTGCTGGACGAGAGCGTCCTGCGCCACGTCGTCGGCGGCCCCGCCGTCATGCGCCGCCAGCTTGACAGGCTGCTCGAAGCCGCGGACACGCCGGGCATCCTGCTTCAGGTACTGCCGTTCACGGCCGACAATCACGCCGGCGCCGACGGGCCGATCTCGGTGTACGAGTTCGGGACGTCGCCAAGCGTCTGCTATACGAAATGTTACGGCGGCGGACGGATCGTAGAGGAACGCGAGGAGGTGGCCAAGCTCATGACGGTGATCAACCTCATCCGCGCCTCCGCGCTGTCAGCGCGCGATTCCCGGGACCTGATCCGCCGGGCCAGGAGTGAGGTAGACGGCTAACGGCCGGCCGGCCTTGCCGGCCAGCGCGGTCAGCCTCGCCGGCCAGCCCGGTCAGCGCGGTCAGCCCCGCCGCCAGCGCGGTTGGCCCCGCCGCCAGCGCGGTTGGCCCCGCCGCCAGCGCGGTTGGCCCCGCCGCCAGCGCGGTTGGCCCCGCCGCCAGCGCGGTTGGCCCCGCCGCCAGCGCGGTTGGC
>DATGLH010000109.1:0-12531 GCA_035294225.1 Trebonia sp.
TCCTCCTCCTCGTCCTCGCCGATCACGATCGGCGGCACCCTGGGCCTGACCGGCGCGCTCAGCGAGACCTCGGTGGAGTACAACGCCGTCTACAACTACTGGGCGAAGCAGGTCAACGCCAGCGGCGGGCTGCTCGGCCGCAAGGTTTCCCTGGACATCCTGAACGACAACAGCACGCCTTCCACGGCACAGTCGGATTACCAGACCCTGCTCACGCAGGACAACGTGGACCTGCTGCTCGCGCCGTATGCCACCTTCATCGGAGTTCCGGTCGTGCCGCTGGCAAGGGCCGCGGGGAAGATACTGTTCAACGGCGGTTTCGTGGGGGAGCAGTACTTCGACCAGGCGGACGGCTGGATGGTCGGCACGTACACGTACCAGGAACCGTACTACACCGAGGGGCTGTTCAAGGCGGTAGAGCAATTGCCCGCCAGCGAGCGGCCGACCAAGGTCGCCATCTTGACCAACGACAACCCGTTCACGATCGTCGACCGCGACGGTTACGACGGCCAGGGCGGGGCGGTCCAGTTCGCCCGGCAGGCGGGCATGAAGGTCGTGTACAGCCAGACATACTCCGCCACGACCACCGACTTCACGTCGGCGATCACCCGCGCCAAGGCGTCCGGCGCGGACATGCTGCTGATCCTGGGACTGCCGAACGACGAGGACCAGATCGTCAAGGAGGCACACATCCTCGGCTACGCCCCGAAGGTGATGTGCACCTGCGGCTCGCAGGCCACGACGCTGCCGAACTGGCCTTCGCTCGGCTCTGCGACGAACTACGTGGTCGGTACGACCGTGGCGTGGCCGTCACAGGGCTTCCCCGGGATGGCGCAGGTAGACGCGTTCTCCAAAGCCAGGGGAGAGACGACCGTGCCCGCCTACGACTATGTGGCGTACGCGGCGCTCCAGGTCTTGCAGCAGGCGGTCGAAGGCGCGAAGACGCTGAACCAGCAAGCACTCAAGGACTACATCTACTCGCACACCTTCCACACGGTGGTCGGCAACATCACCTATAACAAGAACGGCACGACCAATTTCTCCGAGGTGATCACGCAGACGGTCAACGGCGTGCAGCGGCCGGTCTGGCCTGCCAGCGTGGCGACGGCGAAGCTGGCGGTTCCATGACACAGCCTCAAGCGGCGCCCGCACTCGCGGTTCGGGCGGTTGGCAAGAGGTTCGGAGGGGTGGAAGCCATCCGTGAGGTCAGCCTAGAGGTGACGCCGGGCCAGGTGCTCGGCGTCATCGGGCCGAACGGGTCAGGAAAGACTACGCTGATCAACCTGCTCACCGGCGTCTACCGGGCGGACCGCGGTTCCATCCAGGTCGCCGGGACCGAGACCTCCCGGCTGCCCGCCTACCGGGTAGCGGCTCTCGGCGTGGCGCGGACCTTCCAGAACCCGCACGTGTTCAGCACGCTGACCGTCCGGCAGAACCTGCTGATGGCGCTCCGGCACAGCACCCGCCGGGGCCGCCCGGCAGGCGGCCGCTCGTCATCCGGCGCCCGCGCCGAGGCCGGTGACATCGATGAGTGGCTGGCGCTGACCGGCCTCACGGCGAAGGCGGACCACGTGGCGAGCGAACTGTCCGGCGGTCAGCGCAAGCTGGTGGAGTTTGCCCGGGCAATGGTGCGCAGGCCCTCGCTGGTGCTCATGGACGAGCCGTTCGCCGGCGTTCACCCGGCGGTCAAGCAGGTCCTGCACGACCGGATAACGCGCCTGGCCGCGGACGGCCGGACCGCGTTCCTTATCGTCAGCCACGAGATTCCCGACCTCATCGACCTGTCGGACAGGTTCGTCTGCATGGCGGGCGGCGCGGTGCTCAGGGAAGGCGACCCGGCGGAAGTCTGCGGGGATGACGCTGTGATCGACGCCTACCTTGGCGCCAGGCACCCGGCGGCACAGGGCAGGGCCACGTGACGACGGCAAGCGCGAGAACCGCCAGGGACGGGGCCGCGATACGGATGCGGGACGTCCGCGCCGAATACCATCGCGGTCAGCCCATCTTGGATGGCCTGTCGATATCGGCCCCGGCGGGAGAGGTGACCGTGATCCTCGGTCCGAACGGCTCGGGCAAGTCCACCGCGCTCAAGGTGCTGGCCGGCTTGCTGAGGCCAGTAGCCGGGCAGGTGGAACTGGTCAGGGGGACTGCCGTCACCGACGTCTCGAAGGTCCCCGCACACGAGCGACCGGGTTACAAGGTCGCCTACCTGCCGCAAGGGCACTCGGTGTTCCCGGCGATGTCCGTGCACGACAACTTGATGCTTGGCGCGTGGCCCGTCCGCCGGAACCGCGGGGCGGCCGCTAAGGCGGTGGCCGCGGTTTACGACCGCTACCCGGTCTTGCGCCAGACACGGCACCGCCCGGCCGCGAGCCTGTCCGGCGGACAGCAGCGGATCGTGGAGGTCGGCCGGCTGCTGGTCCCCGACCCGGACGTGGTGCTCGTCGATGAGCCCAGCGCGGGGGTCGCGCCGGCGATCGCGGCCCTGATGTACCAGGAACTGGCGCGGATGCGCGACGAGGGACGCACCGTCGTGCTCGTTGACCAAGACGTGCGGTCGGCTTTGGAGATCGCCGACACCGTGTACACGGTGCGCTCCGGCCGCAACGACGCGCACGGTCCCGCGGCGCGCTTCTCTGCCGCGGGAGTAGTCCGGGAATGGCTGGGGGAGTCGGCCGCCCGGTCGGAGGGAGGGGAAGGGCAATGAGCACGGCAGGGCAGGTGATCATCATCGGCGTGCTGCTCGGGCTCATATATACGCTCGCAGCGCTGGGCCTGCAAGTTACTCTCGGTGTCCTCGGCGTGCTCAACCTGACGCACGGCGTGATCGTGATCGCCGGCGCGATGTTCGCCTGGGACCTGCTGCACGCGTGGCATATCACGCCGCTTATCTCGGCGGTCATCGCACTGCCGGTGTTCTTCGCGGTCGGACTGGTGCTGTACTCGGTGGTGGTGCTCCGCGCCCGGGACGGCGGCCTGCTCGGGCTGTTCGGCGCGATGATCGCCCTGCAATCGGTCGCGACCCTGATCTGGACCACCGATAGCCGCTCGATCACGGTCAGCTACACCAACAGCAGCGTCCGGTTCGCCGGGATGGTGATCCCCGCCGACTATCTGGTCGCCGCCGCCGCCGCTGCCGTCATCTTGGGCGTAATCTACGCGGCGCTGCGCTTTACCATGTCCGGCCGGGCTGTACAGGCGCTGGCCCAGGACGCCGAGTCGGCGCGCATCCTGGGCGTGAACGTGGACAGGTACGCGGCCGTGGTGTTCGCCCTTGGCGTCGCTGTCGCGGCGATGGGCGGGGTGCTGCTCGCGGACGTCTTCCCGTTCTCGGTGCAGGATTCCAGCCAGTGGCTCGCCTTCGCGTTCATCGTGGTGCTCGTCGGCGGGACCGGCCGGGTGGTCAACGCCCTTGTCGGCGGCTTGGTGCTCGGCCTGGCGCAATCGGTGTTCGACCAGGTGCTGGCGCTGGAGTACGTCAACGTCGTCGTATACGGGCTGCTTGCCGTGGGGCTGATCGTGCGCGGCAGCGGCCTGGCGGCCATGAAGGAGCGTGCGCTGTGACGAGGGCCGGCAGAAGGCTCGCCGGATGGCTCATCACCGTGCTGATCGTGGCCGCCACGTTCGGATTCGGCGGGTTCGGGCAGGTCGCGGACGTCCGCATCGGCAGCATAGTGCTCATGTACGCGGCGATGGCCGAGGGATGGAACCTGCTCGGCGGTTACGGCGGATACATGAACTTCGGCACCGTCATGTTCTTCGGGGTCGGGGCGTACGCGACCGCCATGGCGAACGCGGGCTGGCATCTCAACCCCCTGCTGGCGCTGCCGATCGCGGCGCTCTCCGCGGCAGCGGTCAGCGTGGTCCTGGGCATCCCCGCTCTGCGGCTACGCGGCGGGTACTTCGCGATCGCGACGTTCATCCTCACGCTGGCCGTTCAGGCACTCGCCCTGGTGGCGGGATTCACCCACGGGGCGACCGGCATGTTCGTCACTGGCATGACGATGAATCCCGTCCAGGCCACGCGGCTGTACTTCGACCTGTTCCTGGTGCTCACCGTGATTGCCACGCTCATCTGCTGGGCGCTGGAGCGGACTCGCTGGCACAGCGCGCTGGTCGCCATCCGCGAAGACGAGGACGCCGCGAACGTCCTCGGCGTGCCGGCGACCCGGTACAAGGCCGTGGCGCTCGTGATCGGCGCGGCCATCGCGGGAGCCGCGGGCTGCCTGTACGCCACCCAGATCTACTACATCGAGCCGAACGGCACCTTCGACTTCAACATCTCGCTGGGCGTCGTGGTCGCGGCAGTCCTGGGCGGTGCCGGAACCTGGTACGGCCCGGTGATCGGCGCGGTGATCACCCAGCTCATCGCCCAGGAGCTGTTCGTGCATGTCCAGGGTGTCTACAACCAGTTGTCATACGGCGCCCTGCTCGTCGTCGTCGTCTTGGTGGCACCACGTGGCCTGGCGAGCCTTCGGATTCATCGCAAGGCCCCCCGCGGCGAGCTCTCCGCGTCCGGCGACGGCGAGGCCGCGGGATCAAACCGCATGACCGAGGAGATGGCCTGAGGGCCGTGCCGTCCGGACCCGGCACCGGGACGAGCAGGGGCAGGCGCTGAAAGCCCGCGGCAAGGGCGTCAAGCCGATCATGCGCGAGACCGGCCTGGCCAAGGAGTCAGCCTCCATGCACCGCTAAGGACCGTCAGGGCAGGGTGACGTATCCGTGGCGTGCCTTCCAGAGGAAGTACTTCTCAAACCCGAGCTTCATCGCGTGCGCCTGCGGCCCGGGGATGAGCACGCCGTGCTTGCGCGGCGGCAGCATCTTGTCGCCCAGGATGATCACGCCGTTGTTCCCGGCGTCCATGACGCAGACGGCCGGGATGTCGGCGAATGCCTTGTGCGAGACCGGCTCCTCACCCTTGATCTGCGCCGCGATGTTGCGGGCGGCCACGTGCGCCATCTGCTCGGCGGGGAAGCCGGTCTTCGGGATGCCGACCGGGACCGGGGTCTGCCATGGCACATCCACGGCCACCGCGACGCCCACCGCGTAGACCTCGTCGCGCGTGAGGGCCTGATAGGTGTCGCGGACCTTCACGTAGCCCTTCTCGTCGGCGATTTCGCCAGCGTTCTTGATCACCTCCTGGCCGAGGAACGGCGGCACGATCATGGCGTAGCGGAAATCGATCGCCCTGCCGTCGGCGAGCACCAGACGGCCCTCGTCGACGCGGTCCATGGCCACGCTCATCACCGGGGTGATGTGCTCCTTCTTCAGGAACATCGACAGCAGCGTCTCGCCGTGCGGCAGCCCGCCGATGCCGAAGTGCCCGAGGAACGGCTCTGAGGAAACCCAGGTCAGCTTGACCTGCCGTTTCAGGCCAGCCTTGCGCAGCTGGTGGGAGACGTTGAACAGGTACTCATAGGCGGCGCCGAAGCAGCCGGCGCCCTGGGTCGCCCCGACCACGATGTCACCGGGGTTATCCAGGAACCGCCGCCAGCCCTCGCCGGCCTTGATCGCCTCCTCCAAGGTGGTGATCGTCCAGGCGTTGCCGCCCGGCCCCAGGCCGGGTACCACCGCGAAGTTGTTCCGGTAACCGGTCGCGATGACCAGGTAGTCATAGCCGAAGACGCCGCCGGAAGTCGCCACCTTCCGGCCGTCCAGGTCCAGCGCGGTCGCCTCGGCGTGCACGAAGTCAACGCCGTGGGACTCGAACGCGGGTGCCAGCGGGAACGTGATGTCGTCCGGGCCGCGCTTGCCGAATGGCAGCCAGATCAGCGACGGGTTGAACAGGAACTTGTCCGAGGCCGAGACAACCCGCACGTCGACATCCCCGTGCAGCTCGTGCCGCACGGCCAGGGCGGCGGTCAGGCCCGCGAAATTCCCGCCCAGCACCAGCACCTTCTTGCGGCTCATGGCCACCCCTCCTTACCGCCTGCGCGCTCCCGTGCCCTCCAGGCTGGCCGGGAACGCCCCGGCCGGGCCATCGGCGCTCTCAGCAAGGAACGTAGGTTCACGGGTCGTGCGGAGGGCAGGGCCACTAGTCCCGCCCTCAGGGAAAGAGGTCAGGCGCCCGCGCCCACGGCTATCAGGTCCGGACGTGCCGGGAAGCCACGGGCTGACCACGGCCCCGCCGCTTGCCCCGCGGCGATCACGATGACCGGCCCGGCGGGAGCCAAGCGCAGCGCGTTTGTCGGCGGAGGTCTGTCCGCCTCGCGCCTTCGGACCATCCTCGCGCTCACTGCCTGCGAGGATGAGACCATGAGGAGTGTTGCGCTCCGCGCGGGCGGGCGGCTCCGCCGCCGGACGGGCTTCGCCGCCGTCGCGGGCATGTGGCTGCGGGGGGAGTCGGTGCCGATGGCCGGGCTGGTCTCGATCGGGCCGGTTCTGGCCGGGGTGATCGGGCTCAACCTGTCCGGCGTGACCCCGCCGTGACTGCGAGCCTGGCCGGCCTTAGCCGGGCGGAGGTCCGGGACCGCGTGCTGGCCGGGCAGGTGAACACGCCGCCGGCGGCGCCGGGCCGCACGGCCGGCCAGATCCTGCGCGCGAACGTGATGACCCGGTTCAACGCGATCCTCGGCGTCCTGTTCGCGGTGGTGATGATCGTGGGGCCGCCGCAGGACGCGCTGTTCGGCGTGGTGCTCGCCGTCAACACCGGCATCGGGGTGGCCCAGGAGCTGCGGGCCAAGCAGGCCCTGGACAAGCTGGCCATCCTGACCGCGGCGCGGGCCCGGGTGCTGCGGGACGGCGCGGTCGCCGCGATCCCCCCGGACCAGGTGGTGCGGGACGACATCTTGGAACTGCGCCGCGGTGACCAGGTGCCCGTGGACGCGGCCGTCGTGCAGGCCGAAGGGCTGGAGCTGGATGAGGCGCTGCTCACCGGCGAGGCCGAGCCGATAGCGAAACGGCCGGGGGAGACTGTGCTGTCGGGCAGCTTCGTCGTCGCCGGAACCGGCCGGGCACGGGTGACCGCCGTGGGCGGGCAGTCCTACGCCGTCCGGTTGCAGGCGCAGGCGCGGCGGTTCAGCCTGATCCGGTCCGAGCTCCAGCAGGGCACGAACCAGATCCTGCGCCTGGTGACCTGGGTGATGATCCCCGCCGGGATCCTGCTTGTCATCAGCGAGTTCTTCCGCAGCCACCGGCCGCTGGCCGACGCGGTGCGCGGCTCGGCCGCCGGGGTATCGGCGATGGTGCCCGAAGGCCTGGTGCTGCTGACCTCGATCGCCTTCGCCGCGGGCGCGCTGCGGCTGGCCCGGCGCAAGGTCCTGGTCTCCGAACTGGCGGCGATCGAGGGCCTGGCCCGGGTGGACGTGCTGTGCACCGACAAGACCGGCACGCTCACCCAGCCCGGCATGCGCCTGGCCGCGACCGAGGTGCTGGGCGGCCAGCCTGCCGGGCGGATCGGCGAGGTCCTGGCCGCCGTCGCGGCCGCCGACGAGGATCCGAACCCGACCACGGCGGCCATCGCCGCCCGCTACCCCGCGGATCCGGGGTGGACGGTGCGGCAGCGGGTGCCGTTCTCATCGGCGCGCAAGTGGAGCGGCGTGTCGTTCGCCGGGCACGGCACCTGGCTGCTGGGAGCGCCCAGCGTGGTCGGCGCCGGCCTGCCGGCCAGCGTCATGGCGTCCGTGGCCCGGGCCGTCGCCCGGCACGAGGCGGCCGGACAGCGCGTCCTGCTGCTCGCCGGCACGGCCGCGCCGCTGGACGGGGACCGGCCGCCGGCCGGCGCCGAGCCGGCCGCGCTCCTCGTCCTCAGCGAGGAACTCCGCCGGGAAACCACGCGGACCGTCCGCTACCTGGCCGGTCAGGGAGTCCGCATCAAGGTGCTGTCCGGCGACGCTCCCCGGGCGGTGGCGGCCATCGCGGAGCGCGCCGGAATCCCCGCCTGCGGTGATCCCCGCGACGCCTCCGGGCTGACCGACGAGGAGATGGGCGAGGCGATCGGGGCGGCGGACGTGTTCGGCCGGGTCCGGCCGGCCCAGAAACTCGCCGCTGTCAAGGCGCTCCAGGCGGCCGGCCATGTCGTGGCGATGATCGGCGACGGGGTCAACGACGTGCAGGCGCTCAAGCAGGCCGACCTCGGCATCGCCATGGGGTCCGGCAGCGACGCCAGCCGGTCCGTCGCCCGGGTGGTGCTCCTCGACGGGACGTTCGCCGCCATCCCGCAGCTGCTGGATGAGGCCCGCCGGGTCATCGCCAACATCGAGCGGGTCGCCGGGCTGTTCGTCACCAAGACCGTGTACGCGGCGATCATCGCCGTAGCCGTGGGCATAGCCGGGGTCGCCTACCCGTTCTTCCCCCGGCACCTGACCGTCGTCGCCGCGCTGACCATCGGCGTGCCCGGTTTCTTCCTCGCGCTGGCCGCCGGCGCGCCGCGGGCCCGGCCCGGCTTCACCCGCCGGGTGCTGGCCTTCACCATCCCGGCCGGGATCGCCGCCGCGGCGGCGGCCCTGGGAGCCTACGCGCTCGCCCGTGCGGCGGCCGGCATCAGCGCGCAGGCGGCCAGCGCCGCCGCGATGCTGGCGCTGCTGGCCGTCGGCCTGTGGGTCCTCGGCATTGTCGCCGGCCGGGCGGCATGGCGGATCACCCTGGTCGCCGCGATGGCCGCCTGCCTGGTGCCGCTGTTCGCCGTTCCGCTGGCGCGCAGCGTCTTCGCCGTGCGGCTGCCGCCTGCCGCCGTCCTGCTCCAGGTGGCCGGGGTGACGCTCGCCGCCATCGCCGGGCTTACCCTGTGGCGCCGCTTCCGGCAGGCCGGCTGATGCCTTCCCCCGCCCGGCGGGAGCCGCGTGACGCGGCACGCGGAACCGGGCGGGTCGCCGCCGGTCACGTCCCGCGGGCTGAAGCGGGCGCTGCGACAGACGCCACCGTCCGTTCGGAAGAATGGATCCACGATCGCGACCCGAGGGCCTGGTGGCATCAGCTCAAGCCCGCGATCTCCGCGGGCGCGGCCGCGATGAGCGCTATCTCCGCAAACAAGCAAGCGCCTGGGCTCGTGTTCCTGGCGCATGGCTGTGCGCTTGCCCGGCCCTGTGATCAGTGCCGGGCTGCTCCTGGGCGGCACCCGACGCCGGTCACGGCAGGGAAGGCGCGGGCAGGGACTGCTCGGTCCAGATGACCTTCCCGGTCGTCACACTCCGGGTGCCCCAGCGGTCACAGAGCGCGGCGATCAGCTGCAGGCCGCGGCCGCCCTCGTCGGTCCAGGCCGCCCGGCGGGGGCGCGGCGTGGTCAGGCTGGCGTCGAAGACCTCGCAGACAAGGCTCCGGCTGCGCAGCAGCCGGAGCCGGTACGGACCCCGCGCATGCCGGACCACGTTCGCGACCAGCTCGCTGACGACCAGCTCGGTGGTCATCGTCAGTTCCTCCAGCCGCCAGGAGGCGAGCTGGTCGCGTACGTGCCGGCGGGCAGCGCCGGCCGCCCGCGGGTCCTCGGGCAGCGGCCAGGTGGCGACAGCGTCTGGTGCCGTGGCCCGGACCCGGGCCACGAGCAGGGCGGCGTCGTCGGCCCGTTGCTCGTCATCTGGCAAGAGTGCCCGCGCGAGGCTGTCGCACATCCCGTCCAGGCCCTCGGCCTGAAGCACCCGGAGCAGCTCAGCCATGCGGCCCATGCCCACGGCCGGGTCGCCGCCTGCCGAGTCGATCAGGCCGTCGGTGTACAGCACGAGCAGGGCGCCGTCCGGAACCCGCAGCTCTGACACCTCGAACGGAGGGCGGGCCACGCCCAGCGGCGGATCGCCGTCGACCCGCGTGAAATGCACGGCACCGTCCGGGCAGACGACAGCCGGCGGCGGGTGGCCCGCGCTGGCAACGGTGCAGATGCTGGTCGTCGGATCGTAGATCGCGTAAAGGCATGTGACGAATGAGTCGTCGCCGAGGCCGCAGACCAGGTCGTTGAGGTGTGCCAGGATCTCGTCGGGCGGCAGCTCGAGGTCGGACAAAGTTTGCAGCGCGGTGCGCACGCGTCCCATGATGACCGCTTCCGGCAGCCCGTGCCCCATGACGTCACCGATGACCAGGGCAACCCGGTCGGCCGACAGCGGGATGACGTCATACCAGTCGCCCCCCACGTCCATACCCCGTCCGGCGGGCAGGTACCTGGCCGCCGCTGTGACGGCGGGCAGCTCGGGCAGCTGCCGCGGCAGCAGGGCGCGTTGCAGCGCCTGGGACCGGGCGTGCTCGGCGTCGAAGAGCCGGGCGCGCTCCAGGGCCTGGGCGATCAGGCCGCTGAGCGTGGTCAGCAGCGCGCGCTCGGCGTCCGACAGCAGGCGCGGCCGGTCGAAGGACACCACGCACAGGCCCACCACCCGTCCCGAGACGACCAGCGGCAGGTACGCCCACGCCTGCTTGCCGCATACGGTCAGCACGTCCGCCGTGGCCGGGTAGCGCCGCGCGTACTCGTCCGCTGACGAGATGAACGAGGGGCGGCGGCGGGCCAGGGCATCCGCGGCCGGGGTGAGATCGGGCACCGGGCCGTTGATCAGGTCGAGGAAGGGCCGGGAGTAGCCGACCGCCCCGACCGTGCGCATCCGGCCATCCTCGACGACCTGGATGATCAGCCCGGAGGCCCCGAACGGCGGCAGTACCCGGTCGGCGACCGCGGCCACGATATCCAGCGAGGTGGCGGCCTCGGCCAGGGCGGAGGCCAGGTCCTGGATCCGGGCCGCGCGCTCGGCCGCCGTGCGTTCGGCCGCTTCCTGTTCGGCCTGGCGCATGCGCGACTCGGTGATGTCGGTAAAGTACCAGGCCAGGCCGTCGGGTACGGGGACGAGCCGGAAGCGGTACCAGCGCCTGGTGTCCGGCCACTGGACGTCGAAGCTCACCGGCGTCGTCCCGGCGGCCGCTTCGCGGCAGCGGGCCTCCAGGCCCGGCACCCGGCGGATCACGAGCAGGTCCCACAGCAGCCGCCCGGTCAGGTCATGCTGTGAGGTCAGCAGGCGCTCGGCCTCGACGTTGGCGAAGATCACCCGCCAGTCCCTGCCGACGGAAAGGAAACCGTCGCTCATATAGCGCAGGGCGCTGCGCAGGCCGTCACTGGTCGTGCGTGCCTGCGTCGTGTCCCATGCCGTGCCCACCATCCGGAACGGGTTCCCGTCCGCGTCCGCCTCGATCTGGCCGCGGACGTGCACCCAGCGGGTGCTGCCGTCCGGCCGGCAGATCCTGTACTCCGCCTGGTACGGCCCGCGCGTGCTGACCGCCTTGTCCACCTCGGCGGTGACCCAGGCGATGTCGTCGGGATGCACGCGGCCGATCCAGGTCTCGATACGCCCGTCGTAGCTGTCCGGGTCGACCCCCAGCAGCGCCATCGAAGGCTCGTCGAGGCAGAGCAGGCCCGAGGCCATGTACCACTCCCAGGCGCCGACCCCGGTTGCCCGGTAGCCGTCCCACGAGCCGGTCCTGCCGTGGGGGGCCGGCACCCGGGCCGGCTCCCGCGGCACCCGGGCCGGCTCCCGCGGCACCCGGCGGGGCTGCTGCGGCGGCTTGGCCGCTCCGCCTCCCGCAACGCGCGGGGCGCTCTGCCGCCCGGCCGCTGTACTGTCTGCTCTGCCCGTCATGCCTACCGCCCCCCGGAAGCGCATGTCATCACCCTGGTGCGCCGATCATGCAGCATAGCCGCTCGCCGCTGGCGGGCGGCTCAGCCCGTCAGCGGGCGGCGCGGCCCGTCAGCGGGCGGCGCGGGTCCGGCAGGGGGCCGGGCGCCGCGGGCGCACGACCTGCGGCGGCCTCACGAATCCGCTGTTCCACGGCAGCGCGGGGATCAGCCGTGGTGGTTCCGGGCCCACGGTGGCTGAGACTTCGGCGGCGGGTAGACGTACCGGGCGATCGTGGCCGAGATCCACCCGATCCACCAGCCGCCGCACACGGGCAGGACGATACGCAGCTTGTCTTTCTTGCCCTGAGCCGCGAGGATCGCCACGATCACCGCCCAGACGATCGCACAGGCCACGCCGTAACCCGTGTATGTTCCCCGCCGGTCCCTCATCTGCTGATGATCTCAGGGGAAGGGCGACCGCGCCAGTGACGCCCGGGTTGGCGCGGAAGGGTCCGGCATGGAGTCACGAAACGGAACGTTCGGCATCTGCGGCGGCAGGGGTGCGGAGCGACCCGATGGAAGGCGACGGCCGGACCGCTCCACGCGCCCCGCTATCTGCTCCTGTCCCCGGCCGTGTCCCGGAACCCACCCGCCCCGGTCCCGGCAGGCCCGAAGGAAGCAGCACGGGACCCGCTGCCTTCCCCGGGTGCCGCGGGGGGTTGCGGCTGCGGGGGCGGCTGGAACCCTCCGTGATCATGGATGGCGCCGGCGGGATACCCGGCACGGGTATCCGGCACGGGTATCCGGGGCGCGTATCCGGGGCGGGCGGATGCGGGGCCCGGGCCTCCCGAGGCGGAGCCCGGCCTCCCGAGGCCGGGGCCCCTGAACAAGCCTCCTGGATCTTGGCTGAGGGCCTCTAAACGCCGGACGGCACCGGCATGGTGTCGATTGTTTCCATGGCCTTGGTGAACTCGATGGCGGTGTCGTCCATGAGGGCCCGGGGGTCGAAG
>DATGLH010000110.1:0-9034 GCA_035294225.1 Trebonia sp.
GGTGTTCGGCGGCTGGTTCGCCGGCGCCGCCGCCGACCCGGCCGACGGCTACACCGCCGCCGACTACGCCGAACACATCCGGACCGAGTTCAGCACCTACCGCTGGCTGCTCGAGCCGATGCTGGCCGCCGCCGGGTTCGAGATCGCCAGGGTCAGCTTCGAGCGCCGCCTCTACGGCGCCTACACCTGCCTGAAAGTGCGGTAGGGCCCCGGCCGCGCCGTGCCCGCCATGGCCGGCGGCCGCAAACCAGAAAAATCCTTCACCAAGAAGGAAAAATCCGGGATAGGCGCGAAAACTTACCCGTTCATGAAATGAACGGGGCAGCGGGGCCAGGCTGGCGCGCCTCAGCCTTCCGCGGTGAGGCGCTCGAACAGCTCGGTGTAGCGGGCGGTCATCGCCTCGACGACGCTGGGCGGGATCTCCGGGCCCGGCGGCCTGCGGTCCCAGCCGATCTTGGTGGCCCAGTCGCGCAGGTACTGCTTATCGAGGGAATGCTGCGGGCGGCCCGGCTCGTATTCGTCCGCCGGCCAGAACCGGGACGAGTCGGGGGTGAGCACCTCGTCGGCGAGGACCAGCGTCCCGTCCTTGTCCCAGCCGAACTCCAGCTTGGTGTCCGCGACGATGACGCCGCGCTCGCTGGCCAGCGTCGAGCCGCGCCGGTAGACCTCGAGCGTGATCCGCCTGAGCTCGGCGGCGGTCTCGGCGCCGAGCAGGGCGGCGACCTCTTCGTAGGTCATCGGCTCGTCATGCCCGGCGGCGGCCTTCGTGGTCGGGGTGAACACGGGCTCGGCCAGCTGGGACGCCTCGCCGAGGCCGGGCGGCAGCGGCACGCCGGAGATGGCCCCGGTCTTGCGGTAGGAGTCGAGGCCAAGGCCGGCCAGGTAGCCGCGGGCGATGCACTCGACGGGGATCATGTCCAGCCGCCGGCAGCGGATCGCGCGGCCCCGCCACTCGGGGGGGACGTCGGTCGCGGAGATCACGTGGCTGGGCACGATGTCGGCGAGGCGGTCGAACCACCACAGGGAGAGCTGGGTGAGGATGCGGCCTTTGCCCGGGATCGGCGTGGGCAGGACGACGTCGTAGATGGACACCCGGTCCGAGGCGACGAGCAGGATGTCGTCGCCGTCGGCGTAGACGTCGCGGACCTTCCCCGAATGAAGCAGTTCCATTGCGCACCCCCGGCGACCGGTTACGAGGCGACCTGATAGCGATAAGCCTGGCCAGCGTACTATCGCGGGGCGGGCGTACGATCAAGTGGCATGGCGGGAAACGACGCCGGCCAGCGCGGCGGCAGTGAATACCTGCAGGTGCAGACGACGACCGACTCGCGGGCCGAGGCGATGGAGCTGGCCCGGGCCGCGGTCGAGGCGCGCCTGGCGGCCTGCGGCCAGGTGGCCGGGCCGGTCGCGTCCGCGTACTGGTGGAACGACGAACTGGAGCGTGCCGAGGAATGGTTCGTCTTCTTCAAGCTGCCGGCCGACCGTTACGATGAGCTAGCCGCGTTCCTTGCCGAGCGGCACAGCTACGACGAGCCGGAGATCGTCGCCACCCCGATCGTGGCGGGCTCCCCGTCGTTCCTGGGCTGGATCCGGGACGAGACCCGTCCGCGGCCGGGGGACGGCGACCCCTCCGGCGACGGCCCGGACCCCTCGCCGGGCAAGGTCGCGGAGACCACCATCCATGGACAGATCGGAGCGGAGTGAGCGCGCTGGGTCCTCGCGGGCTGACCGTGCTTTCCGTGGCGGGGATCGCCGGCGTGTTCCTCGGGGTGCTGGGCTGGACGCAGCGCGGCACCGGGCTGGTCGCCCCCGTGGCCTCGCCGCCCGCCCCTGTGGCCTCGCCGTCCGCCGCCCCGTCCGTGTCCGTCACCGCGCCGCCGTCCGGGGGCGCCTCCGGCCCGGCGGCACCGTCGGCGGCCGCCGGGCCGCTGCTGAGCTCCGAGCCGTACCGGTCGTACGCCTACCAGGTGTGGCCCGGCCCGCTCAGCGCGGACGCGCGGCTGGCGCTGGCCGGCTTCACCCTCACGGTCACCAGGCAGCCGGGCGGGATCACGGTGCACGCCGTCCAGGACGGGCAGGTGATGACGGACGCCTCGCACTTCTACCCGGGCGGCGCGAAGGTCTACGTGCTCGACTCGAACCTCGGTGACGAGGGCGGCAGCGTGGACTACAACGTCACCGACGACGGCCTTATCGTCACGAACGCGCAGGGGCAGGTGCTGCCATGAGCGACGAGGCACGCCAGCCCGCCCGCTGGGCGGGCGGGCGGGGACGCGGCTGGGCCGGCGGCCGGTTCCGTTCCCCGGTCGGGCGCCGGGAGGAACAGGTGATTCAGCAGGCGGCGGCACCGGCTCCCGCCGCCCCCGCCCCGGAGGCGGCCCGGACCCCGGGCGAAGCGGCCCGGACCCCGGGCGAGGCGGCCGCGCCGCCCGCGGCGGCTCCCGCCGCGGGGCCGCGCGGGGCGGCCGAACGCGCTGGGATGGTCGCCGCGCAGTGGGCGCCGACCGCCGGCCGGGTGCTGCTCGGCCTGGTGCTGGCCTGGTTCGGCTACCACGAGCTGCTGCTGCCGGGGGAGTGGACCGGCTATGTCCCGGTGATCAGCCAGACGTCGGACCTGGCGATCGTGGCGGTGCTCGTGCACGGCTGGGTGCTGTTCGTGCTCGCGGTCGCGCTCGTCGCCGGGATCGCGCCGCGGGTCAGCGCCGCGATCGCGAGCGTGGCGCTGCTGGAGATCGTGATCTCGCTGTCCGTCAGCGGCCTGTCCGACACGTCGATGCGCGACGTCGGCGTGCTCGGCCTGGCCGTCTGCCTCACCGGATGCCGCAACCAGCGCCTGGTCCTGCGCGGCTAACTCCCCGCCGGGTGACTCCCCGCCGGGTGACTCCCCACCGGGTGACTCCTCACCGGGTGACTCCTCACCGGGTGACTCCCCACCCGGCCGGCGGGACGTTCCAGGTCAGGATGACCGGTTCGTCGTGTTCGGTGCCCAGGGTGCTCACCGTCCCCGTGTCCAGCCGGAACAGCCGCCCGTCCGCCGGCGGCAGCCCCAGCCACCGGGCGGTCAGCACGCGGAGCACGTGGCCGTGCGCGACCAGCGCCACGTCGCCGCCGCCGTCCGCCAGGAACGCCGACGCCCGCTCGAGCACCCGGTCCGCCCGCGCGCCGACCGACTCGACGCTCTCGCCCGGATGACCGGGGCCGCCCGGGACGACCCCGTCCCGCCACAGGTACCAGCCGGGCCGCTGCTCGCGTATCTGCGCCGTCGTCATGCCCTCGTAGCCGCCGTAGTCCCACTCCCACAGGTCCGGGTCCGACTTGACCGGGTACCGGCCGTCGCCGCCGTCGAGCCCCGCCAGTTCCGCGGTCTGCCGCGCCCGGCTGGCCGGGCTGGTGAACACCGCGGCGAGGTGCCGCCTGGCCAGCATGGGGGCCAGCGACGCCGCGTCGGCGATCCCTTCCGGGGTGAGCGCCACGTCGGTGCGGCCGGTGTGCCTCCCGTCCCGGCTCCACTCGGTCTGGCCGTGCCGCAGCAAGATCAGCTCTCCCATGGGCCCCATCATGGTCGGCTGGTCTTTCACCGTGACGTCCGGGGCCCGGCTCAGAGCAGCTTGCGCAGGCGGAACAGGTCCCTCATGCTCGCCTCGATCTTCACCCGGCCCGCTACCCAGCTCCGCGCGATGTTCATGGGCGACTCGGCGAGCGACAGGACCTCGCTGCTGTCCGCGGTCAGCCGGATGTCGGCGGGCGGCTCGCCGGGCGCCGCCTCCCGCACCGGGTCGTCCCCGCCTCCCAGGGTCGTCGCGTAGGTAACGCCCAGGTCGGGAATGGTGACGCTGATGGTCCTGTTGCCGAAGTACGTGTCACGGTCGGCAGGGCTCAGCTCGGACAGCCTTCCCGCTAGCTTCTGCAGTGCCTGGCGGCACTCTTCAGCCGAGTTCATGTGCGCCTCGATCGTCGATGAGGGGTAGCGTTCACGCGGAGGGTAGCGCACCGCGCGCAGCAAGCGGGTACCCCCGCAGCCGGAGGACAATCACATTATGTACGCAGAACGGGCCGGGGTGACCGCGGCGGGCACCGGCGACTCCCGGGTGGACCAGGCCATCGAGGGCCTGGCCGCGCTCGGCAGCCTGCCGCTCGACGAGCACCCGGCGGCGCTCGAGGCGGTGCACGACCGCCTGCGGGAGATCCTCGGCGAGCTGGGCGAGCCCGGCCGGCCGGGCCGTCCCGGCGAGCAGGGCGAGCTGGGCCGCCGGTGACCGTGCGGTCCAGGCTGGACGCCGAGCTTGTCCGGCGCGGGCTGGCCAGGTCGCGTGAGCAGGCGGCAGAGCTGATCCGCGCGGGAAAGGTGGCGGTCGCGGGGCAGCCGGCGAGCAAGCCGGCCACCCAGGTCAGCAGGGAAGCGCCGGTGACCGTCGCCGCGGCCGACGGCGGGCCGGAGTACGTCTCGCGCGGCGGCCGCAAGCTCGCCGGGGCGCTCGCGGCCTTCGGCGGGCTGACCGTGGCGGGCCGCCGGTGCCTGGACGCCGGGGCGTCGACCGGAGGGTTCACCGACGTGCTGCTGCGCGCGGGCGCGGCGCACGTGGTGGCCGTGGACGTGGGCTACGGGCAGCTGGCGTGGCGCCTGCGCACCGACCCCCGGGTGACCGTGCTCGACCGGGTGAACGTGCGCGCGCTCGAGCCGTCGCGGGTAGCACCGCCGCCGGAGGTCGTGGTCGCCGACCTGTCGTTCATCTCGCTGACCCTGGTGCTGCCGGCGCTGGCCGCCTGCGCCGCCCCGGACGCCGACTTCGCGCTGATGGTGAAGCCGCAGTTCGAGGTCGGAAAGGGCCGGGTCGGGCCCGGCGGCGTGGTGCGGGACCCGGCTGACCGGGCTGCCGCGGTGCGCGGCGTGTGCGAGGCAGCGGCGGCGCTGGGGCTCGGCGTGCGCGGCGTCACGGCGAGCCCGTTGCCGGGGCCGGCCGGGAACGTGGAGTATTTCGTGTGGCTGCGCCGGGGCGCGCCGCCGCTGGCTGAGGACGGCCTGCGGCGCGCTATCGAGACGGGACCTCATGGCTGACACAGGGCGGACGATGCTGGTGCTCGCGCACACGCGCAGGGAGAAGGCGCTGCGCAGCGCGCGGTTCGTGATCGGGCGGCTGGCCGCCGCGGGCATCGCGGTCCGGGTCATCGAGGACGAGGCGCCCGCGCTTTCCTGTCCCGGCGTCAGCGTGGCCCCGGCCGGCCCCGACGCGGCCAAGGGCTCGGAACTGGTGATCGTGCTCGGCGGCGACGGGACGCTGCTGCGCGCCGCGGAGTTCGCCCGCCCGGCCCGGACCCCGCTGATCGGCGTGAACCTCGGCCACATCGGCTTCCTCGCGGAGACCGAGCCTGACGGGCTCACCGAGACCGTGGACCGGCTGGTGGCGGGCGACTACCGGGTCGAGGAGCGGATGACGATCGACGTCGTCGCGCGCGACAACGGCAGGGAGCTGGCCAGCACCTGGGCGCTGAACGAGGCGACCGTCGAGAAGGCCGCCAGGGAGCGGATGGTCGAGGTGGTCATCGAGGTGGACGGGCGCCCGCTGTCCCGCTGGGGATGCGACGGCGTGGTATGCGCGACGCCCACCGGGTCCACCGCGTACGCGTTCTCGGCCGGCGGCCCTGTGGTGTGGCCGGAGGTGGAGGCGCTGCTGCTGGTGCCGATCAGCGCGCACGCGCTCTTCGCGCCCCCCATGGTGGTCTCGCCGCGGTCGGTTCTGGCGGTGGAACTTGTGTACGAGCGCATCCCCGGCCACGAAGAAGGCAGCCGGCTCGCCGAGACAGCCGGAGCCGTTATGTGGTGCGATGGGCGTCGTAGGGTTGATCTGCCACCCGGCAGCCGGGTGGAAGCGCGCCGCGGCTCGCTGCCAGTGCTCCTGGCCCGGGTGCACGGCCCGGGCCCGGGAGCGGACGGCGCGGCGTTCACCGACCGGCTGGTGGCCAAGTTCGGCCTGCCGGTCGCGGGCTGGCGGGGTCGGAAGGAGACTGCTAGCGGCCATGCTTGAGGAAGTGCGCATCACCGGGCTCGGGGTCATCGACGACGCGCTGCTCGAGCTCTCGCCCGGTTTCACCGCGCTGACCGGTGAGACCGGCGCGGGCAAGACGATGGTCGTGACCGGGCTCGGCCTGCTGTTCGGCGGCCGCGCGGACCCGGCGCGGGTCCGGCCGGGCGCGCAGCGCGCCTCGGTGGAAGGCCGGCTCCGCGCCGATCCCGGCGGCCGGGTGGCCCGTCAGGTCGAGGAGGCCGGCGGCGAGCTCGACGAGGACGGCACGCTGGTGCTGACCAGGACGGTCTCGGCCGAGGGAAGGTCCCGCGCCTTCGCGGGCGGCCGGTCGGTTCCGGTGTCGCTGCTCACCTACCTGGCCGACGACCTGGTAGCCGTGCACGGCCAGTCTGACCAGCAGCAGCTGCTCAAGCCGGCCCGGCAGCGGGAATCGCTGGACAAGTACGCCGGCCCGGAGCTGGCCGCGGTGCTCGCTGACTACCAGCGGGCGTTCAGCCGGCACCGGAAGGTGCACGCCGAGCTCGCCGCCCTGACCGCGGAGGCCCGGTCCCGGGCGGCGGAGGCGGAGACGCTGCGGGCCGGCCTCGCCGAGATCGAAAAGCTCGATCCGGCGGCGGGCGAAGAGCTCGCGCTGCGCGCGGAGGAGGAGCGGCTGGCGAACGCCGACGCCCTGCACGCCGCCGCGACCGCGGCGCACGAGGCGCTGCTCGGCGACCCGGCCGCGGGGACGGACGGCGCGGACGCGGTGACCCTGCTCGGGCACGCGCGGCAGGCCCTTGAGGCGGTCCGCAGGCACGACGCCGAGATCGACGGCCTGGCGGGCCGCCTGTCCGAGGCGGCGTACCTGGTCTCCGACGTGGCAGCGGAGCTCGCCTCCTACATCCAGTCGATCGACGCCGACCCGGCGCGGCTGGCCGCCGTGCAGGAGCGGCGCGCGGCACTGGGGCGGCTGATCCGCGCCTACGGCCCCGGCGGCATCGCGTCCCGCATCGGCGGCGCGCCCGCCGTCCCGGCAGCGGCCCCGCCGCCGGGGGGAGAAGAGCCCGACGACATCGCCGCCGTCCTGGACTGGGCGCGCCGCGCCGCCGCCCGGGTCGCCGAGCTGGACACCGACGACGACAAGATCGCCGCGCTCACCGCCGAAGAGGCCGCGCTCGCGTCCGAGGTCGGCGCGCTCGCCGCGCGCCTGTCCGGGCTGCGCCGCGCGGCGGGGGACCGCTTCGCCGAGGACGTGACGGCCGAGCTCACCGCGCTGGCCATGCCGCACGCCCGGGTCTCGGTCGCCGTCACCCCCGCCGGCGAGCTCGGCCCGTACGGCGCGGACGAGGTGGAGATACGGCTCGCACCGCACCCGGGCGCGCCCGCCCTTCCGCTGCACAAGGGCGCCTCGGGCGGCGAGCTGTCCCGGGTGATGCTGGCCATCGAGGTGGTGTTCGCCGGGGCGGACCCGGTGCCGACGTTCGTCTTCGACGAGGTGGACGCCGGCGTGGGCGGCAAGGCCGCGGTGGAGATCGGCCGCCGCCTGGCCAAGCTGGCCCGGCTCGCCCAGGTCATCGTGGTCACCCACCTGCCGCAGGTCGCCGCGTTCGCCGACAACCACCTGGTGGTGGCCAAGTCCAGCGACGGCACGGTCACCAGCAGCGGCGTGGTCCGCCTCGACCACGACGGCCGGGTGCGCGAGCTGTCCCGCATGCTGGCCGGCCTGGAGGACTCCGAGTTCGGGCAGGCCCACGCCGCCGAGCTGCTCGCGATGGCCGCCGAGCAGGCCGCCCGGCCCTGACACCCCCGGGAGGGCCGGCCCGCGCGGCGCGGCGCTGCCTTCCTTCCGCATTGCCCCCGGCGCGGCTAACGTCATGGGGTACAGGCCCTCACGGGGGAGATGAGTGCCATGCCTGGAATAATCGTCGGAGTCGACGGCTCCCATCATTCGGAGCGCGCCCTTGAGTGGGCGATGAAGGAAGCGGCGCTGCGGCGCCAGCCGGTGAAGGTGCTCGCCGTTCACCCGGTCGTGCGGGGCTGGACGGGCCGCGGAGTGTCCTACGGCGAAGACACCGAACTGCTCGCGCCCACCCGGGCGGCGGCGCGGGAGCTGACCGACAAGGTGCTGGCCGGCCTGAGCGGACCGCGCCCGGAATCGGTCACGGTCGAGGCCGTTCCCGGCATCCCCGCCCAGGTCCTGGTCGACGCCGCGGCCGACGCCGAGATGATCGTCGTCGGCTCGCGCGGGACGGGCGGCTTCGCCCGGCTCACGATGGGCTCGGTCAGCGACCAGGTGGCGCGGCACGCGCCCTGTCCCGTGGTGATCGTGCCGCACCCGGAGACCCGCCAGCCCGTTTCCCTCGGCGAGTCCCTCAGCGAGCGGGTGCCTCCAGCGGGAGGGTCATGAAGCAGTTGTCCCCGCCCGGCCGGGCTCGCCGGCAGCGGGCAGCGCGAACGCCGGGTGCCGCTCCACCCGCTTCCCGCGCGGCGGCCGCCCCGCCGTGACCGGCGCCCGAACCGGAGAACCTTTCATAATGAACGATTTAACTGGCATAACCGTACAAATCCTTCCGGATCATGAACGGCGCCACCAGATGCCGCGGCGCTAGTTGCTGGTGCGGCCGAAGATGCGCAGGAAGAACAGGAAGACGTTCAGCGCGTCGAGGAAGATCGACGCGGCCAGCAGCGGCGCGGAGCTGAGCCCCTGGGACCGGCGCAGCCGCTGGAAATCGGCCATCGTCAGCCCGGCGAACACCACCAGGCCGATGACCGCGTAGATGAGCGACCCGTGCGGGATGCGCGCGAATACCAGCACGATGCCGAAGATGAGCAGCGCGATCAGCGCGAGGAACGAGATGCGCCGCAGCCAGGAAAGGTCGCGCCGCGCCGCGTACCCGGCGGCCCCGAACGCCGCGACGAACAGCGCCGTCGCGCCGCCCGCCTGCCACAGGATCCGCGGGTTCGTGTCGGCGTAGTAGACGAGCACCGGCGAGGTCGCGACCCCGATCAGCACGCCGAACACGAACAGCAGC
>DATGLH010000111.1:0-41483 GCA_035294225.1 Trebonia sp.
GAGGGGAACGGCAAGGCCGAGGGGAGCGGCAAGGCCGAGGGGAACGGCAAGGCCGAGGGGAGCGGCCGCAGCGCCCGCCACGGCCGGGACCGCGCCCCTTCGGATCACCCCGCGCCAGACCGCTCCGCGCCGGAGCCAGCCCCGGTCACTCCGGACGGCCGGTCCCCGGTCCCCCCGGGCGGCCAGTCCCCGGGCGGCCAGTCCCCGGTCCCCCCGGGCGGCCAGTCCCAGGGCGGCAGGCGCGGCCGTCGCGACGGCCGCACCAACGGCGGCACGGCCACCGCCTCGCTGGTGAGGGCCGTCGGCGCCGAGGTGGCTGTCGCCCCGGCGGACGCTGCCCCCGTGGCCACGGCACCGCTGACCGCCGAAGGCGCAGGCTCCGCCCTGGCGGACCCGGCCGTGAGCGCCGCCGCCGCGGAAACCGTCGGCCCGGTCCGCCGGACCCGCGCCGGCTCCGCGGTCGCGAGGCTGTCCGTCACCCCCGGCGAACCGCCGGCCGGGGCAGCCCCGGCTGCCCCGGCACCCGCGCCCGCGGCTGTGGACAGCGTCACCCCGGTGCCCGCAACCATAGACAGCCTTGCCCCGCTGCCCGCGCCCGCGGGCAGCGTCACCCCGGCGGACGCCGGCACCGCGGTCGGTCACGGCCCAGCGGAGGACGCGGCATCGGCCGAGGCCGGCGCTGCGATCCGGGACGCGGCACCCGCACACGACGCGATCGCGGTCGGAGCTGGTGATGGGGCGGTGGGCGCGGATGCAACGGCAGGTGCCGCGGCCTCGCCTGAGGCCGCCGCAGTCGGCACGCCGGCGTCGGCCGGCGAGGCCTGGCGCGGGGCGGAACCGTCCAGCGAGACCGTGACATCCAGCCAATCACCGGTGCCCGATACGGCCGTTCCGCCGGAATCCTGACCTCTGGCTCACAACGCGGCCGCCGTCTCTGCCGATGGCGCCATTGGCATGCTCTATCCGTGCCGATGGCGCCATCGGCACGGCCAGGCCCGGGCGGCTTTGTCATCCCTCGTCACGCCAGTCAACTGGCTCTCGCCTCGCTCACCTTACGACCACTCCGCTGTCCGGAATGTCGGGAAATGTCCATGCGGAAAGTGTGCTAAGCGAATCTGAGCGCGGTGCGGGGGAGGCGCTGTGTCACCAGCGTGGACGCGTGTGACACGCGCTGACGTGAACGGTGGTCCGCCCGTCCGGCGGGAACTGGTATCCTGGGCACCAACGACCCGGTGTGGCTGTTGGCTGCGGCCCGTCGGCCAAGGCCAGGGAACAGATCACCTGTGGTCGTTTCATGCGCGTAAGATGGCATGTCAGGTTCATGGCGGGCCCGCCGCGGATTCGATGGTCCAAAGGCCGGGAAGTCCAAAGACGCGGGGCACGCACAAGGGAGAGGCAGTTCTCGGGTGTACGCGATTGTGCGCTGCGGTGGCAGGCAGGAGAAGGTCGCCCCCGATGACGTGCTCACCGTCGACCAGCTGGTAGACGAGGAGGCCGGGTCGAGCGTCACGTTCCCCGCGCTGCTCGTGGTGGACGACGGCACGGTCATCAGCGATCCCGCCGAGCTCACCAGTTACCGGGTGACCGCGGAGGTCGTAGGCCCGGTCAAGGGGCCGAAGATCAACATGATCCACTACCGGAACAAGACGGGCTACAAGCGCCGTCAGGGACACCGGCAGAAGTACACGCAGGTCCGGGTCACCGGGATCACGAAGGCGTAGGGGGGCGGCACTATGGCACACAAGAAGGGCGCGTCGTCCAGCCGCAACGGCCGTGACTCGAACGCTCAGCGGCTTGGCGTGAAGCGTTTCGGCGGGCAGTACGTGAACGCGGGCGAGATCATCGTCCGCCAGCGCGGCACGCACTTCCACCCGGGCAGCGGTGTCGGCCGCGGTGGTGACGACACGCTGTTCGCGCTGGTCAGCGGCGCGGTGCAGTTCGGCCGCTTCCGCGGTCGCCGCGCGGTCAGCGTCGTCCCCGGCTCCGGCCCGTCCGAGACGGCCTAGCCGGCGAAGCGATCGTGTGCAGGGCGGGCCGGGCTGCCGGCCCGCCTTTGGCATGTCCGGGGTACGGAGGCCGTCCTCCGGGAGATAACTGTAAGGGGATCGACTATGGCGGAGTTCGCTGACCGCGCCGTGCTGCGGGCGCAGGCGGGGCACGGCGGGAACGGCTGCGCCTCGGTCCACCGGGAGAAGTTCAAGCCGCTCGGCGGCCCGGATGGCGGCAACGGCGGTCGCGGCGGCGACGTGATCCTCGAGGTGGACGCGAGCACCGCGACGCTGCTCGACTTCCACCGCCGCCCCGTGCGCAAGGCGGGCAACGGCAAGCAGGGCGCCGGCTCCAACCGCAACGGCGGCGACGGCGCGGATCTCATCGTCAAGGTTCCGAACGGGACCGTGGTTCTCTCCGCCGACGGCCAGGTGCTCGCCGATCTCGTGGGCACCGGCACCCGTTTCGTCGCCGCGGCGGGCGGCCGCGGCGGCCTGGGCAACGCCGCGCTGGCCTCCCCGCGCCGCAAGGCGCCGGGCTTCGCGCTCAGGGGAGAGCCGGGGGAGGAACGCGAGCTCATCCTGGAGCTGAAGACGGTAGCGGACATCGGGCTCATCGGCTTCCCCAACGCGGGCAAGTCGTCGCTGATCGCTGCCATGTCCGCCGCCCGGCCGAAGATCGCCAGCTACCCCTTCACCACCCTGATCCCCAACCTGGGCGTCGCGGAGGCCGGCGACGTCCAGTTCGTGATCGCCGACGTGCCGGGGCTGATCCCGGGCGCCAGCGAGGGCAAGGGCCTGGGCCACGACTTCCTGCGGCATATCGAGCGCTGCTCGGCGCTGGTGCACGTGCTGGACTGCGCGACCAGCGAACCAGGGCGGGATCCGGTCTCCGACCTCGACACGATCGAGGCCGAACTGGCCGCATATGCGGACGTCGTGGGCTCCGGGCTGGCCGGTGTCAGCCTGGCGGACCGCCCGCGCCTCGTCGCGCTGAACAAGGTGGACGTCCCCGAGGCCCGCGAGCTGGCCGAGCTCGTAAAACCCGAGCTTGCCGCGCGCGGGCTCGCCGTCTACGAAGTGTCGGCGGCGACTACGGAGGGGCTGCGCGAGCTGAAGTACGCCATGGCCGGGCTGGTCGAGCGGGCGCGCGCCGCTCAGCCGGAACCGGAGCCGACCCGGGTGGTGATCCGCCCGGCCCCGGTCAGCGAGCCCGGCTTCGAGGTGACCCGCATGGCCGACGGCGCCTACCTGGTCAGCGGCGAGAAGCCGGCCCGCTGGGTGCGGCAGACCGATTTCAGCAACGACGAGGCGGTCGGCTACCTCGCGGACCGGCTCGCCAGGCTGGGCGTGGAGCAGGCGCTCGCCGAGGCGGGCGCCGAGCCCGGTGATACCGTCCTGATCGGCGATCCCGACGACGCCGTGGTTTTCGACTGGGACCCGTCGCTGCCCGCCGGCGGCGGCCACCGTCCCGGCCCGCGCGGCACGGACTGGAGGATCCAGGGGTGACCGGGGCCGCCGGGATGGCGGTCGGCCGCCCGGACATCGCGGCGTCTTGGCGGACCGTCGTCAAGATCGGCTCCTCCTCGCTGACGACCGCGGCCGGCGCGATCGACGACGCGCGCATCGCGACGCTGACCAGCGCGCTGGCCGCCCGGGTGCACGGTGGGGGGCAGGTGCTTCTTGTCTCATCCGGCGCGATCGCCGCGGGCATGGCACCGCTCGGCCTGCGCAGGCGGCCGCGTGACCTGGCCACACAGCAGGCCGCGGCCAGCGTCGGGCAGGGGCTGCTCATCGCCCGGTATACCACCGCCTTCGCGGCCCACGGCCTCGGCACCGGGCAGGTGCTGCTGACCGCGGACGACCTGATGCGGCGCGGCCATTACCGGAATGCCCAGCGGACCCTGGACCGGCTGCTCGAGCTCGGCATGGTCCCGGTGATCAACGAGAACGACACGGTAGCGACGGACGAGATCCGGTTCGGTGACAACGACCGGCTCGCCGCGCTGGTGGCACACGTGACCCGGGCGGGTGCGCTGATCCTGCTCTCCGACGTGGACGGCCTGTACGACGTGGACCCGCGCCGCGGCGGCGCGCGCCGGATCGACGTGGTGCGCGGGCCCACGGACCTGGAAGGCATCAAGGCGGGCGGGACCGGCCAGCGAGGGGTGGGCAGCGGCGGGATGTCCACCAAGGTGGAGTCGGCGATGATCGCGACGGCGGCCGGGATACCCACCGTGGTGACGGCGGCCGCGGAGGTGGCGGCCGCGCTGGCCGGCGAGCCGACCGGTACGTACTTCGCGGCGACCGGCCACCGTCCGCGGACGCGGCTGCTGTGGCTGGCGCACGCCGCGGTTGCCAGGGGCACGCTGCGGCTGGACAAGGGCGCGGTGGAGGCGGTTGTCGGCCGCCGCGCCTCGCTGCTGCCGGCCGGCATCATCGGGGTCGAGGGCGCGTTCGACGCCGGCGACCCGGTAGACCTGGCCGATGAGAGCGGCACGGTCGTCGCCCGCGGCCTGGTGAACTACGACGCCAGGGAGATCCCGGGCCTGATGGGCCGCTCCACCCGCTGGCTGTCCAGCAAGCTGGGCCAGGAATACGAACGTGAGGTAATTCACCGCGACGACCTTGTGATCCTGTGAGGTCCACTAGATGCTTGGATGGGTGCATGATGACTGAGCAGCAGGCGCAGCGGGTGGTCAGCGTCAGCCGCGAGATCGCGGCCGCGCCGCAGCGGATTTTCGAACTGATCGCGGATCCGGCTCAGCAGCCGCGCTGGGACGGCAACGACAACCTCGCCAGGGCAGCGGACGGCCAGCGCGTCCGCCGTGCGGGCGATGTGTTCACGATGACGCTCACCCAGGGCAGCATCCGGGAGAACCACGTGGTCGAGTTCGACGAGGGCCGCCGGATCGCCTGGATGCCCGCCGAACCCGGGAAGGAGCCGCCCGGGCACCTGTGGCGATGGGAGCTTGAGCAGGCCGGCGTGTCACGCACGCGGGTCACGCACACCTACGACTGGACCCGGCTGACGGATGAGACCCGCTTCCCGCGGGCGATGGCGACCACGGCCGACAGGCTCCTGGCCTCGCTGGACCGCCTCGCGGCCCTCGCCGAGGGAAACGCGGGGGAGCGCTGCTAGGCGGCGGCCCCCGCCTGGTCAGTTGTCGTTGCCGCCAGAGTCTGGGCCGCGGCCGCCGGTGAAGCGATCGAACAGGCTGCCGCCGGCCCGGGCAGCGGTTTCGGCGACGCTCCGGAAGATCCCCGCCAGCGGGTCCTCCGAGCGGCTCCAGGCGTCCTGGTAGGACTTGGCCGCGTTGCGGACCTCATCCGCGACCGACGCGTCGCGGTCGCTGGCGCGCCGCGGGTAGTCGCCGCCGAGGATCCGCTCGTAGTCGCCGTGCATCGCCCAGTGGTCGAGCTCGGCGAACCGGACGACGGCGAACGGGTGGGTGTTACCGCGCAGCTGGAGCAGCTTCAGGACGCTGTCTCGCAAGTCGGGCACCGCGTCGTACTCGTGTGCCTGCTCGCGGAACGCGTCCGGGTTGAGCTCGGACAGCTGGGGGCCGCCGGCCAGCTTCATCAGCGCCCGCCGGGCGGCGTCCACGTCCTGGCCCGCGAGCAGCCCGGCCCGGTCACAGGAGAGCTCGGACTTGCGGAACCATTCCTCGAGGCCCCAGATGATGGCCCGCAGGCCGAGGTAGCCGATCGGCATCCACGCGATCCGCTGCGCGAGATCGATGAGGATCAGCAGCATGGTCCGGTAGACCGCGTGCCCGGACAGGATGTGCCCGAGCTCATGACCGATGACCCAGCGCAGTTCCTCTTCATCGTTCAGGTTGATCAGGCCGGTGGTGATCACGATGAACGGCCGGTCCCGGCCGATCGCCATCGCGTTCACGAGCGGGCTCTGCATGACGAAGACCTCGGGCACGTCGGGCAGGTCGAGGATGTAGGAGCCGTCCCGGGCGAGCGCGTAGATGTGCGGGAACTGGCGCTCGGACACCTTCACCGCGCCGGCCAGGTAGCTCAGCCGCAGGGCCCGCTCGTTGATGAGCCCGAAAAGCTTGGCCAGGAGGACGTCGAACCCGCTCAGCTTGCGCAGCGCGACGAGCGCGGAACGGTCGGCGGGGTGCTCGTAGGCGCGGGAGCTGATGCCGGTGAGCCGGACACGTGCGCGATCAGGCACTGGAGTCATATCTTGATGCTAGTCCCCCGCGCGAGCGGTGCGCATCATTCCGCGGTCGTAAGCCTCCGGGATCAAGCGGAACATTTTCGGTGCGCGCCGCCCTATACCATCTCGATACCATGCACCAAGGAGATGGCCGTTGATTAACGGGCGCAGGCGGGTCGGCGTGATGGGCGGGACGTTCGACCCCATCCACCACGGACACCTGGTGGCCGGCAGCGAGGTGGCGCACATCTTCGCCCTGGACCAGGTGATCTTCGTGCCCACCGGGCAGCCGTACCAGAAGGAAGGCCGCGCCGTATCGCCGGCCGAGGACCGTTACCTGATGACGGTGATCGCGACCGCGTCCAACCCCAGGTTCACCGTGAGCCGGGTGGACATCGACCGGCCCGGCCCCACCTACACGATCGACACGCTGCGCGACCTGCGCGCGGCCAACGGGCCCGACACGGACCTGTACTTCATCACCGGCGCCGACGCGCTCGCGAACATACTCACCTGGCACGACGTGGACACGCTGTTCTCGCTCGCGCACTTCATCGGCTGCACGAGACCCGGGCACAGGCTGACCGGCGCCGGACTGCCGGACGGGAAGGTGTCCCTGGTGGAGATCCCGGCGCTGGCCATCTCCTCAAGCGAATGCCGGCACAGGGTGGCGGCGGGCGAGCCGGTCTGGTACCTGGTCCCCGACGGCGTCGTCCAGTACATCGCCAAGCGCGGCCTGTACTCCCGGACGACCGGCTAGCCCGCGCCCTCCCGGGGCCCGGACGGCCCGCGCACCCCCGGCGGCCGGCTGGCCCGCGCACCCCCGGCGGCCCGGACGGCCCGCACCCCCGGGGAGCCGGCTGGCCCGCGCGCTCCCGGGACCTGGCCGGCCCGCGGGCCGCGCTTCAATTGCTCGCCAACGGAAGGCGCCGGTCGCCTTACGCGCTTGCGCGGCCTCGGCCAGGCGGAGATGGCCGTCCGCCGGGAGGCCGAGCAGGGTATTCCCAGCACTCATAGCGCGACACCGCCGCTCCGGAATTCATCCAAAGTGGCGCGTGTTACCTCATGGTGATAAGTCGAAATCTTCATCTTCAGTCACAAATGGGGCATGCTTCATCCCGGTGCGATCCGCCCTGGCCGCGGGCCGGCAACATCGCATTCGGGCTGTTTGCGTGAGCATGAGATGCTTACGGGTAAGCATCCCCGACTAAGGAGGCCGAGCCAGACTCGTGACTGCCACTCCACGGGCCATCGAGCTCACCGAGATCGCCGCTTTGGCCGCGGCGGACAAGCTCGCTCAGGATATCGTCGCCTACGACGTGAGCGACCAGATAGCGATCACCGACGCGTTCCTGCTGTGCTCGGGGGCTAACGACCGGCAGGTGCGCGCGATCATCGATGAGGTGGAACTCCGGATGCGGCAGGCTGGCGCTACCCTGGTCCGCCGCGAGGGCGAGCGAGAGGGCCGCTGGGTGCTCTTGGATTATCTGGACATCGTCGTGCACGTGCAGGGTAAGGAAGAGCGCCTGTTCTACGCGCTCGAGCGGATCTGGAAGGACTGCCCGGTGATCCCGCTGCCCGAGGCGGTGGCTGTCGGCCGGGCGGGCGCCGGCGAGCCCGGGGAGTCACGCTGAGCGAGGCCAAACGGCTCGTGCTCTGGCGGCACGGGCAGACAATCTGGAACGTCGAGCGCAGGTTCCAAGGGCAGACCGACATCCCGCTGGATGAGACCGGCGAGGCCCAAGCCGAGCACGCGGCCCGCCGTCTCGCCACGCTCCGGCCGGACATGATCTTCTCCTCGGACCTCACCCGTGCGGTGAGCACCGCCGCGCCGCTGGCCCGGCTCACCGGGCTGACCGTCACACTCGACAAGGACCTGCGCGAACGGTACGGCGGTGCCTGGGAGGGGCTCACCGACGGCGAGATCAGGGAGCGCTACCCGGCCGAGGGGGCGTCCTGGAACCCGCCGGACGGCGAGCCGACGGTCGCGGTCGCGGACCGGGTGGGCGGCGCGCTGCGGCGCGTCGCGGACGGGCTGGCGGACGGCGGGCTCGCGGTGGTGGTCAGCCACGGCGCCGCGCTGCGCCTGGGCATGGCGCGGATCCTCGGCCTGAGCGAGGAGATATTCGGCGTGCTCGGCCCGCTGGCCAACTGCGCCTGGTCGGTGCTCGGCCTGCGCAATGGCCGCTGGCGGCTGCTCGAGCACAACGCGGGCACGCTCCCCGAGCCCGTCCTCGGCGACGACCGCTGACGCCCGGCCTGACGGCCGCCGCGGCTGGTTCAGCGCCGGTTCAGCGGCAGGTTCGGGGCTGTGGCCCGCGGCATCGGCCCCGACGGCGCGGCCGGCTGCGAGCAGGCTGCGGCCGCCTCCGCGCTCGTCAGGCAACCGTCCATGATCGCGGGTGTTCGCGCCCTATCGGGCCGCGGGCGACCCGCGATCATGGCTCCGGGAATTACAGGCACCACCTTACGTTCGGGAGAAATTATCTGATTCCGCCCAGTCGGAGCAGTGCCGTGACGGCCGCGGCGGTCACCACCACGACGGGGAACGGCGCGCGGCGGGCGGCGAGCACCCCGGCGGCCAGCACCCCGGCGGGCCGTGCCCAGCCCGCGAAGCCGTGCCCGGCGGTGAGCGCGGACGTCGCGGCGAGTGAGACCAGCAGCACCGCGGCCGCGCTGGACAGCAGACGCTGCGCCGCGGGCGGGACGGTGACGCGGTCCCGCAGCAGCGGGCCGGCCAGGCGGAACGCATAGGTCACGGCGGCCAGGGCGGCGACGGCGAGCAGCGGCATCAGCCCGCCGCCCCGCGCCGCGACCGGCCGGGACGCCGCCCCGGCAGCCGGCCGGCAAGCCGCCCCGGCAGCCGGCCGCGGAGCCGGCCGGGACGCCGCGGGCGCCAGCCGGCCGCCAGGCCGCCGAGGCCCGCGAGCACGGGAAGCCCGGCCGGCAGGAACGGGGTGAGCGCGACCGCAGCCGACGCGCCGGCGAAGGCGGCGGCGCGGGTCCGGCGGTCGGCGAGCGTCGGCAGCGCGAGCGCCAGCAGCACCGCCGGGAACGCGGCGTCGAGGCCGAACGCGGCCGTGTTCTTCACCGCCGAGCCAACCGCGGCCCCGAGCAGCACGGCGACGTTCCAGGCGGCGAACAGCGCCGCGCCGCACGTCCAGAAACCCGCCCGGCGCCCCGCGGGGCCGTCGCCCCGCAGCGCGAACGCCACGGACTCGTCGGTGACCAGGTGCGCGCCGAGCAGGCGAACCCACCACCGGCCACGAGGAGAGCCGGGAGGGCCGGCCGGACCAGTCACGTCAGCGACCGCGAGGCCGTAGGGGAACAGCCGGGTGTTCAGCACGGCGCCGGCGGCGACGGCCGCGGCAGGGCTGCCGCCCGCGAGCACCACGCCGACCGCCGCGAACTGGGCACCTCCGGCGAACACCAGCAGCGACATGGCAACGGGCAGCCACCAGGGCAGCCCCCCGGCCACGGCGGTCGCCCCGAACGACAGGCCGACGATCCCGTCGGCCAGGCAGACGAGCGCGACGTCGCGGAGCAGCGCCCGGCTGGTTCGCCGCCCCCCGGTTGTTCGCTTCATCGTCCGCATGTTCAATATAATGGACACATCAGCCGACGTTCGTCAAACCGAACATTCAGTAGTATGGAGCGAACCGTTGACGGGAGCGGAAACGGATACGGCGGCGGACGTCGTCGCCCTGATCGCGACGGCGCTGCGCCGCGAGCGTGCGCGAGCCGGGCTGTCCCTCACCGAACTGGCCCGCCGGGCCGGCATCGCCAAGTCGACCCTGTCCCAGCTGGAGTCCGGCACCGGTAACCCGAGCGTGGAGACGCTATGGGCGCTCGCGGTCGCGCTCGGCGTCCCGTTCAGCAGGCTCGTCGACCCGCCCCGCCGCGCCGTCCAGGTCATCCGCGCGGGGGAGGGGCCGGCCGTGCACGCCGAACGGTCCGACTACGAGGCCACCCTGCTCGCCGCCTGCCCGCCGGGCGCGCGCCGGGACATCTACCGCGTCCGCGCGCAGCCGGGGGCGCCGCGCGAGTCGGTGCCGCACGTGCCGGGCACCGTGGAGCACCTGGTGCTCGGCACCGGCCGGGCGCTGGCCGGGCCGGCCGACGCCCCGGTCGAGCTTGGCCCCGGGGACTACATCGCCTACCCCGGGGACGTCCCGCACATCTTCGCCGCGCTCGAGCCCGGCACGACCGGCGTGCTCGCGTCGGAGCACGTCTGAACCCGCCGCGGCGCTGAACCCTCGGCAGCAAGCTCCCTCCTTCCAGCTTCGCGACCGCCTCCGTCCTCCTCCGCCAAGGCAGAAACCTGCGGCCCGGACGCGCCGGCTGCTGAGTTGTGGCTTCTGGTTCTGGCGTGCTGTGATGTGGCTAGCTATCCGGCGCCTGTGCGGGGGTTGTGGCCCACTGCCCCAGATAGATTGGGGCGATGGGCCACAATCCCAGAACGCCTGGCCGTCGGCCCCGTGCCGAGATGCCGGCGTACTGGGCGAATGCGGCAATCCGGCCCGCTGGGCCGCGCCGCGGCACACCCGCGGCAAGACCGGCGCTCCCCGTGTCGATTTTGCCCCGTGCCGCTCGACGCACTGGTGAGCCGGAAAGTCCGGCCGGCGACGAAGGAGATCCAGATGCGCGTGATGGTGCTGGTCAAGGCAACCGAGGACAGCGAGCGGGGCAACTACGCCGATCATGCCGAGGAGTTCGCGGCGGTGGGCAGGTACAACGAGGAACTGGTCAGGGCCGGGATCATGCTGGCCGGGGAGGGCCTCGCGCCATCGGCCGACGGAAAGCGCGTCGCGTTCAGCGAGGACGGCGGTACCCGGGTCATCGACGGGCCGTTCACGGAAGCGAAGGAACTCGTCGGTGGCTTCTGGATCTGGCAGGTTTCCTCTATGGAGGAGGCGGTCGAGTGGCTCAAGCGCGCGCCGTTCAAGGGCCAGACCGTGGAGTTGCGGCGCATCCAGGAGGCTGCGGACTTCGAAGGCAAGGTGCCGCAGGACATTCTTGAGGCCGAGAGCCGGCTGCGCGCGCGGGCCGCGCAGCGGCAAGCGGAGTAGGTGCCGTTGGGAGACCATGCGCACCGGACGGTCGAGGCGGTCTGGCGGATCGAGTCGGCCCGCCTCATCGCCGGGCTCGCCCGCACGGTCGGCGACGTCGGACTGGCCGAGGACCTAGCGCAAGACGCGCTGGTCGCCGCGCTGGAGCAGTGGCCGTCGGCTGGGGTGCCCGACAACCCGGGCGCCTGGCTGACCGCCGTCGCGCGCCGCCGCTACATCGACGGCGTGCGGCGGCAGGTCACCTTCGAACGCAAGGTCGCCGAGATCGGCCGGGAGCTGGCAGAGACCGAGAGCCCCATGGACGAGATCGAGTTCGACGACCACGTTGAGGACGACGTGCTCCGGCTGATCTTCACGACGTGTCACCCGGCGCTGTCCCGGGACGCGCGCGTCGCGCTCACGCTGAAGCTGGTCGCCGGACTATCGACCGAACAGATCGCGCGCGCGTTCCTGATCTCGGCACCGGCGATGGCGGCACGCGTCACCCGCGCGAAGAAGGCGCTCGCGGACGCCAAGGTGCCATTCGAGGTGCCGGTCGGCACGGAACTCGCGACGCGGTTCGCGTCCGTCCTTGAGGTCGTGTACCTGATCTTCAACGAAGGCTACGCGGCGACCTCGGGCGAATCCTGGACGCGGGACGAGCTGTGCGAGGAGGGGATGCGCCTCGGCCGCGTGCTCGCCGCGCTCGCGCCGGGCGAGCCCGAGGCGCACGGGCTGGTCGCGCTGATGGAGCTGCAAGCATCCCGGATTCCGGCCCGCATGGGGCGCGACGGCGAAATCGTCACGCTGCTCCACCAGGATCGCGGCCGCTGGAACCGGCTGCTCATCACCCGCGGGCTGGCGGCGCTGGCGAAGGCGCGGTCGCTCAGCCGCAGCGCGGTCAGCCGGCCGTACGTCATCCAGGCGGAACTGGCCGCGTGCCATGCGCGTGCCTTGTCGGCCGCGGACACCGACTGGGCTCGCATCGTGGCCCTGTACGAGGTCCTCGGGTCACTCACCCCATCGCCGGTGATCGAGCTCAACCGCGCGGTCGCCGTGTCGATGGCCGATGGACCGGCCGCCGCCTTGCCGATCATCGACGCGCTGGCCGGTGAACCGGCGCTGCGCGCCTATCACCTGCTGCCCAGCGTGCGCGGCGACCTGCTGTCGCGCCTCGGCAGGCACGCCGAGGCACGCGCCGAATTCGAGCGCGCCGCCGCGATGACCGCCAACTCCCGTGAGCGCGCCCACCTGCTGCGCCGCGCCGCCGCCTGCGGATAAGCGCCCTGCGATGCCGTACGCCGGATTACCGCATCGGGCGACCTGGGCCGGCCGCGGGCTGGGCCGGCCATCGCCTGGGCCGGCCGCGACCTGGGCCGGCCGCGACCTGGGCCGGCCGCGGGCTGGGCCGGTCAGCGGCGGCTTCCGGCAGCGGCGACGTGCGCCCGCACCGTCTCGGCGATCGCGTCGGAGTCGATGCCCGCGGCGTGCATGAGCTCCGCGGGGGTTCCGGACACGGGCATGTCCCGTACGCCGAGCCGCGCTACCGGCGGGCGGTCCGGTTCATCGGCCAGGGCCGAGAGCACCGCGTCGCCGAGCCCGCCTTCGGGCCAGTGATCCTCGACGGTGACGATCGCCGCCGTCTCCCGTGCCGCCGCGCGCAGTGCCCTGGCGTCGATCGGCTTGATCGAGTAGCAGTCGAGCACCCGCACCCGTACGCCCTCGCGCTCGAGCCGGGCGGCGGCCTTGTCCGCCTCGGTGACGGTGACGCCGCAGGCGGCCACGGTGATGTCGTCGGCCTCGCCGCCGCGCACCAGACGGCTGCCGCCGATACGGATGTCCTCGCCAGGGGAAGTGCGCACGACCGTCTTGCCGCGCAGCGTCCGCAGGTAGCTGACTGCCTGGTAGCCGGCCATCTGCTCAAGCAGCGGCGGCACCTGGTTGGCGTCGGACGGATGCAGCACGACGCTGCCGTGCACGGCACGCAGCGCGGCGATGTCTTCCAGCGCCATCTGGGACGGCCCGTCCTCGCCGATCGACACGCCGGCGTGCGAGCCGACCAGGCGGATGCTGGCCCGGGAGACCGCGGCCATCCGCACGAAGTCGTAGGCGCGGGACAAGAATGCGGCGAACGTGGAGGCGAACGGCACCCAGCCGCGCACCTGCATGCCCACGGCGGCCGCGATCATCTGCTGCTCGGCGATGAACATCTCGAAGTAGCGGTCCGGGTGCGCCTGGCGGAACAGCTCCGACAGGGTCGAGTTGGATACCTCGCCGTCCAGGGCCACCACGTCGCCGCGCCGGTAGCCGAGGGCGGCCAGCGCCTCCCCGTAGGCGTTGCGGGTGGCCACCTCCTCGCCTGCCTTCCAGGTCGGCAGCTCCCGCTGGCGGGTCGCGAACCGGTAGGGCGCTCCGTCCGCCGGCGGTGCCGCGACCGCTACCCGGAGCTGACGCTCGCCGCCCAGTTCGGCGATGGCCTGCTCGGGGTGGCTCAGCGGCTTGCCGTGGTGACCGGGCTGATCCTCGACCTCCTTGACGCCGCGGCCCTTCTTCGTCCGTGCCAGGATGACCGCGGGCCGGCCCCGGGTCTCAACCGCCTCGCGGTATGCCCGGTCGATCGCGGCCACGTCGTGCCCGTCGACTTCGATCGCGTGCCAGCCGAACGCCCTCGCCCGCGCCGCGTAGCCGTCGAGGTCCCAGCCGAGCATGGTTTCCCGGGTCTGGCCGAGCCGGTTGACGTCGACGATCGCGGTGAGGTTGTCCAGGCCTTCCCAGCCGGCGTGCTGGAATGCCTCCCATATCGAGCCTTCTGCCATCTCCGAGTCGCCGCACAGCACCCACACCCGGTAGGGCAGCCGGTCCAGGCGCTTGCCGGTGATGGCCACGCCCACGCCGATCGGCAGCCCCTGCCCGAGCGAGCCGGTGGCCACGTCGGTCGGCGGGATACGCGGCGTCGGGTGCCCCTCCAGCCTGCTGCCGAACTTACGGAACGTCAGCAGTTCGGCGTCGCTGATCGCCCCGGCCGCCTTGAGCATCGAGTAGTACAGCGGCGAGGCGTGGCCCTTGGAGAAGATGAGGTGATCGCGGTGCGGGTCGTCCGGGCGGGAGTAGTCGAGCCTGAGGTACCCGTCGAGCAGCACGGCCATCAGATCGGCGGCCGACATCGATGACGTCGGATGCCCGGATCCGGCGGCGGCGCTGGCCCGGACCGAATCGACCCGGAGCTGCTGCGCCAGCTCATGCCGGAAGCGTTCCCTGTCGGTGCCTGGCATTGCGTCTCCCTCGGTGCCCGTCTGCGGAATCCAGCGTCTTGAGGTCCTGCCCGCCGCGGGGCTGTCCCGAACATCACGTCGGCGTTGAGTCTTGGGACATCACGTCGGCGTAGAGTCTCAGGTAAGGGCGATGCCGCTCACGCGGGAGGCTACAGTGGCCAGTTCTCCGGTAACCCCCGGCTCAGGTGGGCGCCGTGTGCCGGGCGGCGCCGGGCATTGTCCGGTGTCCGAGGCTCCCGTGGCGCTGGCCGCGCCCATCGGGCAGTTCCCTGGACGCGGATGACGCGGACAGCCCCTTCGGCCAGGCCCGACACCGAGGTCGTGTTCGATCCCGCCACCTATGTGGACGGGGTGCCCTTCGGCGCCCTGGCCCGGCTGCGCCGCGACCGCCCGGTCGTGTGGGTGCCGGAGATTCCCGTGCTCGGCTGGCCGGAAGGCCCGGGATTCTGGCTCGTGCTGCGGCACAGGGACGTCGAATCGGTGCTGGCCAGGCCGGATCTGTTCTCCTCCGCGCTCGGCGCGACCCAGATCCGCGACCCGGCCACCCCGGAGGCGCTCCGCTACGTCCGGCGGATGATGCTCAACATGGACCCGCCAGAGCACTCCCGGCTGCGACGGCTGCTGAGCCGGTCGTTCACGCCGCGGGCGGTCTCCCGGCTGGAGGACAAGATCCGCGGCCATGCGCGCGCCATCTGCGATCGCGTGCTGGACGGCCCGCGGGGTGAATGCGACTTCGCCAAGGACCTGGCCGCGGACCTGCCGCTGCTCACCCTGGCCGACGTGCTCGGCGTGCCGGAACAGGACCGCTGGCTGCTGTTCGACTGGTCCAACCGGGTGATCGGGTACCAGGACCCCGACTATGCCGCCTCGGCCGAGTTCGACCCGGCCACGGGCACGCCGATGGCCGCCGAGGCGCTCGCGCTGCGCCCGGTGCCTGACCGTGACGGCCGGATGCCCGACCCGCGGACCCGGGAGGGAATGCCCGACCTGTACGCCTACGCCCACCTGCTGGCGGAGCATAAGCGGCGCCAGCCGGGCGACGACGTGATGTCGGTCCTGCTGGCACAGGTGGACGAGGAGGGCGGCCGGGTGTCCGTGGCGGAGTTCGAGAACATGTTCTGGCTGTTCGCCGTGGCCGGCAACGAGACATTGCGCAATGGGCTGCCGGGCGCGTGCATCGCGCTGCTGGAGCATCCGCGGGCCGCCGACGGCCTGCGGGCGGATCCGGCGCTGCTGCCGGCCGCGGTCGAGGAGATGCTGCGCTGGTGGACCCCGGTCATGACGTTCCGCCGGACCGCGACCTCGGACTGCGAGCTTGGCGGCCAGGCCATCCGCGCCGGGGAGAAGGTGGTCGTCTCCTTCATCTCGGCCAACCGCGACGAGACCGTCTTCGCCGATCCCGGCCGCTTCGACATCCGCCGGCACCCTAATCCGCACCTGGCGTTCGGCCACGGCCCGCACTTCTGCCTGGGCGCCCACCTGGCTCGCACGCAGATGCGCGCCCTGTTCGCGGAGGTGCTGGCCCGCACCTCCTCCCTGCGCTATGCCGGTCCCCCGTCTTACCTGCGCTCCAACTTCCAGCGCGGCGTCAAGCGCCTTCCCATAGCCTGGACCGCCCGGGGATGACGCCGCGCTGTGCGGCGCGGCCAGCCGGGCGCCTGCCGCACGCCGGCGTTTCCGGCGCGGGAATGCTGAACCTTCCCCGGCAGGAGGTCTGCCTTCCCCGGCAGGCGGCCCCCGGCCGACACCAGGGGCGGCAATGACCAGCGGGGACGGCGCCGCGTCCCGCGAGTGCCGATACGCCGCCGGCCTGCCCCGGGAGCTGCCGCCGCGGTCCTGGGGGAGTCACCGGCCGCTTCGGGTCCGCCGTACTCCTGCGCCGGTCCCGCGGGCGGAGCTGGCCGCTCGTCAGGCCGCACATGCCGGAAGGCTCTGCGCGAAGCTCATCGATCGGCTTCTAACCCGATGATCCCGTCGCCCCCGCCGTTCCCCGGGCTGCGGGGTCCGCCCCGCTTGCCTTCCATCAGGCCGAACGAACCGTGCCGCTCCCCGGTCCCGCCGGGGTCTCCCGGCGGCTCAAAGACCGAAGCGCGGCCGCCGCGGGGAACGCCGGAAAACGCTGGCAATCGGCTGCGGACCGCGTGGAACCGGTTTTCTCTACCATCCTTTCCGCTTCCCGTGTGCCGGCACTCCCGGGGGGCTTGGCCCCCCATGCCCCCGGTACGGGCGGCCTGGCACCCGGCACGGCCGCGGGCTGTCAGGAACGCCGCGGGCTGTCAGGAACCAGGCGGCGTTGAGCGCCAGAGTCGGTATCGTGGCGTACCGCGGCATCTCGGACCTGACGACGCCCGATGGGCGCCAAGGCGAGCTCGGAGCACATCGTGACCTCTCCTTTCGACCTATCCGGGCGGGTGGCGCTCGTCACCGGATCCTCCCGCGGCATCGGGTCGGCGATCGCCGGCGGGCTTGCCCGCGGCGGCGCCGCGGTCATCCTGAACGGCCGTGACGAGTCTCGTCTTGCCGGCGCGCTCGAAGCCGCGCGCCGCCGCATGCCAGGCGCGGCATGGAGCGCCTGCGCCTTCGACGTCACGGACGAGGCAGCGATCAAGCGCGCCATCGCGCACTGCGAGTCCGCGATCGGCCCTATCGACATCCTCGTGAACAACGCCGGGATGCAGGTGCGTGCGCCGCTTACCGAGATCTCCCTGGAGAACTGGAGCTCGGTGATCGGCACCGACCTGACAAGCGCGTTCCTCGTCGGGCGGACCGTCGCGCGCGGGATGCTCCGGCGGGGGCACGGCAAGATCATCAATGTCTGTTCGGTCCAATCCGAGCTCGCGCGGCCCGGCATCGCCGCCTACACCGCCGCCAAGGGCGGTCTCCGCAACCTCACGCGGGCCATGGCGGCCGAATGGAGCCACGCGGGCCTTCAGGTAAACGGCCTCGCGCCCGGCTACATCCTGACGGAAATGACCCGGCCGCTCGCCGAAGATCCCGAGTTCGACGCGTGGGTGCGGGACCGGACGCCGGCGCGCCGATGGGGCCGTCCGGAGGACCTGGCCGGGCCGGCGGTATGGCTCGCGTCCCCCGCGTCCGATTTCGTCACCGGGCAGGTCATCTACGTCGACGGCGGCATGACATCGGTCGTCTAGCGGCCGTCGGCGTAGGGCGGCCCGCCGGCGTAGGGTGGGCTGATGGACGCGGCACGACGTGAGCTGAACGACCAGATCGATCACGCCACGCAGCGGCTGCTCGACGACGCCCGTACGATCCCCGAGGCCGGGCTGCGAGTCCCGTCGCTGCTGCCGGGGTGGACCCGGGCACATGTCCTGGCGCACGTGGCCCGCGGCGCCGACGCCATGCGGAACCTGCTGATCGGCGCCCGGTCCGGGCAGGACCGCCCCGCCTACGCCAGCGCGCGGGATCGGGAAGCCGGCATCGAACGGGGGGCCGCCATGAGCGCGAGGGACCTCATCGCCGACCTGGCTGACTCGGCGATGGCCTTGCGGGCCATCGCCCGCCAGCTGCCGGATGAGGCCTGGCGGGTCCCGGTGCGGGTGCTGGACTCGGCGCCGTTCCCGGCCGCCGGCGTGCTGATCCGGCGGCTGGTCGAGGTCGAGCTGCACCACTGTGACCTCGGCATCGGGTACGGCCCGGCGGACTGGCCGGCTGCCTTCGCCGCCATGGACCTCGCCGAGCCCATGCGATCGCAGCGCCGGGACCGGCTTGCCTGCCCCCGGCCGTCCCCCGGTGCGAAACCGGGGTTCGCCGGACGCCCTCCGGCACCATGGAAGCCTGGTCAGCGGCTTCCGGGGAGCTGGCTCGGGACGGGGCCGGGCAGGCCGTCCTGAGAGCGCGCGGCGGCCTGAGAGCGCGCGGCGGCGACATCATCGCGGCCGCCTCATCGCCCGGGCGGCGGTGACCGCGGCAGGGGCGGCGGGTAAGGCACGGACCGAACGGGAGGAGGCCGTCCGCACTAGGTACGCTTCCGGAGAGCTCGGCCTGGATGTGAGCAATGCGCGTAAGCGCTCCTCCGGCGCGGGCTCCGCCATGTGGACACCGACGACGGCCCGGGAGACGCAGATGATCATCGATTGCCACGGTCACTACACGACGGCGCCCGCAGCGCTACAGGAGTTCCGTGACGCACAGCTCGCCAGGCTCGGCGACCCAGCACGGCCTGAACCCCTTCCCGCCCGGATCAGCGACGACCAGATCAGGGAGAGCATCGAGTCGAACCAGCTCAGGATCGCCCGCGAGCGCGGCACCGACCTGACGATCTTCTCCCCCCGCGCTTCAAGCATGGGACACCACGTCGGCGACCGTGCCACGTCGCTGGCGTGGGCGCGCGCCTGCAACGATCTCGTCTACCGGGTCACCACCTTGTTCCCGGAGAACTTCGCGGGCGCGTGCCAGCTGCCGCAGGTGGCCGGCGAGCCGCTCGACGACTGCGTGGCGGAGCTGGACCGGTGCGTGACCGAGCTGGGGTTCGTCGGCTGCAACGTGAACCCGGACCCGTCGGGCGGGTACTGGACCTCCCCGCCCATGACCGACGAGTACTGGTACCCCCTGTACGAGAAGATGGCCGAGCTGGACGTGCCGGCCATGATCCATGTCTCGACATCGTGCAACCCGGCGGTGCATACGCTCGGGGGGCACTACCTCAACGCGGACACCACCGTGTTCATGCAGCTCGTCGAGGGCGATCTGTTCAGCAGGTTCCCCACGCTCCGGTTCGTCATCCCGCACGGCGGCGGCGCGGTGCCCTACCACTGGGGCCGTTTCCACGGCCTGGCCACCCGGATGAAGCGGCCGCCGATCGACGGCCACGTGATGAACAACGTGTTCTTCGACACCTGCGTCTACCACCAGCCGGGGATTGACCTGCTGACGAGCGTCATCGATCCGGGCAACATCCTGTTCGCCTCCGAGATGCTCGGCGCGGTCCGCGGTAACAACCCGGACGGCGGCTTCTCCTGGGACGACACCAAGCGCTACGTGGACAAGGCGGACCTGTCCGAGCAGGACCGCCGGAAGATCTTCGAGCTCAACGCCCGGCGTGTTTACCCCCGCCTCGACGCGAGGCTCAAGGCCGCCGGCAGGTGACCAGCGCTGGCCTCACCGGACCGGACGCGGACCGGCCGAGCCCCGGCCCGCGAGCCCCGGCCCCGGCCCGCGAGCCCCGGCCCCGGCCCGCGGAACGCCGTCGGCGAAGGCCGGGCGGGCACGCCAGCGTGCCGGATGACCGCTTCGGCCCGGTCCGGTGCCGGCCGCGCCGTGCCGCATGCGGTACCAGTGACCGTGCCGCACCCGGTATCGGCGTGCCGCATGCGGTATCAGTGATGTTGCCGGGTCCGGTGCGGCCGCGGGGCAGCTGGACCCGGCGGACAACGAAGGCCATGGCGGCGCCTCGGGCAGGGATGCGGGGACGCCGCGACCCCTGGGCGGGATGTGGGCATGAGCGGGATGTGAGCATGATCCGAGGAACCGGCGCGGCGCCCGCCGCGACGATGCCCCGCATGGCGGGACGCTCCCAGCGTATCCCGGCGCGGGGACGGGACCCCGGGCGGCCGCCCCTGCCCGCGGCCGTGCCCGCGGCGCGGGCCGGGCGCGGCGGGCACGGCGGTGGGCGGTGAGCCCGGGAGGGCCCGGCCGCCAGGACAGCGGCCCGGACAGCCTGCGGCCGGACGGCCTGGCCGAGGCCATCGCCCGGCTGCGCCGCGCCCTGCGCCGCGGCGCCCGGGTCGCCGATCCCGGCAACACGCTGGCCGTGGCCCAGCTAGAGCTGCTGGCGGCCCTGGCCGAGCATCCCGGCGCCCGGCCGGGCCAGATCGCGCGGCTGCTGAATATGCGCCCTAATACCGTCACGACCATCGTCAATGCGCTCAGCGCCCGGGGGATGCTGTGCCGGGTCACCGCCGAGGACGACCGGCGTGCCGTCGAGCTGACCGTGACCGAGGCCGGGCGGCAGGCGGTGCTGGCGTGGCAGGCGACCAATGCCGCCGTGCTCAACCTGGCCTTGTCGTCGCTGCCCGCCCGGCAGCGGCGCGCCCTGGCCGCGGCGGTTCCGGCGCTGCACGCCCTGGCGCGGGAAGTGGACCGGCTGGCCGACACTCCCGCCACGCGGGCGGAACCAGGCCCCGGGTGACCGCCCCGGCGCCCTCATCCCTCCTCCGGGCCGCGGCCGGGCGCCGCGGCCGCCACAGCGGCGCGGGCAGGCTGCGGGACGGCGCCAGGCGGCCACGGCGAGGCCGGCGGGGACCAGGGGCCGGGGGACCGAAGGCCGGCGGGGACCAAAGGCCTGCGGCCGGGTGACGTGCGGCCGCCTCGCGGGCCGGAAGGTCCGTGCGATCCTGTGATTACACGTGCGGCTACTCGGGAGGAGCGGGCGATGGGATACGGGAAGGATGTCCGGGAGGAACTGCGGATGCCGTCCCGCGAGCTGCGGCACGCGATCCCGCAGGTGTACGCGGGCTATAAGCAGCTGCACGACGCGGCGCTGGCCCCGGGCGCGCTGGACGCGCGGACCAAGGAGCTGATCGCGCTGGCCATCGCGGTCAGCAAGGAGTGCGACGGGTGCATCGCCGCGCACGCGCACGCGGCAGTGCTGCACGGCGCGACCCCGGCCGAGGCCGCGGAGGCGATCGGCGTCACGTTCTTGATGAACGGCGGCCCGGCCACCGTCTACGGCGCGCGCGCGTTCGCCGCGTTCGAGGAGTTCTACGCCGAGCGGGCCGTGCACCCGGACGGCCAGCAGCCCGCCCGGTGACCGCCCGGTGAGCGCCCGGTGACCGGCACCCTAGCCCTGCCCGAGCCGCCGGTCCGGTGAGGGAATACCCTCGCGGGTATGCGGCGGACCGGGGGAGCGCACCCCGGACGCGGTCGTGCCGCCGGGCCGCTCAGCCGCGGCGGGCCGTCACCTGGGCCAGCAGCTCGCGGGCGGCCCCGGCGGCCGGCAGGCGGCCGCCGGCCCATATCGCGCGCAGCGCCCGGCGCAGATCCACGCCCGCGACGGGGATCCGGGCCAGGCGGCGGGCCGCGATGTCCTCGGCGACGGTAAGCTCGCTGAGCACGGCCGGCCCGGCGCCGGCCAGCACGGCTGACCGGACCGCGGACGTGGTGGACAGCGCGAGCGCCACCGGCAGGGTCACCCGCCTGCCGAGCGCGGCGGACAGGGCGGCGGCGAGGGCATCGCGGGTCCCGGAGCCCTCCTCACGGCTGACCAGGGGAGTGGCGGCCAGCTCGGCGGGGGTGACCGGGACGTCGCGCCGCGCCCAGGGGTGGTCGGGACGGGCGACCACGGCGAGCTCGTCGTGGCCGATCACGAGGCTGCGCAGCCCGCGCGGCCTGCCGGGCCCCTCGACGAACCCCAGGTCGGCCAGGCCGCGGCTCACCTGCCCCACGACGGTCTCGCTGTTGGCGGCCGTCAGCACCACCTCCGCGGCCGGCTGTCCGCGGTGGCGGGCCGCGGCCTGCATGGACACCAGCCAGCCCGGCAGCAGCTGCTCGGCGATGGTCAGGCTGGCGCTCACCCGCAGCCGCGTCTGACGATCGCGCCGGAACGCCGCCAGCCCGGCGTCGAGTTCGCCCGCCACTGCCAGCAGGCGGGCCGCCCATTCCGCGACGACGGTCCCCTCCGGGGTGAGCGCTGACCCGCGCGGTGTCCGGGTGATCAGCGCCACCCCGGTCTGCGCCTCGGCGGCCCGCACCCGGGCGGACACCGCCTGCTGGGTGATGCCCAGCTCACGGGAGGCCGCCGTCAGGCTGCCCGTGTGGGCGACGGCGAGCAGCACCTCAAGGGCGGCCAGGTCGGGAACCCTGGGGCTAAGCGGCACATGACCACTGTAGATCCGCGACAAGCGATGCTTGTATCACCCGGCGGGCGCCGGGCCGGGGCCCGCGGCGGCGGCCGCGCGCAGCGCCGCTTCCGTGCGGCGGGCGCGGTCCGCCCACCAGTCCTGTACGGCATCACGCCCCGGCAGCCCCGCGCCGCCCCGTGCCGCGGCCGCGTGGCGGCCGGCCCAGCGACCCGCCTCACCGTGCAGCCAGCGCAGCGTCCCGGCGGGCGCCTGTTCGAGCATGGCGCGCAGCGTGAAGCGCCGTTCGCCGATCCGGTGCCCCGCGCCCGCCTCGTCCGCGCCGGCCGCCAGGCGGCGCCGGGTGAGGATCAGGCCGCTGCGGATAGGCGTGGTGAGCACGGCGGCCAGGTCCCAGTGCGGCAGGCCCCGGGGCGCGCAGTCCGGGGACAGCGGGGAAGGCGCGCAGTCCGGGGACAGCGGGGAAGGCGCGCAGTCTGCGGACAGCGGGGGAGGCGCGGCCCGCAGCGCCAGCGGAAGCCGGCCGCCGGGGTGGCCGGCGCGCTCCGCCAGGACCGCCCGCCATGCCAGGCCCGCCCACGCCGCCAGCGCGGGCGCCGTGTCCGCGAGCGCGGCCACGGCCTCCAGGTACGCCGGCAGCCAGGGCCACAGGTGCTCCCAGAACAGCGCCCGGCGTGCCCGCGCCAGCGCGCCGCGCGTGGCAGCCGCCCGGGCGCCGGCGGCGGCCTCGCCGAGGCTCGCGTACAGGCTCAGCAGCGCCGTGAGGTGGTCGGGCTCGGCGGGCGGCGCGACGCCGATGGCCCGCCAGAAGCCGGCCACCCGGTCCGCGGCGTCTCCGCCGAGGCCGCCGTCAGGCCCCAGGTAGACCGCCGCGTACGGCGGGCAGTTGAGCACGAACACCTCGGTGTGCTCGGCGTTGCCCGGGGCGGGCAGGCCGAGCGGGACGCAGGCGGCGCGGGCGTCGGCCGGGTCGCCGGCCACGGCGCCGAGGGCCCGCAGCAGCTCCCACCGGGCCGCGGGTCCTGTCACCGGACGGGCCCGTCAGCTCCGGCGGCCCGCGCCTGCCCGCCCGGAGCCGGGCCCGCGGGGAGCGCGAACGCGGCCGCCGCCGGCTTGACCGGCCGCATCAGCCAGCGCGGGCGGCGGGTGCCATCCGGCGACACGGACCCGGCGGGCCGGGTCCGTGCCAGCCATCGCTGGTAGACCTCGTGCGCCTTGGCGGTGTCCACGGCGATGTCGCCGTGCTTGTCGCCGGGCCCTGCCGGGCGGACGCGGACCGCCTGGTGCCAGCAGTGCATGCCGGAGATCGGGTCCGGGTGGACGGCGAAGGTGAGGTTCTGGTGCACGCCGGTGTCGCTCCACCAGATCCGCTGGCTGTCCGGATCCGCCGACCGGTACGGCCCGGCGGGGGCGCGCCGTTCCATCGCCCAGCCGCCCGGCGAGCGGCGCAGGCCGACCGTGGCCGTCATGGCGCCGGCGCCGCGCGGCCCGCCGTCCAGCCGCCACCGGCCCATATGGTGGCTGCATGCGACGACGCCGGGCCGGATGCCCTCGGTGATCCACGCCTTCGCCACGAAGTACCCGATCTCCGTCTCCACCCGCACCAGGTCGCCGGTGCGGGCGATCCCGAACCGCGCGGCGTCGCGCGGGTGGATCCACACCGGGTTGGTGTGCGCGAGCTCGTCCAGCCACTTGGCGTTCGCCGACCGGGTGTGGATCTGGGTCGGCAGCCGGAACGTGGACAGCAGCACCACCTGGTCCGCGGCCAGTTCCGAGGGATGCACGTGGCTGCGGATGTAGCCGGGCAGCGCGTGCTCCGGCCATCCCCAGCCGGCCAGCGTCGAGGACCAGAACTCCAGCCGCCCGGACGGTGTCGGGAACCCGCGCCGGACCACGCCGTCGATCATGACCCCGGCGGGCCGCCGCCCTTCATCGTCGGGAGACGGCGCGCCCTGCGGCACGATGTTCGGGTCCGCCGGCGCCGGCGCCGACGTGTACACCCGGCCGAACGGATCCACGCTCACGTCGCGGAGCTCGGCCGAGGGCACCTCCTGCTCGTGCACCGCGCCCTGCCCGCGGCTGATCTCGAATGCCCCGTACCGGCGCATCCACTCCAGCGGCGTCATCCCCTCGGCGGCGGCCCGCTCCGGCAGCCCTGGCACCGAATGGGAGAACATCCATCCGTAGTACTCGTCCACGGTCAGCTTCTCGCCGGGCCGCTCGACCGACTCGTAGTACCGCCGGATGCCGAGCGACCCGTCCGGGTCGATGCGCCAGGACAGCTCGATCCAGAACTCGTTCTCCTCCCACACCTCGCCCGGGTTGACTTCCCGGGTGTCCGCCACCGGCTCGCCGCGCCGTGCCCGCGCGGCCCGTAGCACCGGCTGCCGGAAGGCGATCCACTGGCCGTCGTACTGCTCGTAGGAGTGGGTGTCGTGCCGCTCGGAGCCGACCCCCATGGGCAGCACGTAGTCGGCGAAGTAGGCGGACTCGTTCCAGGTGGGCGTCAGCGCCACGAAGCAGCCGACCAGCGACTCCTCGCGCAGCACTTCCATCCAGGACAGGCCGTCCGGGTTGGTCCACACCGGGTTGTAGACGCGGATGAAGTAGGTGTCCAGCCGCCCGCGCCCGTCCTTCAGGAAGTGCGGCAGCAGGAACGACATCTCGTTCTGTGCCAGCGGGTACTCCAGCGGCCAGGACAGCTCCTGCCACACGCCGGGGTGCGGCGGCACGTGAATGGGCCGCGGCACGAACTTGTTCCAGGCGTTCGGGAACGTGCCGCCGGGGGTCGCGACGGCGCCGAGCAGCGCGGAGATGAGGAACAGGGTGCGCGACACCTGCCAGCCGCCGAGGTTCCCCGCCGCCGCGCTGCGCCAGCTGTGGCACGAGAACCGGTGCCCGGCCGCGGCCACCACGTCCGCGACCTCGGCGAGCGTCTCCGCCGGGATGCCGGACTCGGCCGCGGCGAACTCGAACGTGAACTCCGCGTACAGCCCGGAGAGGATCTCCTCGAACGCCTCGAACGTGACCGGTACCTGCGGGTGGCAGGCGGTCAGGTACTCGGCCCAGTTCCACCAGCGGCGCACGAACTCCCGGTCGTATGCCCCTGTCTGGATCAGGTGGTTGGCGATCGCCAGGTTGATCGCGGCCTCGCTGCCCGGCTGGGGGGACAGCCAGTAATCGGCGTGCGTGGCCGTGTTCGACAGCCGGGTGTCGACCACGATGACCTTGGCGCCGTTCTCCCGCGCCTGGGTGATCCGCTGCGCGTGCGGGTTGAAGTAGTGCCCGGCCTCCAGGTGGGCGCTGATCAGGTAGATCACCGCCGCGTTGGCGTGGTCCGGGCTGGGCCGGTCGATGCCCATCCAGAACTGGAACCCGGTCCGCCCGCCGCTGGAGCACACGTTGGTGTGCGAGTTGTGCCCGTCCACCCCCCAGCTCGCCAGCACCCGCTCGGTGAACCCGTCCTCGCCCGGCCGCCCGATGTGCACCATGATCTCGTTCTGCCGTGACTCAAGCAGCGCCGCCCGGATCCGGGCGGCGAGCGCGTCCAGCGCCTCGTCCCAGCTGATCCGCTCCCAGCCGCCGCCGCCGCGCGGCCCCGACCGGCGCAGCGGGTACAGGATGCGGTCGGGGTCGGTGACCTGGTTGATCGTCGCCGGGCCCTTGGCGCAGTTGCGGCCCCGGGAGCCGGGGTGCTCGGGGTTGCCCTCGAACTTGCGGACCTGGCCGCTCTCCCGGTCCACGTACGCGAGCAGCCCGCACGCGGACTCGCAGTTGAAGCAGGTGGTGGGCACGAGCATGTAGTGCTTTTCCTCCCGCGCCGGCCAGGCGCGGGAGGACAGCTCGACCCAGTCATCCCAGCGTTCCCTCGGCGGGAACGCGGCCAGGTGCACCCGGCTCGCCCCCTGGTAGAACGTCTCGCCCCTGGCCTCGGCCGCCTCCCGCGCCGCCGACACCCGGCGCCCCAGCTCTTCGAGCTCGTCTGTCATTCCCTCACGGCTCCCTCCCGGCCTCCTGCTCACGCCAGCGGAACGCGCTGCCCGGCCTGCACGTAGGCGTGCTCGTACCCCAGCAGCCCGGCGAGCGCCAGGGCGGCGGCCGGGGTCCCGATCCACGGCGCGGCGACCGCGGCCAGGGTCAAAACCACGCTTATCCCGAACGGAAGCCGCTGACTCCCCAGCGTCATCTCGTGCACCGCGAGCCGGGCGTGCGCGGTCGCGTGCGGCTGCGCGACCTCGCCGGCTACCAGCGCGGCGTGCACCCCCGCCGCCACCGCCAGGACCGCCTGGTCCGCGGTGACCGCCCGGCCCGGCGCGAGCCAGGCCAGCAGCGGCAGCACGGCCGCGGCGCCGGCCAGCGCCGCCTGCACGGCCAGGTGCGGGGCGAGCAGCGGGCTCTGCCACAGGTCACGGCCCTTCGCCTGCCCGAACAGGAACGCGGTGTAGACCGCGGCGGCCAGCGCCAGCGGCAGCCCGGCCCAGCCCAGCCCCTGTCTTGCCGTGCCCGCGCCGGCGCCGGCCAGCGATGCCGCCAGGTACGCCGCCGCGATCGCCCCGAAGCCGCCGAGGATCACCGCGCCGCGCACCAGCCAGCTCCGCCAGTGACGCCGGGTGAAGATCAGGTAGAACCGCGCCGGATGCTTCAGGTCGGCGACGAGCAGCGCGCCGGTGACCGCGAGGAACGCCAGCGCCAGCAGCGGGGCCGCCCAGCGGACGACATCGTTGCCCCAGCCCAGGTACCCGGCTCCGGCCAGCAGCACCGGCACGGCGAAGCCGCCGGCCGCGACCGACTTGGTCCAGGTGTACAGGCTCACCCGCCAGCCCCACGGCACCTGGTGCGGCACGTCGTAGGACAGCAGCGCCGCGGCCTGGGACGTGCCACGCCCCGGATGACCGGACGTGACCGTCTGGGGGGCCCGCTGGCTTGCGGGGGAACGTCCCCCGGCCGGCTCGCGGCCTTGCGTGGCCCAGGCGAACAGGCCGCCGCCGGGCCTGCGCGCCGCCAGCGGGTCGAGCGTGGCGGCGTGCGCGCCCTTGTAGTAGACGCCGGGCCGGGTTCCCTTTTCCGGCCGCCGAACCTGGACCGGCTCGCGGCTGACGACCCGGGACACCTCCGAGGCGGGGTCGCCCAGGTCGCCGACGATGATCGCCTCGGTGGGGCAGACCGTCACGCATGCGGGCTCCAGGCCGATATCGAGCCGGTGCGCGCACAGGTTGCACTTTTCCGCCGAGTGGTCCTCGGGATTGATGAAGATCGCGTCATACGGGCAGGCGGCCATGCACGCCTTGCAGCCGATGCAGATCCGCTTGTCGAAGTCGACGATGCCGTCCGGGCGCCGGTACATCGCCTCGGTGGGGCATGCCGCCACGCACGGCGCGTCCTCGCACTGGTTGCACCGGGTCACCTGGAACGCCCGCCGCGCCTGCGGGAAGGTGCCCACGTCCACCGACTTGACGTAGGTCCGCGTCACCCCGACCGGAACCTCGTTCTCGCTCTTGCACGCGGTCGTGCACGCGTGGCAGCCGATACACCGAGACTGGTCCAGCAGCTTCGCCCAGCGCGGGGAGGGCAGGTCCGTTTCCGCCATGGCACGACGGTAATACCCGGCGCGGCCATGGGATAGCCAGCGGTTTCTTGTCACGCTCACAAACATCGTTTGTGACTTTCTGGGGGCGCGCCCGTTCCCGGCCGCCGGTGCCCTGATGGTCCGGGGCGGTGCGCCATGGCGGGGCAGGACGACCGTCTCCCCGCCGGCCCCGGTACCCGCGGCATCCTGGCACGGCGGCAAGGCGATTCGTTGTCCTAGGCGGCGGCACGGGCGGGACGCTGGTCGCCAACGGCTGCGGCGGACGCTGGCCGCAGTGCCGCCGTGGACCGCGTCGACACGGACAAGGACGAGGTGCTGCCGGCCGACGGCACGTCGGCCGGCTACGACGTGCCGTCGGCCGCGACCGGTGCCCGGCTGCTGGAAGACAGGGGAGTCGGCCTCGTCACTGAGTTCAACGCCGGCAAGCAGCTGGCCGGCGCCGGCTCCCGCCCGCGAGCAGGAAAGGGACGCTAATGCCCACGATCACCCGCGCAGGCACCGAGGTCACGGTCGACGACGAGGGGTCCTTCGCCGGATCAGCCAGGTCGAGGACATCATCACCGGCGGCGGGTTCTGCGATCTGGCCGCCGGCGGCCAGATCGCCTTCACCTGATTCGCCCGGTTCGCCGCGGCCACGCGGGCCGGCCCGGCGCGGGCGGCCCTAACCCTGCCGCGGGCCTGCGCCGGCGCGGCTTCCGGGCCGGCCGGCCGCCGGCTCGCCGTCGGATCGGCCTAGCGCGCGGCCGCCAGGATCCGCCTGCTCCCGGACAGCTCGGGGACGCCGAGCGTGAGGCGGTACCCGATGCGGGGGGAGAACTCGGCGAGCAGGGAGAACCGGTCGCCTCGGATGAGCGTGTGCCGCCATTCCACCGGCCGGCCGGCCGCGTAGCCCAGCCGGCTGATCGCCAGCGCCCCCGTGGTGGGCGGGATCTGGAGGTGGCGCTGCTCGGCGCGGGTGGGCACCACGGCGCGGATGTGCTCACGGCCGCCTTCCAGCCGCACGCCGGTGCGGGCGGCGAGTTCGTCGTAGAGGCCGGTGTGGGTGAAATCCGCCTCGAGCAGCGGCGCGCCCAGGTCGGCGGGCAGCCAGACGGTGTCCAGCGCGAGCGGTTCGCCGTCGGCGAGGCGGAGCCGCTCCAGGCGGAACAGCGGCGTCGATGCCTCCAGGCCGAGCCGGTCCGCGATGACCCCGTCGGCGCGCAGGTCCCGGCCGCGGATGACGCTGGTCTGCCGCAGCCCGGCCGCCTCCACCGAGGCGAACAGCGAATAGAGCGCTCCGAGCGGCTGGGTGATCGCCGTCGGCTCGGCGAGCCGCGGGCGCCGGCCGCGCTCGGCTACGACGACGCCTTCCGCGCGCAGCTCGCGCAGGGCCGCCCGCACGGTCTGGCGGCTGACCCCGTACTCGGCGACCAGCGCCAGCTCGCCGGGGAACGCCTCCCTGAAGGCGCCTGCCCGCAGCCGCCGCCGCAGGTCGTCGCGTAGCTGCGCCCACAGCGGCACCGGGCTGTGGCGATCGAGGGGTCGTGCTCCTGCCGCGCGCGGGCCCGCGCCCGGTCCGGTCATGGGGCTCTCCTGTCCGCGGATACCTGGCCGTGAAACTACCTGGCCGTGAAACTACCTGGCCGTGAAACCCTTGCCATCAATGTACGAATGATCGTACATTAATTGCCTAGCCGGGAGGTGCGGCCATGGTGGAAGTGGTCCCGATCGAGACCCCGAGCCTCGGCGACCGCAGCTACCTTGCGCATGACGGCGAGGTGGGCCTGGTCGTGGACCCGCAGCGCGACATCGACCGGGTCATGGGCCTGGCGGCGTCGCTCGGGGTGCGGATAACCCACGTCGCCGAGACGCACATGCACAACGACTATGTCTCCGGCGGGCTGGCCCTTTCGCGGGCCTGCGGGGCCGCTTACCTGGTCAGCGCGGCCGAGCCGGCCGGCTTCGCCCGCACCCCGGTCAGCGAGGGCGACAGCATCGACGTCAGCGACGGGTTCCGGATACGAGTGGCCGCTACCCCCGGGCACACCTTCAACCACCTCGCCTACGTGCTCGAAACCGGGAACGAGGTGGCGGGCGTGTTTACCGGCGGGTCGCTGCTGTTCGGTTCCGTCGGCCGCACCGACCTGCTCGGCCCGGACCACGCTCCCGCCCTGGCCCGGGCTCAGCACGCCTCGGCGCGGCGGCTCGCCCGCGAACTGCCCGACGCCGCCGCGGTGTTCCCGACGCACGGTTTCGGCAGCTTCTGCGCCGCCACCCAGGCCGCGGCGCGGTCGTCCACGATCGGGCAGCAGAAGCTGTCCAACCCCGCGCTCACCTTGGACGCGGACGCCTATGTCGAGGCGCTGCTCGCGGGGCTGGACGCATACCCCGCCTATTACGCGCACATGGGCGCGATCAACCTGGCCGGGGCTGACGCGCCGGACCTGGCGCCGCCGCGGCGGGCGGGCGCGGCCGAGCTGCGGCGCCGGATCGAGGCCGGCGAATGGGTCGTCGACCTGCGGGATCGCGTCGCCTTCGCCGCTTCCTTCGTGCCGGGCTCGCTCAGCTTCCCGCTGGACGGCAGCTTCGCCACCTACCTGGGCTGGCTCATCCCGCACGGAACGCCGGTCACCCTGCTCGGCGAGACCCCGGAACAGGTCGCGCTGGCCCAGCGGGAGCTGGTCCGGATCGGGATCGACCGGCCGGCCGCCGCGGCCACCGGAACGCCGTGGGACTGGGCGGCCGGCCGGCCGCCTGCTTCCCTGCGCCTGGCCAGGTTCAGCGACCTGGCGGCGGCCATGGGCCGCCGGGACGGCGCCGGGCCCGTGGTGCTGGACGTGCGGCGCCGCCTGGAATGGGAAGCGGGGCACATCGCGGGCGCGGTGCACATCCCGCTGCATGAGCTGCCCGGGCGGCTGGGCGAGATCCCGGCCGGGGAAGTATGGGTGCACTGCCGGACCGGATACCGGTCCATTGTGGCCGCCTCGATGCTCGCGGCCCGCGGCCGGGACGTGATCAGCATCGACGACGAGATCGGCAACGCCATAACCGCGGGGCTGCCCGTGGTTCCGAGCCAGGAAACGGAGGCGCGACGATGAGCGCTCCGCACCAAGCACGTCACAAGGTCCTGATCATCGGCGGCGGGACGGCCGGGATCACGGTCGCGGCCCGCCTCGGGCGGGCGGGGGTAACCGATATCGCCATCGTCGAGCCGTCCGGCAGCCATTACTACCAGCCGCTGTTCACACTGGTCGGCGGCGGCCGGGCGCCGGCGTCCGCGACGGTGCGGCCGGAAGCCAGCGTCATGCCCAGGGGCGTGGTCTGGGTCCGGGATGCGGCCGCCGGCATCGACCCCGCCGCGCAGACCGTGGCCACCGCGTCCGGCCGGGTGCTGGGCTATGACTACCTGGTCGTCGCCCCCGGGATCCAGCTCGACTTCGGCAAGGTCCCGGGGCTTGCCGAGACGCTCGGCCAGCGCGGTGTCTCCAGCAACTACCGCCCCGACCTTCCCCCGTTCACCTGGGAGCTCATCCGCGACCTGCGCGGCGGCACCGCCCTGTTCACCATGCCGCCCGGCCCGGTCAAGTGCGCGGGCGCCCCGCAGAAGATCGCCTACCTGGCCGCCGACTGGTGGCGGTCCCAGGGCATCCTCGACCGCACCAGGGTCATCCTCGTACTGCCCACCGCGGCCATGTTCAGCCAGCCGGACTGGGCGAAGGTGCTCGAGGGCATCGCCGCGGGCTACGGCATCGACGTCCGCAGGGAATCCCAGCTGACCGAGGTGGACGGCGAGAGCAAGCGGGCCGTCATCTCCGACACCAGGGCCGGCACCAAGGAGACGGTGGACTACGACATCCTGCACGCCACCCCGCCGCAGAGCGCCCCCGACTGGCTCAAGGCCACACCGCTGGCAGACACCGCGAGCCCGTTCGGCTACGTGAAAGTCGACAAGCACACCCTGCGGAGCCCGGACTGGCCCAACGTGTTCGCCCTCGGCGACGCCTCGAACCTGCCGACGTCCAAGACCGGCGCCGCCGCGCGCAAGCAGGCGGTCGTCCTGGTGAACAACCTGCTCGCCGCCATGGACGACCGCCCGCTTCCCGCGAGCTACAACGGCTACACCTCCTGCCCCCTGGTCACCTCCCGGAACAGGATGCTGCTCGCCGAGTTCGACTACGACCTCAACCGCACTCCCACGTTCCCGTTCATCAACACCCTCAAGCCCCGGTATGACATGTGGCTGCTCAAGCGGTACGGGCTGCCGGCGCTTTACTGGAACGTCATGCTCAAGGGCCGCCTGGACTGACCGCGGCTCCGGTCAGGCCGCCGGGAATACCCGGGGCGGGTCCCGCGGCGGGTACGGCCGCCGCCGGGCGTCAGGCCGTCGCGGGCTGCCAGGTCGTCACCGAGATCTCGGCGTCGCGCAGGCGCCGGAGGGCGCGGTTCTCCCGGCCGTACCCAAGAGGGCTGAAAAAGAATGTGTCGAGCGGGAACCAGATCCCCACCCACACCAGCACCCACCCCGTGGTGTCGAGCACGATGTTGCCGGCGCGGCCCACCAGCCTGCCCTCGAAGATCACCAGGAGGTATCCGATCGCGACGATGGGAACGCCGACCCACAGCGACCAGAGGCCACTCAGCCGGACCGCGCGCCGCTCGCGTTCGTTGTAGCTGATGCGCTGGTCGCAGTAGCGGCGCAGCGTCACGCTGAGCCGGGCGCCCAGGCCGTCGTCGAACTCCGCGGGCGGCAACGAGAGCCGGAGCCGGACCGGCGACCGCGTGCGCTGCGAGCGGAGCAGGCTGATGCAGTACTCGACTCCGGTGAGGAAGTTGCGGTACTCGGAGAACAGGTCGGTCTGGGCCAGGACGAACATCTCCTCGGCCCGGTTGAGCCGCAGCTCGATTACCTGCCCCCTCCCGCGGTTCATCACACTACTCTAAGTCAGGGGGACGCACCGGCGCGTTCCGCGCCCGGTGCTGGCCGCTGACCGCTCCGGCATGCCGTTCGCACGCGGCCCCTCATAGCGGGTAACCAGCACGATGGCGGGTAACCAGCGCGTCGCCCGGCGGCGCCTTGCGGGCCGCCGGCGCTTGCACGGCCTCGTCCTCCAGGCCGAAGACCCGGGCCGGCCCGGTGTGCACATGCATCTCAGGCGGCACGGAGAACGCCTTTATCATCGCGTATCACCGCGCCGCCGGGCGCGAGGTTGCCGTACGGCACGGCGACGCCGCCGTGGTGCCGGATGGGCCGGCCGTCTTCACGTTGGCCAGGGCCGGCGCGCGCCGGTGGATCCGGTCGAAGCCGCCGATGCCGGCACCGGCCCCTGCCTCGCGGGCGATCGCCGGCAGGTGCGGCAGCGCGTCAGCCGAGCCGCCGGCAGCGGCGTGCAGGATGACCGGCCTCTCCCGGCGGGCTTATGCCCGTGTGAGGAGCAGGCTTTCTCAGCCTTGTCCGGCGAGTTCCTCGGCGAGTTCCCTTTCATCGCTTTCGGACAGCGAGGTCTTGAGGACGGTGCCGCCGAACGGCCGCATGGCGCTTGCGAACCTGTCCTCGGTGATCTTCGAGGCCATGATCACCACGGCTGCGTGGCCGGGCTCGAGCAGGTGGGCCACGCGGTCGCGGAACCCGGCGTCGATGCCCGACTTGCTGAACTTGCCCATGAGCGCGCCGATCGCGCCGCCCAGCAGCGCCATGCCCGGGACGAAGAACAAAAGGCCGAGCAGGAGGCCGAAGAGCGCGCCGCTGACCGCGGACGCGCCGATGATCCGCTGGGGGGTGTCGACGTGGGTCTTGCCGTCGGCGTCGACGGTGACGACGGCCAGCCCGCGCAGGTCGACGATGAAATCCTGCTGCATGCGCTGTACCTGCTCGTATGCCTGCCGGGCGGTCTGCGGGTCCTCGTACCCGATGACGATCAGATCCGACATCTGCCTTCCCCCTCCGCTGCCCCGGGCCGCCTATCGGTAGCGGCCCCGCCCCCCGATCCTACCGCTACAGGTTACCGAGCGTGCTGACGCAATCACGTTTAGGGACCAGAATGGTCACGCGGTGTCCCGCCGGCTGTCGGCGCACGCGCGGATGGCGGGGTCGCCGTCCGCGGGCTGGTACGCGCACCTGGCCCTGCCCCGGATCTCGAACGAGGGCAGCTCCGGCCAGGCGGCTGACGGCTCGCTCAGCCGGGCCTCCATGTTCCGCAGGATGCGCTGCCTGGCTGTCTCCGCCGTCATGCCCTGGGGGATGTCCGCGTCGAACAGGTGGAATACCACCGTAACCTGAATGTCCACTCCCTTGCCTTCCTCCGGCACGGCCCGCGGGCCTCGCGTGCTGCCGCAGGGCGCCCTCGGCTTGTCGTCGGGCTCTGCCGTCTCGGCTGGCGTTAACCGTCAGAACGGCACCTCGTCGCGCGCGGCGGCGGGCGGGCCCTGCCACGGGTCATCGCCGGCCGTCGCGCCGTCGCCGCGGCTGCCCCTGTCAACCTTGGTGACCTTCGCGGACGCGTAGCGCAGCTCCGGGCCAATGGCGTCCACGTCCAGCTCGACCACGGTGCGCTTGTCGCCCTCCCTGGTCTCGAACGACCGCTGCCTGAGCCTGCCCTGCACGATCACCCGCGTGCCCTTGGCCAGCGACCTGGCGGCATTCTCGGCCGCCTGCCGCCATAGATTGCAGCGCAGGAACAGCGTGTCGTCGTCCTTCCACTCGCCCGACTCGCGGTCATAGACGCGCGGGGTCGACGCCACCGTGAAGTCCAGGACGGCCACGCCGGCCGAGGTGAACCGCAGTTCGGGGTCGGCGGTCAGGTTCCCAACGACGGTAATGGTCGGTTCACCCGTCATGACGTGCATCCTTTACTGAGAGTTACTTGCATGCAGGGTTGCGCTACCCGCCGGTGACCTGCACGCTCACTTCCCGGCGGGGCGTTCTCCCGTTGCCGCTGCCCGCCTCCGGGCGGCGCTCGCGTCCGGCGTGGACGCCGCGGACGCCGTGGCGGCGTTCTGCGCTGGCCGCGCGCCAGCCTCGCCGGACGCCTGCGGCGGCTGGCCTGGCCATCGACCGGGGTGACGATGACCGGCGGTCATATTCTGAAGCTAGATAGAGCTAGTTAGCGCTGTCAACCGCCAGTAATTGACATGTAGCCCTATCTACCCCTACAGTAGTGGTATCGAACACGTGTGCGGGACGCGGATAGTAGCCGACGGGGACGCCGTATCTGCCCTCGGCTCCTCCTGGCCGCGCACCGGGACACCATGGGGGAGAGGCGGATGACTCAGCTCACCTTCAGGTCTGCCACCAAGGAGCAGGCCAAGGCCCGTATCGCGCTCACCGGGCCCACCGGGTCGGGCAAGACCTACACCGCGCTGGCCATCGGCACGAGGCTGGGCGACCGGGTCGCGGTGATCGACACCGAGCACGGCAGTGCCTCCAAGTACGCCGACGAGTTCACCTTCGACACGCTCCAGTTCTCGACGTTCGAGCCGACGTCGCTCGTCGACGCGCTCGCCGTGGCCGCCCACGAGGCCTACGAGGTAGTGATCGTCGACTCGCTCTCCCACTTCTGGTCCGGCGCGGGCGGAATGCTCGAACAGGTCGACAACGCCGCCAGGCGCGCCGGGACGGGGAACAGCTTCGCCGGGTGGAAAGACGTCCGCCCCATGGAACGGGCGATGATCGAGGCGCTGCTCGCCTACCCGGGCCACGTCATCGTCACCATGCGCACCAAGACCGACTACGTGGTGGAGACCGACGAGCGTGGCCGTAAGGTGCCGCGCAAGATCGGGCTCAAGCCCGAGCAGCGGGAAGGCATCGAGTACGAGTTCGACATCGTCGGCGACCTTGACTACGAAAACGTCCTGGTGGTCTCCAAGTCCCGGGCAAAGCAGCTTTCCGGGCTCGTCATCCGCAAGCCCGGCCCGGAATTCGCCGACTCGGTCCTCGCCTGGCTCAACGCCGGCAAGCCCGTCCCGAGCGTCTTCGACTGCCTCGCCGCCGCGACCGCTCCCGATGCCACCTACGAGCAGCTACGGACCCTCTACCAGGAGGCATCGCGGCGTAACTGGCTCGAGGCCGTCGTCCTCGGCCCCGACGAGAAGCCGGTCACGCTCAGGGAGCTGCTCGTGCAGCGAGGCACCGAGGCGAGGGACAGGAAGCGGCCGCGGGACGACGGCGGACAGCAGAGCGCGGAGGACAAGCCGTGGGGCGCGAAGGACGGCGCGAAGGACAAGGTCGCGTCATGAACCTGAAGGTGGCAGCGGATGACCCCGGCTGAGATGTGCCGTCTCACCGCGTTCCTGGCCGCCAAGTACCCGTCGGCGCGCGTGCAGGAGCCCTCACCCCAGTTCTGGGGCGCGCTGCTCGCCGAGGTGGACGACGTCGATGCGCTGGTCGCCTTCATCCGGCTGGTCTGCCGTCAGTCCGACGTCGCCCTTGCCGACATCTGCGCCGAGGCGCATCGGATACAGGCCGATCGGCTGGCCCGGTACCCGGAACCGGACGCTGAGCTGGGCCAGGCGCGTCACTACCGCACGGCATTCCCGGCGGTGCTGACCTCGCTGCTCGGCTGCCGGGCACCGGGGCGATCCGGGAACGGCCCCGCTCACCGGCACCAGGAGTGAGCTCGCGTATGCAGGCGGCTGGCGGTGATCGAGCGGCGAAACGCTCCGGGAACCCCTATGAGGCCGTGGCGCGCGCCCGCAAGGCCGTGCAGTTGTACGCCGCCGTGCGGCGGGTCATCGACGCGTCACCGGCGTTCCCGCTTTCCCCCGACGATATCCACCTGATCAGCAGCGCCGATTCCGTCGCGCCGGCCCGCCGGGCCATCGAGCGGTGCGCTGGGGTGCGGCCAGCTTCCCCGGCCACCTGGGCCATGGTGGAGCAGCTGCTCATCGAGCATTACTTCGGCTCCGGGATCGGGCCGCGGTGCTGAGCGCGGGCGGCACGGCCGGCGTCGGCCGCACGGCGCGGGCCGGCCCGGCAAGCCGGGCGGAGAGGAGGGCCGCGGGTGGCCGGCGGTTACAGGATAGGGGTGCGCGGCTGCCAGCACCTGGGCTACGCGGCCCGCGCCATGCGCCTCAACCGGGCCACCGGCTGGAACCAGCGCGTCGTGGACGGCCACATAGCCCACGGCCTGATCATGCGGGATATGGTCAACGCCGCCGTGGACGGCATCGTCGACGGCGGTGACCTCAGCCACTGGAACAAGCCGGTGCCGCGCGATATAGAAATAGCCAACCGCGTCGATGACCTGCGCGTCTCGGCGGGGATCTGGGCGGTCGCCAACTCCGGTAACCACTGCGCCGGCGGTGGCTCGGACCTGTCGGCCATGAGCATCATGCACCGCCCGCACCTGGGGATGAACGCGGTCTACCCCGACCCGAAGCGCGGCCCTGGCGACGGGCCGGGCCCGCACCCTGGACTCTATGAGATCCACCGGCCCGCCGACGGCCTCGCCCTGCACGTCGTGTCCCACTACGGACTCGACAGGTCGCTGGCCGGCAGCGGTATCCGCATCGACCCGGAGCCGCTGCCCGGAAACGTCAACTTGCTGTTCTGCCACGGCGCCCTCGACGCCGACGGGCGCCTCTACCGGTGCACCGACCCCCATGGCGAAGAACGTCCCATCCCCGGCCGCTGGGCGCTCCGCGGGTGGGACGCCGTGCTGCTGTCCCACTACCACACCGCCGGCCCGGTCCCCGGGTTCGGCGATGACGGGCGGTGCCAGGTCTGGTACACGGGCTCGGCGCTGACCCGCGGCTTCGCCGACGAGCCCGGGCCGCGGGGCTGGCTCCTGGTCACCGTCCACGCCCCGGGCGCCGTCACCGTCGAGCTGCGCACCATCTGGCAGCGCCCCCAGCTCGACCTGCCGCCCATCGACGCCACCGGGCTTTCCCCCGCGGACCTGGACGACATCCTCGCCGCCAACATCGCCGGCGTCCCGCTCGCGGATGACGAGTCCGCCCGCGTCTCCGGCGACGGGGGTGCCATCGTCCGGCAGGTGATCCGCAGCACCAGCCCCGCGCAGCGGCAGGCCCTCAGCGCCCGGGCCGGCCGGTACGCCAGCCTCGCCCGTGACGCCGCCTGGTGGAGCATCGCATACCAGCAGCGGACGGACGTCCCGGCCCTCTCGGGAGCGGGCCGGCCGGGGCGTGACCTGACGCGCCGCTTTACCGACTTCGCGGCCGAGTTGCGCCTGCGGGCCGGCCATCTCGCCGAGGCGGTGCAGGTCCCTTCCCGTATCCGGCAGCCCGTGCTGGAACAGGCCGCCCGCTGGGCCGGTGAGATCAACTCCGCCGAGTTCGCCGAGACGGACCGGCACGGCTGACCGGTTCGCCGGCGCGGAGCAGGTACGGAAGAGGTCTGTAGTGATCGTGCTGACCAGCGTCGAGGTCACCAACATCCGTTCGGTCGCCCACGGCAGGATCGAACCGCTGCCCGGCGGCATCACCGCCCTCGCCGGCGCCATCGGCACCGGGAAGAGCACCTTCCTGGAGGCGGCACGCTGGGTGCTCTACGGGGAGGTGGCCGGCGGCTACAGGCAGGCCGAGATGCGGCGCCATGGCGCTGACGGCCGCACGTGCGAAGCGGCCGTGGAGTTCACCCTCGGCGGCGCCGTGTTCCGTGCTGTCCGGGGGCTGCGCCAGAAAACCACCAGGGGACGGCCCGCCGAAATCGCCTACGCCGAGCTGTTCATCAACGGGCAGCGGCAACCTCAGATCACCCCCTCGAAACTCACCGATAAGGTGACCCAGCTCACCGGGCTCACCGGGCGCGCCTTCACCGGGGCGTTCTTCATCCCCCAGAACCGGCTGCCGGTCCTCGCCCAGGGGACCCCCGGCGAAGTCCAGCAAGTGTTCGAGGAGCAGACGGGCCTCACGCCGCTGACGCGCCGGGTGGAGACCGCCCAGCGAGACGCCAGCCAGGCGCTGGCGGCGGCCGATGCCCTCCCGGGCTCCGCGGAGGAAGTGGCCGCCGCCCGGCAGGCAGCCGGCGCTGCCCGGGCCGAGGCGGCACGTGCCCGGCGCCGGCTGAAAACCGCGAAGGCGGCCGAGGACAAGGCGAAGGACGCACTCGCCAGCGTCCAGGCCGCCCATGACGCACTGGCGGCGCGGCGGTCGGCGGCGCAGCAGGCCCGCCTCGACGCGGCCCGGGCCGAGGCGCGTGCCGCCAGCCTGGAGGAGACGATCCGCGACCTGGAAGAGCAGGTCCGCGATCTCCCGGGCGGCGGCCGGCGGGACGCCCGCGATCGTCTGACCCGGCTGCGCGCCGCGCGTCAGGCGGCAGAGCACGCCGCCCGGATCGCGGACCTGGCGACGAGCGGCGTCCAGGATGCCCGCGCACGCCACGACCGGGTGCGGCGGCAACTCGGCCGGCTGCCGGCCGGCCTGGATGAGCGCCTGGCCGGCGCCCGGGAGGAACAGGCCCGCGCCGAGCAGGCGGTGGGACGCCTCGGGGGCGAGCACGGCCGGCTGGACCGGGCCGTGCAGGCCCTGCGCTCGGCTGACCCGCGCGCCGCCCGCTGTCCAACGTGCAGCCAGCAGGTCGCCGACCTCGCGGGACTGCTGGCCGGGCTCACGGCGCAGAAGGCGCACTGCGAGTCGCAAGGCCGCCGGGCCGCGGAGCAGGCGCGGACCGCGGCGGCCAGGACGACAAGGCTCATGGACCTGCTCCGGCAAAGGGAAGCGGCCGTCGATGCGCTCCGGCAGGCGGAATCCGATGTGCACGATGCCGTCGCCCGGCAGGGCGAAGCCCTCGGCGCGGCCAAGGCGGCCCTCGATAGCCTGGCGGCTCTCCTGCGGGTCACGGAGGATGACCGCGACAAGGTCCTGGCGATGGCCGGGCAGGCCGAGGACGCCGCGGCCCGGGAAGCCAGCGCCGCGCAGTACGCCGCCCAGGTCCGGGCCCGGCTCGCCAGAGCCCGCTCCGACCGTGCGCAGGTGCAGCGCGCTCTCGGCGAACTCCGCGCCCGGGCGGACGCCGCGCCCACCGCCGAAGACCTCGGCCGCCTCGCCGCCAGGCTGGCCGGGGCCCGCGAAGAATGGGAAGCCCGCCGCGCCCGCCGCGTCGAGGCGCAGACGGCCGCCGAGGTCCTCGCCGAACGCTGCCGGATGCTGAGGGCCGCCCGCGACAGCGAGCAAGAGGTTCTCGACCGGAAGCTAGCCGCGCGGCACAGAGCCGACATACTCCGGCACGCCAGCCATGTCCTCGCCGGGCTGCGCCGTGACCTGCTCGCCGAGTACACCGCCACCGTGTCGGAGGCCGCCACCGACCTGCTCCGCCAGATCGGCGGCGAACACAGCGCGTTCCATATCGACCATCGGTTCGTTCCCGAGGTCGTCCTCAGCGACGGAACCCGCCGGCCGCTGCGCACGTTGTCCGGCGGCGAGCAGGCCCGCGGCGCCCTGTGCTTCTGCCTTGGCATCTCCGCGCAGATCACCGGCGGCGGGCACACGGGCACGATCATCGCCGACGAGATCGTAGCCGCACACGACGATGAGACCCGGCACGCCATCATAGAGTTGCTGCGCGACCTCGGCTGGCCATTGCTGATCGTCGCCCACAGCCCGGAGATCGCCGAGATCGCCAACCGCGTCTTCCGGTTCACTAAACCGGATGAGGCTAGCGGGACGCAAGTGACGTCCGTTCTGAGCAGGTAAAGGCGAACCGGCGCCCGATGAACAGAAGAAAGCGCGATCACACAAAACCGCTGATCCCGGCTGTCGGCCCAAAGGTCATGAGTTCTCCGATCACGCGACCGAACTGCGGGAACATCCGCACGCCGCCCGGAGATCCCGGGTCTGCCCAGTGCGCTGCTCTTCAGGTGTTTTCGCAGGTCATCCGCGGTAACCGGCCGGCGTTGCGGCGAATCGCGGCTAACAGGGCGTCCGCGCTTGGGTGGATTTCCCGGGGAACACGCCGCCGGTAATAAAGCGGCGGCTCTGTCCCTGGGGCATGATATGGAGTATGCAGCCGTGGCAGGGGATACAGCCGGACCCGGCGCCCGATGGTCAGGCGGAGCAGCAACAAGACTGGTTGCGCCTTGCTCAGCTGATCAGGGAGCGGCGAGTGGAACTCGGATTGACGCAGGCCCAGGTGCACAGCGCCGGCGGGCCGGCTCCGGCCACGCTCTACCTGCTTGAAAATGGATGCCGTACCTCTTTTAGCCCGCAGATCCTCCGCCGTCTGGAGCGTGTCCTGGGCTGGCGCGCCGGCAGCATCCGCCGTGTGCTTGGCGGCGGGCGGCCCGCGCTTATCGGCGCGGACGCGGGCATCCCGTCGATCCACGAAACCCGGGCGGACGCGCCGAACGGCCAGGCATGGGTGACCAGCTTCCGCCAGCTGCCCGTATCGCCGCACGAGAAGCTATTGATCCTGTCCCGCTTGCTCGAAGAGACAGTCGCCGAGCTCAACGCAAACCTCATGGACGAACCGGCTAGCCGGAACCAGGTCTCATAACCTCAGCCTGGATCCACCGGTTAATCCGTGAATGGCTCTCGTCTCCGCGATCTGTTCGCGCAGGCGGTTCGGGGCGTGGGCGTCTCGCCGCTCACCCTTTTGTGCGGCTGGTCCGTGGCCTGCGGGTGCGGGGCTAGGGTTGGGGTGCCTGGCGGCGTGGGGGTGCATGAC
>DATGLH010000112.1:0-9572 GCA_035294225.1 Trebonia sp.
TCGCCAGGGAGGGCAAGCTCCCCGTCGTGCTGTTCACCGCCGGCGGCATCGCGACGCCCGCCGACGCCGCGATGATGATGCAGCTCGGCGCCGAGGGCGTGTTCGTCGGCTCCGGCATCTTCAAGTCCGGCGACCCGGCCAGGCGCGCCGCGGCGATCGTCAAGGCGACGACGTTCTACGACGACCCGGACGTGGTCGCGAAGGCGTCCCGCGGCCTCGGCGAGGCGATGGTCGGCATCAACATCGACACCCTCCCCGCCGAGCAGCACTACGCCGGCCGCGGCTGGTAGCGGCGGCGCTAAGCGGATTCCAGCCGGTACGCCCGCCGGGCGGTGCCCTCCGGGACGGCGTGCCGCCCGGCGGGGGACAGGCCGGCGACTCGGCGGGGACAGGCCGGCGACCGGTTCCCGGTGCGTGCCCGCTATCTAGCGGGCGGTACATGCCCGCTACCTCGCGGCAGGACGCCGTGAGCCAGGACAGCGGCCAGCCCGAGCCGGACATCAGCCGCCCCGGCCCGGACGCCGCCAGCGCCGTCTCGCGGCACGGTCGCAGGCCCGCTGCCGCCGGCTCCCGCGGGACGCCGCGGCCACGGTGCCGGGAAGAGCGGCCCCCGCTACGTTGTTCTACACAACGATCCTCTGCCCCCTGGCCGCGGTGACGCGTGCCTTCGGCGGGCGGAGGCCAAAGGGAGGAATCGTACTTTGCCGGTTATTGGTGTGCTTGCCCTGCAAGGCGACGTCCGCGAGCACCTGCGCGCGCTTGAAGAGGCGGGCGCCCGCGCGACGCCGGTGCGCCGCCTCACCGAGGTCGAGGCGTGCGACGGCCTGGTGATCCCCGGCGGGGAGTCGACCACGCTGTGGCGGCTCGCCATCGCGTTCGAACTGATGGACCCGCTCCGCAAGCTCCTCGCCGCCGGGCTCCCCGCCTTCGGCTCCTGCGCCGGGATGATCATGCTCGCCGACCGCCTGCGGGACGGCGTCGAGGGCCAGCAGACGTTCGGCGGCATTGACATGACCGTGCGCCGCAACGCCTTCGGCCGCCAGGTGGACTCGTTCGAGCGCGACGTGCCGCTCGGCGTGGGCGGCGAGCCGTTCCACGCGGTGTTCATCCGCGCGCCCTGGGTGGAGCAGGCCGGACCGGGGGTCTGCGTGCTAGGCGAGGACGAGGGTAGGATCGTCGCCGTCCGGCAGGGGGCCCTGCTCGCCACCGCGTTCCATCCGGAACTGACCCCGGACCGGCGCATTCACGAGCTTTTCGTTTCGATGGTGAAGGGAACGTCATGAGCGGCCACTCCAAGTGGGCCACCACCAAGCACAAGAAGGCGGTGGTCGACGCCAAGCGCGGCAAGCTGTTCGCCAAGCTGATCAAGAACGTCGAAGTGGCAGCGCGTAGCGGCGGCGGCGACCCGGCCGGCAACCCGACCCTGTTCGACGCCATCCAGAAGGCCAAGAAGAACTCGGTGCCGAACGACAACATCGAGCGCGCCATCCGCCGCGGCTCCGGCCAGGAGGCGGGCGGCGCCCAGTACGAGACGATCACCTATGAGGGGTACGGCCCCGGCGGGGTGGCGGTGCTCGTGCAGTGCCTGACCGACAACCGCAACCGGGCCGCAAGCGACGTGCGGGTGGCGTTCACCCGCAACGGCGGGTCGATGGCCGACCCCGGTTCGGTGTCGTACCTGTTCAGCCGCAAGGGCGTGGTGATCGTCGGCAAGACCGGCGGGCTGACCGAAGACGACGTGCTCGCCGCCGTCCTCGACGCCGGCGCCGAGGAGGTCAACGACCTCGGCGAGTCGTTCGAGATCATCTCCGAGCCGGGCGACATGGTGGCGGTGCGCACCGCGCTGCAGGAGGCCGGGATCGACTATGAGTCGGCCGACGCGGCGTTCCTGCCGAGCGTGGAGATCGAGCTCGACGAGGAGCAGGCCAGGCGCGTGTTCAAGCTGATCGAGGCACTTGAGGACTCCGACGACGTGCAGGACGTGTACGCGAACTACTCCGTGCCCGACGACATCATGGAGAAGATCGGCTGACCGGGCGGCTGCCGTGCCCGGCCTGGAGATCCGGCCGCTGACGCCGGCCGATGACATGGCGGCCCAGGTCGACCTGGGCGAGCGCGCGTTCGGCCCGTACAGCGCGGCACAGCGGGCGAACTGGGTCGCCGACGCGGAGCTCCGCGTCAGCCAGCAGGCCTTCCTCGGCGCATTCGTCGACGGTGCGCCGGCCGGCGCGGCCATATTCCACGACATGCGCCAGTGGTGGGCCGGCCGCGCGGTGCCGTGCGCCGGGGTGGCCAGCGTGAAGGTCGCCCCCGAACACCGCGGCCGCGGCATCGGGCGCCGCCTGATGACCGCGGCGCTTGACGCGATCGCCGCGCGGGGCTACCCGCTGTCCGTCCTGTTCCCGGCCACGATGCCGCTCTACCGGTCGCTCGGCTGGGAGCTGGCCGGCGGCAGGTACCAGGCGACCATCCCGGCGCGTTCGCTGCGGACGCTCATGCCGCCGGATGCCGCCGCCAGCGGCCACGGCGCCGCCGGCAGCGGCACCACCGGCCACGGCACCGCCGGCCACGGCAGCGGCGGCCACGGCAGCGGCGGCCACGGCGCCGCCGCGCCGGGCGTGCGCCGCGCGTCGGCGGCCGACGCGGCCGCGGTCATCGAGACCATCGGGCGCGTCCACGAGGCCGCGCGCGACAGCGGCCCGGTGACCTGGGACACCGGTCCCGCCGAGCGGTGGCTCGCCCGCCCGGACCTGTATGCCTACCGCACCGACGACGGCTTCGCCGCCTACCGCTGGGCGCGCGGCAACGAGGAGCTGTTCGTGGAGCGGGTGCAGGCGGCGACCCCGGAGTCGGCGCGGGCCCTGTGGGCGGTCATCGCCTCGCACGCCTCGATCGCGAGCACGATCCGGGCGGTCGTCGCGCCGAACGACCCGTTCTGGTGGCTGACCCGCGAGCGGGACGCCACGATCACCAAGCGCTCGATGTGGATGCTGCGCGTCGTCGACGCGCCCGCCGCGATCGCGGCCCGCGGCTTCCCGGCCGCGGTCTGCGTCTCGGTGCCGCTGGTCATCAGCGATCATGCGCGCCCCGTCAACTCCGGCAGCTGGCGGCTGTCCGTCAGCGGCGGCAAGGGCATGCTCATCCCGGACGAGCGCGGCATCCTCCCCGCCGCGGACGCCGCTTTCACGCTCGGCGCGCGCGGCTTCGCCGCGCTCTACGCGGGGACGCCGACGGCGACCCTCCGCCTGGCCGGGCTGGCCTCCGGCGGCTCACCGGGCACCGACGCCGCCCTCGACGCCGCGTTCGCCGCGACCGCGTTCATGCTCGACGACTTCTGAGCCCCCGGGGATGGGCCCCCTCCGGGGGCTCCCGCCCCCGCCCCCCGGGGGATGGGAACTCCCCCGGGGGCCCAAGCCCCCCGGTGCCCCCGCGCCCCAGCCCCACCCCGGCATGCCGATTGCGCGATCGACCTGCTCTATCGTGGTCGATTGCGCGATCGGCATATTCGGCTGGGCGACACATCAGGCCGGTGGGAGACAGCCGGGGGAGCAGGCGGTAGAGTCCTAGCGAACAGATGTTCGCCGGCGGAGGGGCCGGCCGGCCGGTTTGCGCCGACAGGCCGGCTGGTTTGCGCCAACGGGAGGACGGAACGGTGGCCTGCGCGATGACCTGGTGCACGCGGTGACGCCGCGGTTCCCGCGGTACGCCTCCCGCCGGCCGGCCCGCGTGTTCGGCGTCGACCCCGGCCTGACCAGGTGCGGGCTCGGCGTGGTCGAGGGCGTGCCGGGCCGCCCGCCGAGCCTGGTGGCGGTCGGCGTGGTCCGCACCGCGGCCGACGACGACATCGCGACCCGGCTGCTGGCGATCGAGGCGGAGATCGAGCGCTGGCTGACCGAGTACCGGCCGCAGACGGTGGCGGTGGAACGGGTGTTCAGCCAGCACAACGTGCGGACCGTGATGGGCACCGCCCAGGCCGGCGCGGTGGCGATCGTGTGCGCGGCGCGGCGCGGGCTGCCGGTGGCGCTGCACACGCCGAGCGAGGTCAAGGCGGCGGTGACCGGGAACGGGCGCGCCGGCAAGGACCAGGTGACGACGATGGTGATGCGGCTGCTGCGGATGCCCGAGCGCCCCCGGCCCGCGGACGCCGCGGACGCGCTCGCGCTGGCGATCTGCCACCTGTGGCGGGCCCCGGCCGCCGCGGCCGCGCAGCCGAGCATGAGCGGAGGCCCGGCTGGTTTGCGCCGGCGGGAAGGAGGAGCGTGATCGCGCACCTGAACGGGACCGTGGCCGGGGTGAGCCCCGACGGCGCGGTCATCGACGTCGGCGGCGTGGGCCTGCGGGTCCAGTGCACGCCGGACACCCTGGCGTCGCTGAAGCCGGGCGAGGCCGCCCGGGTGGCGACCTCGCTGGTGGTGCGGGAGGATTCGCTGACCCTGTTCGGGTTCGGCAGCGAAGACGAGCGGAACGTGTTCGAGCTGCTCCAGACGGCAAGCGGCATCGGTCCCCGGCTGGCCCTCGCCATGCTCGCGGTGCACTCCCCGGACGCGCTGCGCCGCGCGGTGGCCGCCGAGGACCTGAACGCGCTCACCATGGTCCCCGGCATCGGCAAGAAGGGCGCGCAGCGGATCGTCCTGGAACTGAAGGACCGGCTCGGCGCGCCGGGCGAGGCGGCCGCGGGCGGCACGGCGCCCGCGCGCAAGGACCAGCCGTCCTGGCGGGACCAGGTGCAGTCCGGCCTGGTGAACCTCGGCTGGCCGGCCCGCGAGGCCGAGGCGGCCATCGCCGCGGTCGAGGCGGAGTCCGGCGGTGACCAGCCGCCGGACGTGGCCACCGCGCTGCGCGCCGCCCTGCGTAAGCTGAGTAGGCAATGAGCGAAGGCGACGCCCTCACCCGGGCCGGGGAAGCCGAACTCGCCCGGCGGCGCAGGCAGGGGCAGCGGACGGACGACAGCGTCGTTTCCCCGCTCGCCGACGGCGACGAGCGGGCGATCGAGGGCGCGCTGCGGCCCAAGCGCCTAGAGGACTTCGTCGGGCAGGCCCGGGTGCGCGAGCAGCTGAGCCTGCTGCTGCGCAGCGCGCTGCGGCGGGGCAGGCCGCCGGACCACGTGCTGCTCTCCGGGCCGCCGGGCCTGGGCAAGACCACGATCGCGATGATCATCGCCGCCGAACTCGGCTCCCCGCTGCGGATCACCTCCGGGCCCGCGATCGAGCGCTCCGGCGACCTGGCGGCGGTGCTGTCCACGCTGCACGAGGGCGAGGTCGTCTTCATCGACGAGATCCACCGGCTGGCCCGCCCGGCCGAGGAGATGCTCTACCTCGCCATGGAGGACTTCCGGGTCGACATCGTGGTGGGCAAGGGGCCGGGCGCGACCGCGATCCCGCTGGACATCGCGCCGTTCACGCTGGTGGGCGCGACGACCAGGGCCGGGCTGCTGCCCGCGCCGCTGCGGGACCGGTTCGGCTTCACCGCGCACCTCGACTTCTACCAGCCCGAGGAGCTCGGCGTGATCGTCCGCAGGTCCGCGGGGCTGCTCGGCGTCCAGATCGAGGAGGGGGGCGTCGAGGAACTCGCGCTGCGCTCCCGCGGCACACCGCGGATCGCCAACCGGCTGCTGCGCCGCGTGCGGGACTACGCGGAGGTCCGCGCCGACGGCGTGGTCACCAGGGAGATCACCCGGACCGCGCTTGAGCTGTACGAGGTGGACGAGATGGGCCTCGACAGGCTGGACCGGGCGGTGCTCGACGCGCTGATCCGCCGGTTCGGCGGCGGTCCCGTGGGACTGTCCACGCTGGCCGTCGCGGTGGGGGAGGAGGCGGAGACCGTCGAGGTGGTCGCCGAGCCGTTCCTGGTCAGGAACGGGCTGCTGGCACGCACCCCGCGCGGCCGGGTCGCCACGCGGGCGGGCTGGGAGCACCTCGGCCTCGCGCCGCCCGTCGGCACGGAGATGCCCGCGCTGTTCGACTGAACCGTGACCGGGCCGCGCCGGCTGAACCGCGGCGCCCCTGCCGGAGACGGTGACGATCACGGCGGAAACCCAATAGGGTGGTTATGCGTTGTGCATACCGCCGCTACACTGCGCAGGTTGGCACATGGCCGTCCGCGGTGACGGTCCGGCCGGCAAGCGGAAAGTCAACTGGAAGGATGCCCCGATGCTGGGGAACACCGATGCCATCGTACTGGCAGCCACGACGTCGAAGTCCGGCGGCTTCAACCCGTCGACCCTGATCTTGATCCTGGTCGTCATCGTGGGCTTCTACCTGCTGATGATCAGGCCGCAGCGGCGCCGGCAGCAGCAGGCTCAGCAGCAGCAGAACTCCGTGCGGCCGGGCGCCCGGGTGCGGACCACCGCCGGCATGTACGCCACGGTCGTGGACGTGGACGGCGACGACGTGGTCCTCGAGGTGGCGCCGGGCGTCGAGGTGCGCTACATGCGGCGCGCGATCATGGACGTGGTCAGCCCCGCCGAGGAGCCCGAGGAGCCCACGGGCTTCGCGGAAGAACAAGCGGAAGAAGCCGAAGCGGAGCCCGCCGAGCCGGGCGGCGAGGCATCCGGGGCGGGCGGCGAGGCGTCCGCGGCCGGCCGCGACTGGGACAAGGCCGGCAGCGGCGACGTGGCCGGGTCCGGCACTAAGTCGGGCACCGGCCAGCAGGATTAGCGGGCGCATCCCCCGGCGAGCTTGTATAAGGCAGGCGATAAGTGGCACCCCGAAGCAGGAGCGGCTCCCATCCCGGCCGCGCGCTGGCCGCCCTGGCCGTGCTCATCCTGGTCATGCTGATCTTGATCACCGGCAAGGAGACGTTCAGCCCCGGCAAGTGGCACCAGCAGTTCAGGGTCGGCCTCGGCCTGGACCTGTCCAGCGGCACCGAGGTGGTCCTGAAGGCGGCGACGGCGAAGGGCGCGCCGTCGAGCGGCGCCATGCAGCAGGCGATCTCGGTCCTGGACTCCCGGGTGAACGGCACCGGCAACTCCGGCGCCCAGGTGCAGCAGCAGGGCAGCGACCTGATCAACGTGACGATCCCGGGCAAGGCCGAGCAGAGCGTCATCAACCTGGTGACCAGCAACGCCAAGCTGAGCTTCCGGCAGGTCCTGCTCGAGCAGCCCTACTCGGGGGCGGCCGCCGCACCGTCGGCCACGCCGAGCCCGTCCGCGTCGTCCAAGCCGGGCACGAAGGCTTCCCCGTCGCCGTCGGCCACGCCGAGCACCGCCGCGTCGCCGACGGCGCGCAGCAGCGCCAGCCCCAGGGCGTCCGCCGCCGCGCTGTCGGCCAGGCTCGCCAGTCAGGCCGCCAGCCCCACCGCCTCGCCGAAGACCACTGCCTCGCCGAAGGCCAGCACGTCGCCCGCTCCCAAGACGAGCGCGTCCCCCGCCGCCAGCGCCACGCCGAGCCCGGGCGCCGCCTCCTCAGCGTCCACCGCCACGTACCTCGGTGACGCGGGCAAGGTCAACGCCGCCACCATGAAGCTGTTCGACAAGCTGGTGTGCAAGCCGGGTCCCAACTCGACCACCGTGGACAACAACTGGAAGAACTCTGTCCCCGGGTACGGCTCGGGGCAGGCCCCCTGGGACAACCCGGACATCCAGATCGTCTCCTGCGACGCGTCCGGCGACAAGTACGTGCTCGACAAGGCCGTCTTCGAGGGCACCGACGTGACCGGGGTCAACACCGGCCTGCTGCAGAACTCCACGCAGTGGGTGGTCAACCTCTCGCTGAACCACAAGGCCGCCGCGGCGTTCGGCACGCTGACCACCAACCAGTACAACTCGTACTACGCCGGCGCCCAGAGCGGCAACCAGGACGACGCCGTGCTGGACTCGACCGCGGTCGTGCTCGACGGCAACGTGCAAAGCGCCCCGCAGACCCAGCAGCCGATCACCGGCGGACAGGTCATGATCCAGGGGCCGCAGCCGAGCGGCTTCACCCAGGCGCAGGCGAACCAGCTGGCGGACGTGCTCAAGTACGGCGCGCTGCCGCTGACGTTCACGCCGCTGACCATCAACTCCATCTCCCCGCAGCTCGGCCACAACTCGCTCACCGCCGGCCTGATCGCGGCGGTCATCGGCCTGTCGCTCGTGGTGATCTACCTGTTCGTCTACTACCGGGGCCTCGGCCTGGTGTCGGTCTTCAGCCTGCTCATCGCCGCGCTGCTGGCCTACCTGTCGGTGGTGCTGCTCAGCTGGCATCAGAACTTCACGATGTCGCTGTCGGCGATCGCCGGCCTGGTGGTGGCGATCGGCATCACGGCCGACTCGTTCATCGTGTACTTCGAACGGCTCCGCGACGAGGTACGCGACGGCAAGACGCTGCGCCCGGCCGTGGAAAGCGGCTGGAAGCGCGCCCGGCGGACGATCCTGGTCTCCGACACGGTCTCCTTCCTCGCGGCGGTGCTGCTGTACCACTTCGCGGTCAGCGACGTGCAGGGCTTTGCCTACACGCTCGGCCTGACCACGCTGATCGACGTGATCGTCGTGTTCTTGTTCACCAAGCCCATGATGACCCTGCTGGCCAGCACCCGGTTCTACGGCGGCGGGCACCGCTGGTCCGGGCTCGACCCGGAGCGGCTGGGCGCCAGGACGCCGTGGCGCTCGGGGGTCCGCCGGACGGTCCGCACGCCGCGGACGGCGCCGAGTTCCAGGGCCTCGGCCGGTCCACCGGCCACGACCTCGAACTCCTCCACCCACACCCCGCGGGAGGCATGATGTCGCGCCTTGGCCAGCTCGGCGGGCGGCTCTACCGGGGCGAAGTCTCTGTCAACTTCGTCGGCCGGCAGCGGATGTGGTACACGATCTCCGGCATCATCCTGCTGGTCAGCGTGGTCGCGCTGCTGGTGCGCGGGCTGAACTTCAGCGTGGAGTTCAGGGGCGGCTCGATCTTCCAGTTCCCGTCGACGCCGTCGACGAGCCAGGGCGCGATCTCGCGCACGGTGACCGCGGCCGGCGGCGGCGATTCCACCGTGCAGCACCTGTCCGGGCTGACCTCGCAGTGGCAGGTGCAGACGGAGGCGCTGTCGAGCACCGTGAGCCAGCGGGTCGCCGCCGCGCTGGAGAGCGCGTTCGGCATCCCGCAGAGCCACATGACCATCCAGCTGGTCGGCCCGACCTGGGGAAGCCAGATCACCAGCAAGGCCGTCGAGGCGCTGATCATCTTCCTGGTCGTGATCGTGATCTACCTGTCGGTCGCGTTCGAGTGGCGGATGGCGGTCGCCGCGTTCGTCGCGCTGCTGCACGACATCGTGATCACCACCGGCGTGTACGCGCTCACCGGCTTCGAGGTCAGCCCGACCTCGGTGATCGGCCTGCTGACGATCCTCGGCTACTCGCTGTATGACACGGTGGTGGTCTTCGACAAGGTCCGCGAGAATACCGCCGGCCTGCTCAGCAGCCATCGCAGCACCTACGGCCAGGCGGCGAACCTGGCGCTGAACCAGACGCTGGTGCGGTCGATCAACACCTCGCTGACCGCGCTGCTGCCCGTCGCCTCGATCCTGTTCGTCGGCGCCGGCCTGCTCGGCGCCGGCACGCTGAAGGACCTGTCGCTGGTCCTGTTCATCGGCATGCTGTCCGGCACCTACTC
>DATGLH010000113.1:0-17569 GCA_035294225.1 Trebonia sp.
TCGTCGGCGCGGTCGCCGGGCCCGGCGGGCATCCGGTCCCGTACCGGGAGTTCGTGGCGCCGGGGCTGCTCGCGACCTCCGCGCTGAACGGCGCCATGTACGACTCCACGTTCAACGTCTTCTTCCGGCTGAAGTACGCCAAGCTGTACGAGTCCGTGCTGGCGACGCCGGTCGGCCCGGCCGAGCTGGCGCTCGGCGAGGTCGGCTGGGCCCTGCTGCGCGGCGCGGTGTACGCGGTGGCGTTCACCGCGGTGATGGCGGCGCTCGGGCTCGTCCGCTCGCCCTGGGCGGTGTTCGCGGTGCCGGGAGCGGTGCTGATCAGCTTCGCCGTCGCCGCGGTCGGCGTGGCGGGCACCACGTACATGAAAAGCTGGCAGGACTTCGACTACGTGCTGCTGGTCGCGGTGCCGATGTTCCTGTTCTCCGGCACGTTCTACCCGCTGAGCGTCTATCCCCGTCCGGTCGCCGTGATCGTGGAGTGGACGCCGCTCTACCAGGGCGTGGTGCTGCTGCGCGACCTGGTGCTCGGGGTGCCGTCGGCCGGCCTGCTGTGGCGGGCAGCGTACCTGGCCGCGCTGGGCCTGGCGGGGCTGGCGCTGGCGGGCCGGCGGATCGCCAGGCTGCTGCTTGTGTAGCCAGCGTGTGACCGGGCGCCGGGCCAGGCACCGGGCTGGTTCCGGCGAAGCCATGACATCGCATGCCAGGCCGGCCCCGAGCGGATAGGCTGCATCGGATGCTGGAGGAGCGCAGTGCGCGAGCCGCCGCTGCCGCCGGGGCCGGGCCCGGGCCCGCGGCGCGGCCGCCGGACGCTTACCGCGACCCGGTGACCTGGACGGTGGCGGCCGCGGTGGGCGGCGCCTACCTGGTGCTCTCGCTCTTCCGGCTGCTTCAGCTCACCCCCTCCTCGTGGGACCTGGGCATCTACACCGAGTACGTGAAGCAGTTCGCGGACCTGCGCGCGCCGATCGTGGACGTCCGCGGCCCCGGGTTCAACCTGCTCGGCGACCACTTCCAGGTGGCGGTGGCGCTGATAGCCCCGTTCTTCCGGGTGTTTCCCTCGCCCGCGACGCTGCTCGCCGCCCAGGCGCTGCTGGCCGCCGTGTCGGTCCTGCCGGTGACGCAGGCGGCGGTCGCGCTGCTCGGCCGGGGCGCGGGCCGCGCGGTCGGCGCGGCCTACGGGTTTTCCTGGGGCCTTCAGCAGATGATCGACTTCGACTTCCACGAGATCGCGCTCGCCGTGCCGCTGCTGGCGTTCTCGCTGTCGGCGCTGGTGCGCGGGCGGACGCGGGCCGCGGTCGCGTGGGCGGTGCCCCTGGTTTTCGTGAAGGAGGACCAAGGGTTCACCATCGCCGCGATCGGCCTGCTGATGCTGCTGGCCGGGCTGCGCGCCGGCGGCGCCGCCGGCGCGCAGCCCGGCGCCGGCGGCGGCCGGTTCCGCCCGATCCGGGGCAGCGTGCCCGGCGGCTGCTTCCTGATCGCCTGGGGCCTCGCCTGGTCCCTGCTGGCGATCACGGTGATCATCCCGCACTTCAACGCCCATCACCAGTACCTTTACTGGAGCGACGGCGGCGTGGTCGGCCCGGGCGCGCCGTTCTCCGCGGCCGGCCTGATCCGGCAGACGCTGCACGCCTGGCCGGTGAAGCTGCAAACCGTGGCCATGCTGCTGCTGCCCACCGCGTTCACCGCCCTCGGCTCGCCGGTCGCGCTGGTGGCGGTGCCGAGCCTCGCGCTGCGCTTCATCTCCACGAACAGCGCCTACTGGGGCACGCTGTGGCATTACAACGCGACCGTGATGCCCGTGCTGTTCATCGCGGCGGCCGGCGCCATGGGGCGCTGGCACGCCATGGCGCCCCCGGAGCCGGCCGCGCAGCCCCGGCCCGGCCTGCTGCCTGCCTTCCGTGCGCGGTGGCACTCGATGCGCGCCGCGGCGGCCCGGCACGGCGCGCCGATGATGCTGGCCGCGGCGGCCGCGCTCGCCTTCCAGTTCCCGCTCAGCGGCCTATGGCACGGGGCGACGTATGAGATCAGCCCGCACGCCGCGGCCGCCGACGCCGCGATGGCGCAGGTCCCGGACGGCGCCACCGTGCAGACCACGCTCGACCTGCTCGCCCCGCTCGCGGCGCGCACCGACACGTTCTGGATCGGGAACCCGGGAAACCCGGCCACCCAGTACATCGTCTTCGACGGCCTGGACAGCGGCTACTCGCCCGCCCCGAAGAACGTCCCCGCGTTCATCGGGCAGCTCTACCCGAAGGCCGGCTACCGCCAGGTCTTCGCGCGCGGCCAGGTCTACGTCTTCCGCCGCGGCTGAGGCGCCGGCCGGCGCGCCGGCCGCGGCCGCCGGGGGCCCGGGGGCCCGGGGCGCGCGCGCCGGCCGGCCAGGGGGCATGGATAATTACGCTGAACACTGGCGTTCCGCCGGCGGCGTTGCCGGGCACAGGAGCCGAGGAAAGGAACAGGACGCTATGCCACAGCGAATCGCGATCGTCACCGGGGCTGCCCGCGGAATCGGCGCCGGGACCGCCAAACGCCTCGCCAGCGACGGGATGGCCGTCGCGGTGCTCGACCTCAGCGAGAGCGACGGCCAGCACACCGTCGCCGAGATCGAGAAGGCCGGCGGGCGGGCGATCGCGGTGGGCGCCGACGTCAGCGACGCCGAACAGGTCAAGGCGGCGGTCGACACGGTGGTGGCAGAGCTCGGCGAGCCGACCGTGCTGGTCAACAACGCGGGCGTGACCCGGGACAACCTGCTGTTCAAGATGAGCGATAGCGACTGGGACACGGTCCTGAACGTGCACCTGCGCGGCGCGTTCTTGATGACCCGCGCCGTCCAGCAGTACATGGTCAGCGCCAAGTGGGGCCGTATCGTCAACCTGTCGTCGGTGTCGGCGGTGGGCAACCGCGGCCAGGTCAACTACTCGGCCGCCAAGGCCGGCATGCAGGGCTTCACGAAGACGCTGGCGATCGAACTCGGGAAGTTCGGCATCACCGCGAACGCCGTCGCGCCCGGGTTCATCGCGACCGACATGACGGCGGCGACCGCGGCCCGGCTGGGGCTGTCGTTCGAGGACTTCCAGGCCAGCGCCGCGAAGGAGATCCCGGTCCAGCGGGTCGGCCAGCCCGAGGACGTGGCGGCGGCGATCTCCTTCTTCGTCAGCGAGGAGGCCAGCTTCATTTCCGGCCAGGTGCTGTACATCGCCGGCGGCCCGGTCTCCTGACCCGCGGCTTAACGGCAATTTAAGTCAACGGCGATATGAACGGCGATATGGACAACGACACGAACGCCGGCCAGGCGCCCCAGCCTGAGGAACAGGAACTGCGCGAGCGCGTCCGCGCGTTCCTCGCCGAGCACGACCCGGCAGGCACCCCGCGCGACCAGTTCGCGAGCGCCAGGTTCGACGCCGGGCTGGCCGCCGTGCACTACCCGCGAGGCCACGGCGGCCTCGGCCTGCCCCGCTCGCTCCAGGCCGCGGCCGAGGAAGAGTTCGCCAAGGCCGGCGCCGCGCCCCTGGACCCGCTGCGCAACGTCATCGGCCTCGGCATGGCGGCCCCCACGATCATCGCCTTCGGCACCGAAGAGCAAAAGCGCCGGTGGCTGAGGCCGCTGTGGACCGGCGAGGAGGTCTGGTGCCAGCTCTTCAGCGAGCCCGGCGCCGGCAGCGACCTGGCCGGCCTGGCCACCCGCGCCGTCAGGGACGGTGAGGACTGGGTCGTCAACGGCCAGAAGGTGTGGACCTCGCTCGCCCACCGGGCGCGCTGGGGGCTGCTGCTGGCCCGCACGGACCCGGACGCGCCCAAGCACGCCGGGCTGTCCTACTTCGTCGTGGACATGCGCGCCCCGGGAGTGGAGGTCCGCCCGCTCCGCCAGCTCACCGGCGAGGCGGAGTTCAACGAGGTGTTCCTCACCGACGTGCGCATCCCCGACAGCCACCGGCTCGGCGGCGTCGGCGAAGGCTGGCGCGTCGCCCAGACCACGCTGATGAACGAGCGGGTCTCGATCGGCAGCTCGCGGAGCGTGCCCAGGGAGACAGGCGGCATCGGCTACGCGGCCGCGGCCTGGCGCGCCCATCCCGGGCGGCGCACCCACGACCTGCACCAGCGGCTGCTCCGCCTCTGGGCCGAGGCCGAGGTGGCGCGCCTGGCCGGCGAGCGCCTCCGGCAGCTGCTCGCGGCCGGCGAGCCCGGGCCCGAGGGCTCGGCGGCCAAGCTCACCTTCGCGCGGCTCAACCAGGAGATCTCGGCGTGGGAGGTCGAGTTCGCCGGGTCCGACGGGCTGCGCTACGACGACTGGACGATGCGCCGCCCCGAGTTCACCGACTACGGCCGCGGCCCCGTGTACCGCTACCTGCGCTCCAGGGGCAACTCGATCGAGGGCGGCACCTCCGAGATCATGCGCAACATCATCGCCGAGCGCGTCCTCGGCCTGCCCGCCGAGCCGCGCGCCGACACCGGCGTCCCGTGGAAGGACCTGCCACGCTGATGACTGCCGCCATGGACCTCCTGTATTCGGATACCGAACGGGAGCTGGCGGCTGCCCTGGCCGACCTGCTCTCCTCCCGTGCCCCGGCTGCCGAGGTGCTCGCCCGGACCGAGAAACCCCAAACCTACGATCTCGGCCTGTGGCGGACGGTCGCGGCGGACGTGGGCGTGGCCGGGCTGCTGATCCCCGAGCCGCTCGGCGGCGCCGGCGCCTCCTACCGTGAGCTCGCCGCCGCCGCCGAGCACTTCGGCGCCGCGGTCGCCCCCATCCCGTATCTCGGCAGCGCGGCGGTCGCCACCGCGGCCCTGCTGTCGGCGGCGCGCGGCGCCGCCGGGGCCACGCCGGTCTCCCCGGCCGCGGAACTGCTCCGGCGGCTCGCCGCCGGCACGCTGACCGCCGCGCTCGCGGTGGACGCCGCCGCGCGCCCCGGCGCCCCGTTCCCGGCGGGCGCCCGGATCGCCGGCCCGGGCAGCGCGGGGACAGCGCGGCTGCGCGGCACGATCCCGGCGGTGGCCGACGCGCTGCCCGCCGACGTGCTCCTGGTGCCCGCCGAAGGCGTGCCGAACGGCCTGTACCTGGTCGAGGCGACCGCGCCGGGCCTGCACCGCACCCCGGTGGTGTCGCTGGATATGACCAGGCAGCTCTGCGACGTCTCGCTGGACGACGTTCCGGCCCGGCAGATCGCGGTCGGCGCCGCCGCCGAGCGGGCGGTCGATGCCGGGCTGACGGCGGGCGCCGCCGTGCTCGCCGCCGAGCAGATCGGCCTGGCGCAGCGCTGCCTGGACATGACCGTGGCCTACCTCAAGGAACGGCGCCAGTTCGCCCGGATCATCGGTTCCTTCCAGGCGCTCAAGCACCGGCTCGCCGACGTGTGGACGATGATCACGCTGGCCCGCGCGGCGTCGCGGTACGCGGCGGCCTGCCTGGCCGCCGACGACCCGGACGCCCCGGTCGCGGTGGCGCTCGCCAAGGCCGCCTGCTGCGAGGCAGCGGTGGCCGCCGCCCAGGAGTGCGTGCAGCTGCACGGCGGCATCGGCTTCACCTGGGAGCATCCCGCGCACCTGTACCTCAAGCGGGCGAAGGCGTCGGCTATCGCGTTCGGCACGCCTAGCGCGCACCGCGGCGCCCTCGCCGGGCTGGTGAACATCCCGGCCCCGGACGCCTGACCGGGCGGCCGCGCCCGCCGGGCCCGCCAGCGGGGCGGCCGCGCCCGCCGGCCGCGCGCTAGCGGGCGCCGCCGTCCCGCTGCGCCGCGCCAGATCCGGTAACGCTGGGCTCCGGCGCGTCCGCCGTGCCCGCGCGCTGCGCGGGCACGGCCTGCCCGGCCGCCCCGGCCGCCCCGGATGCCGCGGCCGGTGTGGCCTGCCCGGCCGCCGCCGGCTCGCCGCCGCGCTGGGCGGGCAGCTCCAGGCCCGGTCCGATGACCAGGGCCGGGGCATCGCGGTTCGGGGCGACGCTGCGGCCGCCCTCGGCCATGTGAATCCCGCCGAGCACGGAGCCTGGCACGTCGGTCCGCTGCCAGTGCCGCCAGTACGGGCTCCTGTCGGCGGCCGCGATCGCGATAAGCCAGAACGCCAGGCACCCCACCGCGACCACGCAGATCGTCCAGATCTCCGCCGACGACGCCGTGGTACGCGCCGCTTCGACACCCATGGCTGGCCCCCCAACAAGCACCACCCTTATCCGCTAACCTACCCGCACCTGCCGCAACCCCGGCCCGGCGGCCCCGGCGCACGCGGGCAGGCCAGGCGGCCGTCCCGCGTGGCACCCGCACGGTGCCGTGGCGCCCTGAACGGGCGCGGCCTTGAGGAGCGGGCTTGAGGAGCGCCCTTGGCGATGCGGGCGGAGCGTGGAACAGTGGGGCGCATGACGCTGCTTGACGGGAAGGTCGTTCTGGTCACGGGGGCAACGGACGGCCTGGGCCGGGCGCTCGCCGCCGGCCTGGCGCGCTCCGGTGCGACCGTGCTCGTGCACGGCCGCGACCCCGGCCGGATCGCGGAAACGGTCCAGGAGGTCCAGGCGGCCGCCGGCACGGCGGGTCAGCCGGTGCGCGGGTACCGGGCCGACCTGTCCAGCCTCGCCGAGGTGCGGGCGCTCGCCGGACAGGTGATCGCGGCAGAGCCGCGGCTGGACGTCCTGGTGAACAACGCCGGCATCGGCACCACGGTTCCCGGCGGCGGGGTCCGGCAAGAGAGCGCGGACGGATATGAGCTGCGGTTCGCCGTCAACTACCTGGCCGGATACGCGCTGACCCGGCTGCTGCTCCCGCTCCTTCGCGCGTCCGCGCCCGCCCGGATCGTCAACGTCAGCTCGCTGGGGCAGCAGGCCATCGACTTCGGCGACGTGATGCTCACCCATGGCTACGACGGCATGCGCGCCTACCGGCAGAGCAAGCTCGCGCAGGTCCTGTTCACCATCGACCTGGCCGCCGAACTCGACCGCACGGGTGTGACGGTCAACGCCCTGCACCCGGCCACGTTCATGCCGACCAAGATCTCCGCCGGCGCGCCGGCCAGCACCATCGCCCAGGGGGTCGAGGCGACGATGCGGCTGATCACCGCCCCGGTCGAGGAGGTCGGCAGCGGCCGCTACTTCAACGGCCTCGCCGAGGCGCGGGCCGACGGCCAGGCCTACGACCCCGAGGCGCGCCGCCGGCTGCGGGAGCTGTCCGCGAAGCTGACCGGCCTGTAGGAGCCGGCCGCCGGCCGGCGCGGCCGGGTGTCACCCGCGGCGGGTGATGGCATGGCGGGCCGCCCGGTGTGAGGATCACCGAGGGCTCCGTGACGGCGATGGCTGGCCACGGCGGGGGGGAGGACAGCCGTGAACCTACTGCTCGAAAAGCTCGCTGGGCTCGCGGCGCGCAGGCACTGGACCTTCATCGCCGCCTGGGTGGTCGTCCTCGGCGCCCTGCTCGGCGCCAAGCACGCCTTCAGCGGCGAGTACGTCAACAACTACACGATCTCCGGCAGCGATTCCGCGGCCGGCCTTAACGTGCTGAACAGCACCTTCCCGCAGCAGGGCGGGTACGGCGGCCAGATCGTCTTCCATGCCAGGAACGGCACGGTCGCCGCCCAGCAGCCGGCGGTCAACCAGGCGGTCGGCAATGTGTCCAAGCTGCCGGATGTCATCAAGGCGGTCAGCCCGTTCGCCTCGGCGAACACCGGCGCCGTGTCCAAGGACGGCACGATCGCGTACGCCAGCGTCGGCTGGGACGTGAACCCGGGCTCGTTCGACACCAGCTACCTGGACAAGCTGAACAACGCGGTGGCGCCCGCCACCAAGGCCGGCCTGCAAGTCGCCTACGGTGGCAGCGCCGGCGACATCGGCCAGCACACCCAGGACCTGATCTCCGAGGTCATCGGGCTGGCCTGCGCGCTGGCGCTGCTGCTGATCATGTTCGGCTCGCTGATCGCGGCCGGCATCCCGCTGGTGGCGGCGATCTTCAGCGTGCTCGCCGGGCTCGCGCTGCTCGGGCTGATCGCCCGGCTGATCACGTTCCCGACCACCGCCCCGACCATCGCGACCCTGCTCGGGCTCGGCGTCGCCGTGGACTACGGACTGTTCCTCGTGGCCAGGAACCGGGAGCAGCTGGACAGCGGGATGGAGGCCGTGCGCTCGATCCAGCGCGCCGCGGGCACCTCCGGAGCCGCGATCGTGGTGGCGGGCAGCACCGTCGCCGTCTCGGTCCTTGGCCTGTACATCTCCGGGGTGGGTTTCGTCGGGTCGCTCGGCCTCGCCGCGGCGATCGTCGTCGTGGTCACGATGCTCTCGGCGCTGACCCTGGTGCCCGCGTTCATGGGGCTGGCCCGGGAGAACGTGCGCGCGCTGACCGCCCGGGTCCGCGCGCGCAAGGCGGGGCTGACCGCGCGGCAGCAGGCCGCGCGGACCGCCGCGGCCACGCGAGGGCAGCATGAGCACAGCGCGTTCGCCCGGTGGGGGCGACGGGTGAGCGACCGCCCCTGGCCATGGGCGGTGCTGAGCGTTGCGGTGCTCGTCGTACTGGCGATCCCGCTGTTCTCGATAACCCTGGGTCAGCCGGACAACGGGACGAGGCCCGCCTCGGACACCCGGCGGCAGGCGTATGACCTGATCTCCCAGGGGTTCGGGGTCGGCGTGAACGGGCCGCTGACCGTCGTCGTCACGCTGCCGGACCAGCCGGCCTCGGCGAACAGCTCGCTGCTTTCCACGATGCAGTCCGACATCGCCAAGACCGCGGGCGTCGCCTCGGTCACCCCCGCGCAGGTCAACTCGTCCGGCACCACGGCGGTGTTCAACGTCATCCCCGACACCCGGCCGCAGGCCGCGCAGACCACCGCGCTGGTCAGCACGCTGCGCGATGACGTGCTGCCCAAGGAGCACGCCACCAGCTACGTCACCGGCACGACGGCGGGGGCCGTCGACTTCACCAGCCAGATCACCAGCAGGCTGGCGTGGCTGATCATCGCCGTGGTCGCGATCTCGTTCATCTTGCTGACCACGGCGTTCCGCTCGGTAGTGATCGCGACCAAGGCGGCCATACTCAACATCTTGTCGATCGGCGCGGCATACGGCGTCATCGTCGCGGTCTTCGAGTGGGGCTGGGCGAAGAGCGTGATCGGCCTGCAATCCACGCTGCCCATCCCGGCCTACGTGCCGATGCTGGTGTTCTGCATCGTCTTCGGGCTGTCGATGGACTATGAGGTCTTCCTGCTCTCCCGGGTGCACGAGGCCTGGCTGGCCACCGGCGACGCGCACCGGGCCGTCGCGATCGGGATCGGCGCGACGGCCCGGGTGATCACGACGGCGGCTCTCATCATGATCGTCGTCTTCACCAGCTTCGTGCTGAACCCGGATCCCACGGTGAAGATGCTCGCCATCGGGATGGCGTTCGCGGTGCTCATCGACGCGTCCCTGGTGCGGATGATCCTGGTGCCGGCGATCATGTCGCTGCTCGGCGCACGCGCCTGGTGGCTGCCGCGCTGGCTGGCGCCGGTGGTGCCCACCCTGCAACTTGAGGGTCCCGCCGCCGTTCCAGAGCCCCGGCGGGCCGCGGATGCCGCGGAGGACGCGGATGCCGCGGAGGAAACGGCGGAGAAAGCGGAGTAGCCGGGCAACCCGGGTTGCCGGATCAGCCGCCTGCGCGACCGCGCCGCCGTCATCGTGACGGCGGCGGCCCTCGGGCGCTAGGGCCTCAGGTGGCGGACAGACGACAGATCCGTGACGCCTGCCAGCTTCCCGCCGGACTGGCAGCCGCAGCTCTCCCGGCAGATGAGGCGGGTGGGGAGCGTGATGTCGCGTTCGGCGGGCTGTTCGCGGCTGATCATCGAGTACAGCACCTCGAACGCGGTCTCGCCGAGTTCCCCGATCGGCTGCCTGACGGTGGTCAGCTGCGGATGCAGGTGGCGGGCCATCGGGATGTCGTCGAAGCCGGTGACCGCCACCTGTTCCGGCACGTCAACGCCGCTGCGTCGCAGCACGTACATCACGCCGAGCGCGCTCTGGTCGTTGGCGCACACGATGACGCGCGGCAGCGGGGTGCCGGAGGCGAGCAGCCGCTCGGTCACCACGGCCGCCCCGGCGGCGTAGTAGTTGCCCTGCCACTGCGGCCCGGAGAACAGCACGGCGCCGGCCGCCCTGGCCTCTGCCGCGAGCGTCTCGAGCCGGGCCTGGCTGTCCGGGCTGTCCCCGTAACCGCCCAGGTAGCCGAGCGTGGTGTAGCCATGGTCGTACAGCAGGTGCCTCGCCAGCGCCCGCATGCCGGTCGCGTTGTCGCTGCCCACGTTCGCCGTGGTCGGCGTGGGCTCGCCGGCCAGCGTGATGACCGGGATCTGGCGGGAGAGCTGGTCTAGCTGATCGGGCTCGAGCACCCGGTCGTGGAGGATCAGCCCGTCGCTCTTGCGGGCCAGCGCCAGCACGCGCCGCCCCGCGTCGTGGTCGGTGATGTCCACCGAACGGATCAGCAGGTCGAAGCCCCGGCGCTGGGCGGCCCGCTCCACGCCCCGGTTGACCATGTCGTGGAACTGGAGGCTCTCGGTCTCGTCGGCGAAGGCGTCGTAGCCGAGCAGCCCCGCGGTGTCCCATGCGCCCGCGGGAACCCACGGCGCCGGCACCGGCGGCCCGGCGGACAGCGGCCGCCGGACGACGATGCCCACGACCTCCTTGAGCCGCACGCTCAGCGCCCGGGCGGCGCTGTCCGGGACGAAGCCCAGCTCGGCGACGGCCCGCTGCACGCGGTCCCTGGTCTCCGGGCGCGGATTGCGCCGGCCGTTGAGCACCCGGGACACCGAGGCGATGGAAACCCCGGCCGCCCGCGCCACGTCGTAGATCGTGGGCGGCGCCGCGCTGTCGCCCCCCTGCCCGCCGGCCGCTCCCGGCGCGGCCCGGCCCGCCGCCTGCCCGCCATCCGCCAGCACCGTCACGGTACACGCCTCCCTGTCCCGGGGGTAAGCGCTTTCCACATGCCCCGGAAAGATCCGGCCCCAGCTCGGTAAGCGCTTACCAGGCTTGCGTGGCTGTCAGCGTACGTCCGCCGGGCGCCTTCCCTCAAGGGCAACGGCGGGCAACGTTACAGCAATGTGACGCTCCGTCCCGGCGCGCAGCCCGCGGGAAGCGGGCCCGCCAGCCCGGCGCCCGGGGGAGCGGCCCGCCGGGCCGGCGCCCGGGGAAGCGGCCCGGACACATTCAGGAAACATCGCGGCGCATACCGCCTGCCGCGTTACCGGCGGCGTAACAGCCGGGAAATTCAGCCGAAACCCCGGCATGGGAAACATGAACCGTTGCACGCACACGCGGAGTGGCCGGGGCGGGCCAGCAAGCCCGGGGGGCGACCCTGGAACCCGAGAGGCCCCTCATACAGGTAGCCCCTCTGGAGGAGTAGACAGTGATTCCATACCCTACCTGGCTGGGATCTGGAGATAACGCCTGGCAGCTGACAGCGGGAACGCTGGTCGGGCTCATGTCCATCCCGGCCCTGGCCGTGCTGTACGGCGGCCTGGTGCAGAAGAAATGGGCGATGAACACCATGATGATGGTGTTCTGCACCTTCTGCCTGGTCCTCATTACCTGGGTGCTGTGGGGATTCAAGCTCGGCTTCGGCACGCCGCTGCTCAGCACGTTCATCGGCGATCCGCGGACCATTCTCGGCGCCGGCGCGCTGGAGGGCCAGGCGCACATCCCGCTCGTCGACCCGGGATTGCCCACCGGCGGATTCAAGCTGCCGGGCGCGTCGCTGGAGTACTTCCAGTTCGTGTTCGCCGCGATTACCCCGATCCTGTTCATCGGCAGCGTCCTCGGCCGGGTCAGCTTCAAGGTCTGGCTGATCTTCGTCCCGCTGTGGATCACCTTCGCCTACTGTGTCAACGCCTTCCTCCTCTGGGGCGGCGGCTACTGGGCGGGCAAGGGCGCGCTCGACTTCTCCGGTGGCTACGTCATCCACCTCGCGGCCGGCGTCTCCGGCTTCACCGCCGCGGCGATCGTCGGGCCGCGGCTGAGGCGGGACCGTGAGAAGGCGGTCCCGAACAACCTGATGTTCGTCGCCGTCGGGGCGGGCATCCTGTGGCTCGGCTGGAACGGCTTCAACGGCGGTGACCCGTACTTCGCGGGCGCGGACGCCGCCGCGGCCGTGGTCAACACCAACCTCGCGACGGCCGTGGCCATGATGGTCTGGATCATCATGGACTGGAACTTCAGCAGGGAGAAGAAGCCGACCTTCCTCGGCGGCCTGAACGGCATGATCTGCGGCCTGGTCGGCATCACCCCCGCCGCCGGCTACGTGAACGGGCTGGGCGCCATCGTCATCGGCGCCGTGTGCTCGGCGGTCGTCTGGGCCGCGTGGTACTACCTGCCGAAGTACGTCTGGCCGTTCACCAAGGTCGACGACGCCCTCGGCGTGGTCTACACGCACGGCATCGCGGGCCTGTTCGGCGGCCTGCTGGTCGGCCTGCTCGCCGACCCGAACATGATCGTGTACGTCGGCCTCGGCAAGAACCCCTCGATCAGCGGCGAGGGCCTGTTCTACGGCCACCCGCACCAGCTGCTCGTGCAGTTCCTCGCCGCGCTCACGATCATCGTCTGGGACGCGATCGTCACGGCCGTCATCCTCTTCGTCCTGAAGTACGTCTTCCGGATGAAGCTGCGGCTCCCGGACGAGGACCTGGAGATCGGCGACGTCGCGGTCCACGGCGAGGAGGCCTACCCGGCTGAGGAGACCCTCTCGCACCTGTCCGTCACGGCGCAGGCCGAAGCCTCGCCCACCACGGAGGAGCCCGTCAGGGCCGCGGGCAAGGACTCCTGAGCCTGCGCCATGTTGCGGCCGTAGCGCACAAAGGGCCGCGCATCCGGGGTACCGTCAAGGTGCCCAGGTGCGCGGCCCTTGGCGTGTCCGGGCGGGGACGCCGGGGGCGCGCTGCTCGTTAGCCGTATGCGGCCCGTGGTACCTGGAGGACAGGCCGCCGGACAGCTTGGATGGAGTGCTGTGAAACCCGTCGTCACGACTGCAACCCTGGTCACAGAGGACGGCGTTCCGATCGACGCCGTGCACCTGCCGGGCCCGCGCCACCTCGCGATCGTCATAGCGCACGGGTTCACCCAGTCGTGGCAGCGGCCGACCGTGTGGAGCATCGCGCGGCGCTTCAACCTCGCGGCCGGCGTGGTGACGTTCGACTTCCGCGGGCACGGGCGGTCCGGCGGGCTGTCCACGCTCGGCGACAAGGAGATCAGCGACCTCGACGTGGCGGTGCACTACGCCCGTGAGCTCGGCTACGAGAAGGTCGCGACGGTGGGCTTCTCGATGGGGGCCTCGGTGGTGCTGCGCCATGCCGCGCTGCTCGGCGGCGCGGCCGCGGTGGTCTCGGTGAGCGGGCCGGGCCGCTGGTACTACCGCGGCACCCAGGCGATGCGCCGGGTGCATTTCGTGGCGGAAAAGCGCCTCGGCCGCCTGGTCGCCAGGCGGTTCCTGAGCACGAGGATCTCGCCGGACGGCTGGCCGACCCCCGACCCGCTGCCCCCCGCCGAGGCCGCGGCGCGGATCTCGCCGGTCCCGGTGCTGATCGTGCACGGCGATAAGGACCTGTTCTTCCCGCCAGAACACGCCCGCCAGCTCTACGCGGGCGCCAGGGAACCGAAGGAGCTCTGGCTCATCCCCGGCTTCGGCCATGCCGAGCGGGCAACGGACGACAAGCTCGCCGACCGGATCGCCGCGTGGGCGGCCCACGCGGCCGACGGCGGCATGGTGCCGTGGCCGGGCGCGGCGGCCGAGCGGGAACAGACCGCGGCCGGCTCGGCCGGCTAGCGCCGGGCTGGCGCCAGCGCTACCAGCTCGTCGGCACCGGCATGCCCTCGGTGTAGCCTGAGGCGCTCTGCACCCCGATCACCGCCCGTTCGGCAAAGGACGGCAGGTCCGCCGCGCCCGCGTACGTGCACGCGCTCCGCACCCCCGCGACGATCATGTCGAGCAGGTCCTCCACGCCGGGCCGCAACGGGTCCAGGTACATCCGGGCCGACGAGATCCCCTCTTCGAACAGCTCCTTGCGCGCCCGCTCGAACGCCGAGTCCGCGGCCGAACGCAGCCGCACCGCCCGCGCCGACGCCATGCCGAAGCTCTCCTTGTACAGCCGCCCGTCCGGGTCGCGGAACGCGTCGCCGGGCGACTCGTAGGTGCCGGCGAACCAGGAGCCGATCATCACCGCCGAGGCGCCGGCGGCCAGCGCCAGCGCCACGTCGCGCGGATGCCGCACGCCGCCGTCGGCCCACGCGTTGGCCCCCATGGACCGGGCCGCCGCCGCGCACTCGAGCACGGCGGAGAACTGCGGCCGCCCCACCCCGGTCATCATCCGGGTCGTGCACATCGCGCCCGGGCCGACCCCGATCTTCACGATGTCCGCCCCCGCCTCCACCAGGTCCGCCACGCCGGAGGCGGTCACCACGTTCCCGGCCACCACCGGCACCGGGGGGGACAGCGCCCGCACGGCCCGCAGCGCGGACAGCATCTTCTCCTGGTGGCCGTGCGCGGTGTCCACCACCAGCACGTCGATGCCGGCGTCGAGCAGCACCTTCGCCTTGGCGGCCACGTCCCCGTTGACGCCGATGGCGGCGCCGACGCGCAGCCGCCCCGAGGCGTCGACCGCGGGGGAGTACAGGGTCGCCCGCAGCGCCCCGGTGCGCGTCAGGATCCCCACGCACTTTCCCGACGGCGCGACCACCGGCGCGAGCCGGTGCCGCCCCTCGTGCAGCAGCTCGAACGCCCGCGCGGGCGGCGTCCCGGCCGGCAGCGTGACGGGGTCGGCGGACATGACCGTGCGCAGCTGCGCGAACCGGTCCGCCCCGGCGCAGTCCGCCTCCGTGACGACCCCGACGGGCGCGCCGTCGGCGTCGAGCACGACGACGGCGCCGTGCGCTCGCTTGGGCAGCAGCGCGAGCGCCTCCCCGACGGTATCCGTCGGGGCCAGCGTGATCGCCGTGTCGACGACGAGGTCGCGGGTCTTGACCCAGGCGACGACGTCGGCCACGACGTCGGCGGGGATGTCCTGGGGGAGGATCGCGATGCCGCCGCGCCGCGCGATGGTCTCGGCCATCCGGCGGCCGGAGACCGCGGTCATGTTGGCCGCGATGACCGGGATGGTGGCGCCGCTGCCGTCCCGCGTCGTCAGGTCCACTTCCAGCCGCGACCCGACGGCGGACCGCCCGGGCACCATGAAGACGTCGCTGTAGGTCAGGTCGGTGGCCGGTTCGATGTCATGGAGAAAACGCACGTTCTTCATTGTTACCGGGCCCGCGGGCTCCCGAACCCGCCGCGGCCCCGCGGTTTCCCCGCCGCGGCCGCCGGCCGCCCGCGTCATCGCGAACGGACGGTGGCGCCTTTCCGGGCCGGCCGCTACGCCGGCGTCAGGCCGAACGCGGCGAACATGATGTCGGCGATCCGGTCGGCCATCTCATCGGCCGGCAGCTGCACCTCGGTGGTGATCACGAAATTCACCCGCTCCAGCATCATCAGGCACGCGAACGCGGTCAGCTCCGCGTTCTCCTGGTGGCGGCCGGCCGCCTCCGCGGCGGCCGTCATCCCGGTCGTCATCGCCTCGGTGATGCTGAAGAACAGCCGCAGCCCGTCGCCGAACAGCTCACCGGGCGCGTTCGCCGAGCTGAGCGTGCGGAGCACGGTCGAGTGCGCGGCGTAGGCCGCGAAGAACTTCCGCACCCACTGCCGCAGCACGCTCAGGCCGGTCTCGTCGCTGGTGACGACGGGGAAGTCGCCCGCCACGATCTCCATGTCGTGCAGCGCGTCCCGCAGCAGCGCCCTGAACAGGTCCTCCTTGTTGGAGAAGTAGAGGTAGAACGTCCCGTGCGAGATGCCGGCCCGGCGCACTACGTCGTCAACGCGGACGCCGTTGAAGCCGCGCTCCTCGAACTCGATCATGCCCGCCTCGAGCAGCTTGCGCACGGTCTCGCGCCCCTGCGCGCGCAGCTCGCGGTCGCGGGCGGGCTCCCCGCCGCCAAGCGACGGCCGCCCCTGCGATTTGCGCGCGGGGCGTACCGCCCCGCGGTTACGGCCAGCGCCTGGTGCCTGCCCGGCCCCGTGCGCCTGGCCGGTGCCGACAGCCACCGTCGGCTGCCGTGCGGGTCTGCGGCCCGCCCCGGCACCCGACTGGGCGTGACTCCGGTCTGCCTCCTGCGTCATAGTCAGAGCGTAGCCTTAGCCACGTCAGTTCCCGCGCATACCGCCGGATGCGGTGCCGCGCATGCCCTCTTTCGTGATGCCGCAGCCCCTGCCGCGCCGGATTCCACCGGGAATATCTCATCCGGCCCCGGCCGATATGACAGTCAGCTATATGCCGGACGCTCTGTGTGACATTCATTGGCGTCCATGGCGCGGCTAGGCCGGTCCGGACGGCGGGGCGACTGTACAGTTGGGTAACTGTGAGGCACGTGGCCGCCCGGCGCGGATCGTGGCCGGCCGTCATCGGAGGCGGCCTGGCGGCGATCAGCGTGGCCGTCGCCGGCTGTGTCGCCGCGCTGGGCCCCGGCCCGGGCCGGGGCGGCGGGACAGCGGCCGCCGCCGGGAACGCCGCGGGGCGCGGCGGCACCGGACAGCACGCGCCCGGGGCCGTCGCGGTGCCCGGGGCCGGCACGGCGAGCGGGGATGCCCTCACCGCCGCCGGGGCCGCCATGGACGCGCCGCCCGCCGCGGGACCGGCCGTGCCGCGGCTCGTCGTGCCGGACATCATCGCCGCGGCGCCCGGCGGCGTCACCGCCGCGGACCTGGCCAGGATCAAGAAGCTGGGCCAGGTGAGGGCCGTGCTGCGCGTCGACGGGGCCCGGATCACGGTCAACGGCAGGCCGCTCACCGTGCTCGGCGCGCCGGCGGGCGCGCTGCGCCCGTGGACACCGCCGCAGACGGCGGCCAGCCAGCTGGTATGGTCGGACTTCGCGGCGGGCGACCTCATCACGACCGCCGCGGCCGCGCGGTCGCTGCGGCTGGTCAGCGGCGGCACGTACCCGGCGGTGGGCGCGACGGCGACCAGCGTCACGGCCGGCGCGCGGGCGCTGCTGGGGATAGCGGGCGTGGACGCGATCGTGAACGAGGCCCGGGCGCGCCAGCTGGGCCTGGTCCGCGACATGGCGGTGCTGGTCAACGCGCCCGCCGCGGACATGACAGCGCTGGCCGCCCAGGTCAGGGCCGCGCTGGGGAAGGGCAGCCGGGTCGTCCGCCTGGTCCCGGTAGCGGTGAGCACCAGCCTCCCGGTCGACGCCAGACCGCCGCAGGGGCGGCCGGCGAGCTACCTGGCGCTGTTCCAGGAGTCCGCCGCGCGGTACTGTCCCGGGCTGTCGTGGACAGTGCTCGCGGCGATCGGCCAGATCGAAAGCGGCGACGGCGCGAACGTGGGCCCCTCCAGCGCCGGGGCGCTCGGCCCGATGCAGTTCCTGCCGTCCACCTGGCGGGTCTGGGGCATCGACGGCTTCGGCGACACCGGGCCGCCGGACATCATGAACCCGTTCGACGCGGTCCCCTCGGCCGCCCGGCTGCTCTGCGCCGGCGGCGCCGCCGCCGGCGGGCAGCGGCTTCGCCAGGCGATCTTCGGCTACAACCACGCCACCTGGTACGTGGACGAGGTGCTC
>DATGLH010000114.1:0-26951 GCA_035294225.1 Trebonia sp.
GCCGGGCTAGTGGGCGGCCTCGGCCCAGCTGCGGCCGGTGCCGGTGGAGACCACCAGCGGGACGCGCAGGTCGGCCGCGCCGGCCATCTCCGATGTGACCAGGGAACGGACCGCGTCCAGTTCGCCCGGGGCGACCTCGAAGATCAGCTCGTCGTGCACCTGGAGCAGCATCCGCGAGCGCAGGCCCGCATCCGCCAGCGCCGCGGCGACCCGCAGCATCGCCACCTTGATCACGTCGGCCGCGGAGCCCTGGATCGGCGCGTTGAGCGCCATCCGCTCGGCCATCTCGCGGCGCTGCCGGTTGTCCGAGGTCAGGTCCGGCAGGTAGCGGCGGCGGCCCTTGATCGTGGAGGTGTAGCCGTCGACGCGGGCCCGCGCCACCACCGACTGCAGGTAGTCGCGGACCCCGCCGAACTCCTTGAAGTACTCCTCCATCAGCCCGCGTGCCTCCTCGACGGAGATGCGCAGCTGCCCCGACAGCCCGAACGCGGACAGGCCGTACGCCAGCCCGTAGTTCATCGCCTTGATCTTCGCGCGCTGCTCGGGTCCCACCTGCTCCGGGGGGATGCCGAACACCCGGGACGCCGTGGCCGCGTGGAAGTCGTGCCCAGACTCGAACGCCGCGATCAGCGCCTCGTCGCCGGACAGGTCGGCCATGATGCGCAGCTCGATCTGGCTGTAGTCGGCGGTCAGCAGGCACTCGTAGCCGGGGCCGACCACGAACCCCTGGCGGATGCGGCGGCCGAGCTCGGTGCGGATCGGGATGTTCTGCAGGTTCGGGTCGACAGACGACAGCCGACCGGTCGCCGCCACCATCTGGTTGAACGTGGTGTGGATGCGGCCGTCCTCGCCAGCCATCGGGATCAGCGAGTCCACGATGGACTTCAGCTTGGAGACGTCCCTGTGGCGCAGCAGGTGCTCGAGCACCGGATGGCCGGTCGACGCCAGCAGCGACGTCAGCGCCTCGGAGTCGGTGGTGTACCCGGTCTTGATCCGCTTGGTCTTGGGCAGCCCGAGCTCGGTGAACAGCACCTCCTGGAGCTGCTTGGGCGAGCCGAGGTTGAACTCGTGGCCGACGACCGCGAACGCGGCCTGCTCGGCGGACTTGACCTCGCCGTATAGCTGCGCCGACATCTGCGCGAAGTGCTCGGTGTCCGCCGCGATCCCGGTACGCTCCATCTGCGCGAGCACGCCGACCAGCGGCAGCTCGATCTCCTCCAGCAGCCGCCTGGCGCCGCGCTTGTCCAGGTCCGCGTCCAGGGCCGCGGCGAGGTCGAGCGTGGCGCGGGCGCGCAGCACCAGCGCGACGGCGGCATCCTGCTCACCGGATCCGTCCAGGGTCAGCTGCGCGGGCCCGCCGGTGTCGTCGCGCAGTTCCTTGCCGAGATAGCGCAGCGCGAGATCGGCCAGGTCGAAGGTCCGCTGCCCGGGCAGCACCAGGTACGCGGCGAGGGCGGTGTCGCTGGTGATGCCGCCCACCGTCAGCCCGCGCGCCGCGAAGGCGTGCATCGGGCCCTTAGCGTCGTGCATCGCCTTCGGGTACTCCGCCGACGCGAGCCAGTCCGCCAGGGCGGCCTCGTCCGCCGGGGTCAGCGCGGTCGGATCCAGGTACGCGCCCGCGCCGTCCGCCGCGGCGATCGCGATCCCCGTCAGGTTCCCGGTGCCGCGGCCCCAGGTGCCCGTCACGGCCAGCCCGCTGCGCTGCGGCGACCGGTGCTGGCCGAGCCAGGCCGGGACCTCATCCGGGCCGAGCACCTCGGCCTCGACGTCGAACCCCGCCAGGCCGGCCGCGGAGCCGCCGGCGCTGGCGGGGGCCGAGACGCCCGCGATGCCGTCCGGGAAAGTCTGGTAGAGCCGGTCCCGCAGCACCCGGAACTGCAAGGTGTCGAAAAGCTGGTGGATCCTCTCCCGGTCCCACGGCCGCGGCACCAGGTCGCGCGGCGCCGCCCCCACCGTGGACTCGGGCAGGTCGCAGATCAGCGACGTGAGCTGGCGGTTGCGCAGCACGCTGCCCAGGTGCTCGCGCAGCGCGTCGCCGGCCTTGCCCTTGACCTCGTCCGCGTGGTCGACCAGTCCCTGCAGCGAGCCGAACTCCACGATCCACTTCGTCGCGGTCTTCTCCCCCACCCCCGGGATGCCGGGCAGGTTGTCGCTGTTGTCGCCGCGGAGCGCCGCGAAATCCGGGTACTGGGCCGGGGTGAGCCCGTACTTCTCGACAAGCGCCGCGGGGTCGTACCGCTTCATCTCCGACACGCCGCGGCTGTTGTACAGCACCGTCACGCGGTCGCCGATCAGCTGGAACGCGTCCCTGTCGCCGGTGACGATGAGCACGTCCATGCCCTCGGCGGCGGCCCGGGTGGCCAGCGTGGCGATCAGGTCGTCGGCCTCGTAGCCGGGCGCGGACAGGCGGCGCACGCCGAGCGCGTCCAGCACCTCGAAGATCAGGCTGAGCTGGGCGAAGAAGTCGTCCGGCGCTTTCTGCCTGCCCGCCTTGTACTCGGCGTACTGCTCGTGGCGGAACGTCGGCTCCCGTTGGTCGAACGCCACCGCGACGTGCGTGGGCTGCTCGTCGCGCAGCACGTTGATCAGCATCGCGGTGAACCCGTAGACGGCGTTCGTGGGCTGCCCCGTCGTGGTGGCGAAGTTCTCCGCCGGGAGCGCGTGGAACGCGCGGTACGCCAGCGAGTGCCCGTCGATGAGCAGGAGCCTGTCAGTCACATTCCGATCCTATGACCGGGGCGCGAGCCCCGCCGTCAGCACCGCGGACGCCCGCGCCGCCGTCCGCGGCACGCCGATGGCCGCCGTCCGCGACACGCCGATGGCTATGAGATTGTTATCTATGCCCGGACGGCAACGCTCCGCCGCGATTCCGGCCGCGACTCCTCCCGCCAGGGCCGCCGCTCCGGGGAAACGCCCAGTTCGCAGCCGCTAAGCGGCGGACAGCCCGCACATGGCTGCCTAACGCCGTCAGACCGGGAACCATCTGGGTAAACATGGCGGAATCGCGGGCTGACCATCCGCAGTCCGCCCGGAAAACTCTGCTTTGCCGTGAGGCCGACGGATCGCTAACGTGTGGACAGCGGACCCGGGGATCCAAGTAGAGAACGTGCCAGCCCGGGGAAGGCGGACACGGTACCAACGGGTCCCCGGGTCCCCCGGCTCCTGACGCCGTGGCGGCGGTCCCGGCCGGTTTCCGGGCTGTCAGGCCTGCTCAGCGGCGGGCTTCGGCTCCTCGCCGCCGCCCGCGGCGGCGCGCATCGTCCCCTCGATCACGGCCTCCGCCACCTTGCGCATCGTCAGCCGCCGGTCCATCGAGGTCTTCTGGATCCAGCGGAACGCCTGCGGCTCGGTCATCCCGTGCTCGGCCTGCAGCAGGCCCTTCGCGCGGTCGAGCAGCTTGCGCACCTCAAGCCGGTCCCGCAGCGTGCTGACCTCGGAGTCCAGGGCGCGGATCTCGGTGAACCGGCTCACCGCCATCTCGATCGCCGGCACCAGGTCCGCCTTCGTGAACGGCTTGACCAGGTAGGCCATCGCGCCGGCGTCTCTGGCCCGCTCCACCAGTTCACGTTGCGAGAAGGCGGTCAGGATGACCACCGGGGCGATCCGGCCGGCCGCGATCCGCTCGGCGGCCGAGATCCCGTCGAGTACCGGCATCTTCACGTCGAGGATGACCAGGTCCGGCCGCAGGCTGGTGACCCGCTCCACGGCGGTCTCGCCGTCGGCCGCCTCGGCGACCACCGAGTAGCCTTCTTCTTCCAGCATTTCCCTGAGGTCCAGGCGGATCAGCGCCTCATCCTCCGCAATCACGACACGCAGCGCATTCTGGCTCACGCCCACGAGCGTACCGTGAACCGGTAGATTGTCTGTGAGCACCCTTGCCGGAATGGAGGAACGGCAGACTCGGACGTCTCAAAAGCGTCTGCCCGAGAGGGCGTGCGGGTTCGAATCCCGCTTCCGGCACCGGTTACCGCAGGTTTTAGAACATTACCCGAAAATATCAGCGGTCCGCGGGACAATGTTCCCATGCATCCGCAGATAACGGCGGGCGCGGCACGTCACCTGTCCCAGCAAGGCCTGACCGGCCGCGAGGCGGCTCTCGTCACAGGTGTGCCGGTTCGCACTGTCCGGAATTGGCGCACCGGCATCCGCCGCGGCCCTGGCAGGAAACGCAACGCGAAGTGCCCGCGCTGTACGGGAAGACCTCTCGGTGGGCCCGCGCAGGCGTACCTCCCGGGCCTCACCTCGGCGGTGGATGGCTCACGCGCGGGCGGCGTGACATCTTCGCGCTGAACATCCGTGCTGCGATGGCTGGCCCGGCCTCCCCGCGGCCGCGGGGAGGCCGGGCCAGCGGTGGTGCCCGCATCCAGGGTCTTCACCGTCCGCAGAGTCGGCATGACCGAGGTCAGGGGCACCTCCAAGCACTGGCCGTGCCTGTTCCGCGGCACGGACCGGGGCGCAAGCACACGCGCACGATCGAGCTCGCCGGGCGGCAGCGGGTCATCGCGGAAGCGCACCGAGGGGATTTCGCAGGGGGCTGCTCCACTCGGACGGCTACCGGGGCGTCAGCCGGGGCGGAGGAGCTGGGGCGCCGGCAAGCGCTGGCATGCGTAACGCAGGCCCCGTCCTCCCCTGACGCCACGCGGCTCACGGCGTAGGCGCGCCCGGCGGGGTGGTGGACGGCGGGCCCGCGGGCCCGCCGGTGGCGGCGGAGTCCTTGCCGCCGGCGCGGAGCGGGAACGGGATCAGCACGACGGTGACGTTGTCGATGCCGCCCGATTCGATGGCGAACTTGACCATGCTGGACGCGGCGGCGAGCGGATCGGTCAGCGCGGCGGGCAGCGCCAGGGCGGCGAGGTCCGCGGCTTCCGGCCGGTAGTTCCACAGGCCGTCCGAGCAGACCAGCAGCACGCCAGGCCCCGGGGGCGCGAACTGCGCCACGTGCGGCTGCGGATCGGGCAGGTCAGCCCCCATCCACCGGGTGATCACGTGTGCCTGGGGCGACGCCATCGCCTCGTCGACGCTGGCCAGCCCGGCGGCGACGATCTCTTCGGCGAGCGAGTCGTCCCTCGTCAGCCGCGTGCTGTCAGCCGGGTCGGCGACGAGCCAGTAGGCCCTGCTGTCGCCGACCCAGCACACCGTGATGACGTCACGGCCGACGACCGCCGACACATACGTCGCCGCGGGCGAGCCTTCCGGGCTCGCCATGGCGTTCAGTGCCTGCGCCGCGGCCTTGGCCGCCGCCACGGACGCGCCGACCGGGTCCTCCCCTGCCCGCGTGCTCTTCGCCAGCACCCGCATCGCCGTCCGCACCGCCGTCAGCGACGCCTCATCGGGACGCGGCGCCGAGGAGACCCCATCGGAGACGACGGCGAGCGCGACCGGGCCGTGCGGTCCGGGGGCCGTGGCCAGCGCCATCGCATCCTCGTTGCGCTGATGCCGCAGGCCGCGGTCGGTTACGCCGACGACCAGCCCGAGGTCGAGTTCCGCGTGGTCCCGGCCGACGGGCACCTTCCGGCCGCAGTTCTCGCAGTAGCCGTCCGGGCTAACCGCGGCGGGTTCTGCCGAGTCCGCCGAGCACACCGGGCATTCCCGCGCGCCGGACGAGTCGTGCGTCGACGTGCTCATAGCCCTATCAGCTCCTGTCAGCTGGCGCCGGTACGACAAGGCGTGCCGCGAGCCGACATCAGGCTCGTCGTTCTTGCGATCCCGGCTCACGCCGGCCGCCGGTCGTCCCGCTCGCCAGCACAATAGCCTATGCCCGCCGCCGCCAAGGCACCATTTCCCGGCGCGTTCCCGGCGCCGGCGGGATGGGTATCCGCCGCGGGAGCTAGCCGCCGCGGGTGATCGTTATCGCGGTCCAGCCGCCAAGATGGATCCGATCGCCGTCGCGCAGCGGCACCGCCTCGCCGCGCGGGATTTCGCTGCCGTTGACCTGGGTGCCGTTCTCGGACCCGAGGTCGACGATGGACCAGGTTCCGTCCGGGTTCGCGATGAGCACCGCGTGCAGCCGTGACACGCCGGGGTCGGCCGGCGGCCCGGTCAGGTCGATCTCGGGGTCGATGCCGCGGGACGCGCTGCGCCGCCCGACGCGGACTTCGGTACCGGAAAGCCGGAACCGCCGCTGCGGGCAGTAGGCGGGGAAGCTGATGGCGGCGGCGTCCGGGCCGCCCGCCGCCCGCACGCGGTCGTAGTAGGCGCGGTCGGCCGTCACCACGGCCGTCCATGCGGCGGCCGACGCCGGAGGCGGTGGTGCCACGGACGACGACGTCGCGGACGGGGGCTCGGGCGGCGGGAGGGCCGAAGAGGCAGCGGCGAAGTCGTAGCCGCACGCCTCGCAGAACTGGCCGGCCCGGACGGCACCGCACCGCGGGCATGCCTCGCCGGCCCCGGCAGCGGGCGGCGCGCCGATCCGCATGCCGCACACGTCGCAGAAGTCGTCGCCCGCCGAGTCATGGCCGGCCGGGCAGGTTGCCATCGCTACCCCTTCCTGACCCGGACCGTCTTGGTCGACCTGGTGTCGAGCGCCATCTCATCGGCGGCGGCCACCTTCTTCTTCAGCCGGACCGTGCCGGTCGCCTCGTCCACCACGTCCACGACCTTGGCCAGCAGCCGCGCCGTCTCCTCGTTGCCGGCCTGGTGCGCGAGCGCTACCGCCCGGCCGAGCCGCGCGGTAGCGGTCTCCTCATCGCCCCGGTTCCTCGCTTCCAGGCCCTCCTGAATCGCGGCCGCCAGCTCGGCCTGCCCCGTGTAGGCCGCGACCCGCGGGTTGATCCTGGTGGACAGCGCCTCATCGTCGGTCCAGATCGCCCGGATCAGGCCCCGGCCGAGCACCTGGTCGCCGGACGGCGCGGCGGCCACCAGGCTGACCCGCGCGGCGAGCATCTCCTGGCCCACGTTCGCCGCGGTGACCTGGACGCCCACGTGGTAGTCACGGCTCTCCCCCGGTGCCCAGGCGCCGGCCGGGTAGTCGCCGGCCTGCGCGCCCGACGGCGCGCGGCGGTCTGTCAGGTCGGCGATGGCCGGAGCGACCTGCTTCACGAACTTCACGACCGCCGTCTGCGGAGTCCACACCCGCAGCATGACATCGGGGAGCCGCTTGCTCATCGCGCCGCGCATCATCTCCTCGAAGTCGGCCGCGAGCCCGGCCGGGTCAGGCACGATGTCGACGGTGCCGAGCAGCGTGGCGGAGATCTTGCGCAGCTCGCTGACCTTCCAGTCTGTGCCTACTCCGCGGCAGTCGCAGCGGAACGCGCCCTCGCACAGCGCGATCGCCGCGGCGAGCTGCTCAGGCTTCTCGTGCTGGTTCTCGCCGTCGGTGAGCAGGATCGCGTGGCGCAGCGCCGCCGGGCAGGACTGGAAGATCTGGTGCGCCAGCCGCAGCCACTGGCCGATCGCGGTCCCCCCGTTGGCCCGCAGCTGACGCACGGCCCGCCCGGCCTCGGTCCGCGTGCGCATGTCCGCGACCGCCATCGACCCGTCCGCCGGGTAGACGGGCCAGGCCGTGGACGTTCCCGCGACGATCGCGAACCATGCCCCGTCCCTGATCACGTCCACCGCTGCCAACGTGGCCTCGCGCGCCTGCGCTATCTTGTTCCCCGATTTCATCGACCCGGAGCAGTCGACGATGATGACCTCCGCGCTGCCCGCGCCGCCGGCCGGCCCGCCGCCCGGCGCATCCCCGGTCGCGTCCGCCGTCACGGTCACTATCGCGCTGACGTCGCGCCCGCCCGCCGGCAGGTACGGGTTCTGATCGACGTCCACGGTGAATCCGGGCAGGTTCGTCATCGGTCTCTCCTCGGACGAAGTGGGCAATGGATGTCATGTCCAGGTCCTCGGCCTGATGGCGTTGGCCATGTCCACCAGTTCCACCTTGCGGGCGCGGTCTGCCGTGAGGCTTGCCAGCGCTCGATAGCCGCGTTCCAGGCCGAGGCGGAGCGCGCGCTCGTTCGGTTCGCAGCCGAGGATGCGCCCGTCGCCCGGGCGCGCCGCGTGCTGCGCAGCGTCCGGCGGCTGGGCGGACACCCAGTCGAGCGCGGCGTGCAGGACCTCGACCGTGAGCTGCTGCCGGCGCAGGTCATCAAGGGGAAGCCTGCTCAGCCGGCTGCCGGCCTGGCTGAGGTCTCCCGCGGTGATGCCGCTCCCCGCCGCGAGCAGCAGCCGGACCGCGGCGATCTGCGCCGCCGCGTGGTGGATCGAGGTCTCCGGCACGGCGGCGACCGCGGCGATGGCGGCGAGCCTATCGCCGCCGGCCAGGCATGATCTGGCTGATCCGAACGCGGCGCTGATGTATGACCGGTCGATCGCCCAGACGAGCTGGTAGTAGCGCCGTGCCGCGGCCATGTCGCCGGCCGCCTCGGCAGCGAAGCCGAGCGCCAGCTTCGGCGCGAGCTCGCCGGGCAGTTCATCGTACACGGCGCTGAACGCCGCCCGGGCGCTGTCCGGCCGGGCGGCGGCAAGGTCACGCAGCCCGTGGTGCCAGGCGATCCGCCAGTCGGCCGGACCAGCCGCGGCGAGCTCGGCCAGGCAGACCGCGGCACCGTCCAGGTCGCCGACCGCGATGAGGGCGCGGACCAGCGCCAGCCGCGTCTCCGGCGACGCGGCCACCGCGGGCGGGACGCCCGCGTCGCCGCAGACGGCGGCGCGCAGAGCCGCGGCCTGCTGCGCGGGCTCCAGGCCGCCCAGCGTGGCCAGATACCCCGCTGCCGGGTCGGTGCCGTCCGCGAGCGGTACCGGAAGCCCGGCGATCACCTCGGCGGCGGGCGGCGGGCTCACCAGGACACCCGGTCCGCCACCCGCGGCGCGGACCGGTGCCAGGTCAGTGCCTATCGCCCGCAGTTCGGGGCTGAACAGGCCGGAGAACGCCGGACGGGGCTCGCCGTCGGCGAGGGAGAGCACCTCCCTGAGTACCCCGGTGGCCTGTTCGGCCATCTCGCCCGCCGACTGGAAGCGGCGCTTCGGGTCGGTGTGCGTGGCGCGGCGCAGGAGGCGTGCGAACGACTCCTGCTGGGCGAGCAACGGCGCGGACGCGGGCAGCCGGTACCTGTACTCCCCCTGGTAGCCGGCGAATTCCAGGGTGAGGACGGCCAGCGTACGGCCGACCGTGTACAGGTCCGACGCCGGTGAGGGACCCTGGGTCTCGATCTCCGGTGCCTGGTAGCCGACCGTTCCGTAGACGGGGCCGTCACCGTCGATCGGGCGGACACCGCCCATGTCGATGAGCTTGAGCTGCTCCTCGGTCTGAATCACGTTGTCCGGCTTGAAGTCGCAGTAGACGAGCCCCTGGCCGTGCAGGTAGCCCAGCGCGGGCAGGATCTCGATCGCGTAGGCGAGCGCGTGCGCGAGCGGCACCGTCGTGCCGCGCTGGCGCGCCTCCAGGCGGATCTGCTTCAGTGACTTGCCGCCCACGTACTCCATCACGATGTAGCCGGCGCTCTCGCCGTCGCGGCGGCTGGCGTGCTGGACGAAGTTGTAGATGCGGACGATGTTCGGGTGCTCGACCTGGGCCAGAAACTGCCGCTCGGCGACCGCGGCGGCCAGCGCGTCAGGGTCCCCCGTGTTGAGCAGTCCCTTGAGCACCACCCACCGGTCGCTGACGTTGCGGTCCCTGGCGAGGTAGATCCAGCCGAGGCCGCCGTGCGCGAGGCACCCGATGACCTCGTACTGACCGGCTACCAGCTCTCCGGGCGCCAGCTTCGGCGTGAAGGAGAAGCGGGTGCCGCAACGCGGGCAGAACCCTTCGGTCAGGCCGGGGCGGCCGTCCCGTGGCTGGCCGACAAGCTGCCCGCAGTTCCCGCAGAACCGCCGGTTCTCCGGTACCCGCGGATCAGCGAGGACCGCCGCCGCCGGGTCGCGAGCCGGGACCGGCGGAACCTCGACGAGCCCGGCGCCAAGCCCGCCGCGGGAGGACCGGCCGCTGCCCGGCCGCGAACCGCGGCTGCCGCGCCTGCTGCCCGCGCCCGCGGACCACGACGCCGACCCGGAGCCGCCGGCCACGGCCGACCCGGAGCCGCCGGCCACGGCGGTTCCCGCGGCCGCGGTCCCGGCGAGCGCCGGCGCGGGCGCCAGGCCGCAGACCGTACAGAAGCCGTCCTCGATCGTCCCGCCGCACCCGGGCTGGGTGCACACCGCAGTCGTCACCGCCGTCGCCTTTCCACCGCGAGAATCGCCTGCTGATATCCGGCCACGGCCGCTTCGGCCGCGGCCAGGTCGCATGGCGCCGTCCACAGCAGGTCATGCGCCTGGTCGTAGCGAGCCGCCAGATCCGGGTCCTCGGCCACCCCCAGGCGTGCAGCCTTGGCCTTGTACGCGCCGAGGAGGCCGCGCAGTTCCGCACGGCGGCCGAGCAGCGCGTCCACCGACTGCTGGGTGTCCCGGGTCCGCGCGGCGGACGCGGCCAGTTCCGCTTCGCATCTGTCCAGTTCGGCCTGCAGCCGCGTCCACCGGCCCGCGGCCGCGAGTGCGGTCAGGCTGGCCGTCGGCGGCTCGGCGATATCCGGCGGCAGCGGCGGCAGCGCGGTGATCCGCTCGGCGGCGCGGCGCCAGAGCGCCACCGCGTCCTCGCGCGCCGCGCGGGCCGCGGCGGTCGCGGCCTTGAGTTCCTCGATCCGGCGCCGCGCCTCCCGCCGGAGCCTGTCAAGGTCGGTGACCCGGGCGGCCAGCCCGGCCGCCTGCTTCCGCAGCCGTTCCGCGGCCGAGGTGTCGGTCCGGCCGGCGCGCCACAGCGCGAGCGGATCGGCGTTCACCTCGGTCCGCAGGGAATCCAGGCTGGCCTGCGTGTCGCCGAACTCCGTCTCGATCCGGGCGCCGAGGCCCGCGACCAGCGGCCGGACCCTGGCCAGTTCCGCCGCCGCCGCGTCCAGGTGCGCACCTGTCTGCGCCCAGACCGCCTCGACGGCCGCGATCACGTCGGCTACCTCCGTGAACGCCCGCCGCATCGCGGCGACCGTGGCCTCAAGCGTGAGTGCCTGGCGGCCCGTGTCGGCAAGGTCCCTGCGCGCGAGCGGGACAGGATCGCGGGTCAACTGGACCGAGGGCCCCGTGAGCAACGCGGTCAGCTCGGGAAGGTCCTTCTTCGCCGGGCGGCGGCCACCGGCCCCGAGCTCCGCGATCCGGTCCACGACGGCCGCGTACGCCATGTAGGTCTCCCACAGGCCAGTGAGCGCCGCGGACGCCGTTTCCCAGCGCTGCCGCGTCTGCCCGGTCAGCGTCACGCCGTCGAGCAGCCGCCTGACGTAGCTGCCATCCAGTTCGAGCAGGTTCGCCTGGATCGCGTCCCGTTCCGCCACCACCGCGGCCGCCTTCCCGGCCAGCTCAGGCGTCACCGGAACCCCGTGTACCGCAGGCGCACCGTGTCACGCGGCCGTACACCCGGGCATCGCCGACCGCTGCCGTTGCGATTGCAGAACCCGTCATCCGCCCCTGCTCCCGGCACCGGAACAAAGCGCGCGGCCTGTCCGCCCTCCTGGCCGCGAACCAAGCGTACGTGAACCGCGGCAGGATTTCCTAAGTACTGATTTTTACCGATTTTCAGCGTTCAGGAACAGCCCGCGGGCCACGGCGGACCCGCTGCCGCCAGGAGGCGGTCAGGGGTAGGGCAGCGCGATGGCATCGCCGATCCGGTGCACCCGCAGCGCGTTGGTCCTGCCGGGGCTGCCGGGCGGGCTGCCGGCCACGATCACGACCTTGTCGCCGATGGCGCACCGGCCCAGGCTGACCAGCGCGCTGTCGACCTCGTGCACCATGTCGTCGGTGTGCCGCACCGTGGGCACAATGAACGTCTCCACGCCCCAGGTGAGCGCCAGCTGGCTGCGGGTGGCGGCCTCCGTGGTGAACGCGAGCAGCGGGATCGGCGACCGGTACCTGGCGAGCCGGCGCGCGGTCTCCCCGGTCATCGTGAACGCGACCAGGGCCTTCGCCCCGACGATCGCGCCGACTTCGGCAGCGGCCCGGGCGATCGCCCCGCCCGTGGTGGTCGGCATCCGGCTCAGCGAATGCTCCGCGCGCAGCGAGTTCTCCTCGGCCGCGGCGATGATGCGCGCCATCGTGGCGACCGTCTCCACCGGATAGGCGCCCACGCTGGTCTCCGCGGACAGCATGACCGCGTCCGCGCCCTCGGCGACCGCGCCGGCCACGTCGGAGACTTCAGCCCGGGTGGGGCGCGGTGCGCTGATCATCGACTCCAGCATCTGGGTCGCCACGATCACCGGCCGGGCCCGCTCCCGGGCCAGCCTGATCGCGCGGCTCTGCACCGCGGGCACCTGCTCGAGCGGAAGTTCCACGCCGAGATCGCCGCGCGCCACCATGATCCCGTCGAACGCGTCCACGATGTCCGGCAGCACCCGGACCGCCTCGGGCTTCTCGATCTTGGCGATCAGCGGCACCCCCGGGCGGCCGGCCTCGCTCATGACCTTGCGCGCCAGGGACGCGTCGTCCGGCGTGCGGACGAACGACATCGCCACCATGTCCACGCCGACCGCGAGCGCCCAGCGCAGGTCGGACTCGTCCTTGTCGGTGAGCGCCGGCGCGCTGACCGCGACACCCGGCAGGTTGATGCCCTTGTGATCGGATATCGTGCCGCCGACCACGACCCGGGTGCGCACCCGGGTGCCGGTGGTGCCGGTCACGTCCAGCTGGACGTTGCCGTCGTCGATCAGGATGCGGTCGCCCACCCGGACGTCGTCGGCGAGGCCCTGGTAGGTCGTGGACGCCTCATGCCGGTCGCCGGGAATGTCCTCGATGGTGATGCCGAACTCGTCGCCGGCGTTGAGCCGCACGGGGCCGCCGGGGAAGGCGCCCAGCCGGATCTTCGGCCCCTGGAGGTCGGCGAGCACCCCCACGCTCCGGCCGGTCGCGTCACTTCCGGCACGGACATGCCGGTAGGCGCGCATGTGGTCCTCCGGCGTGCCGTGGCTGAGGTTGAGCCTGGCGACGTCGAGCCCGGCGCCGATCAGCGCCGTGACCTGTTCCTGGCTCGGCGTCGCCGGTCCCAGGGTGCAGACGATCTTCGCACGGCGGCCCATTCACATCCCTCCCAGTGGTCTATACCATTGTAGCCGGTTCCGGGCACTCCGTGACGGGCGTCACAAAAGGTTCACGTCGTGGTCATCCAGACGCCGCGCGACCTGATCCGGCCGCCGGCAAGCGGGAACGGCCCAGGGCGGCCTGAGCGCCCTTCCGGTGCGGCCGGCGCTGGCGGGCCGGCGCTGCTCGCGTGGCTGGCGCCTCCACGGCCCCTTCCGGTGCGGCCGGCGCTGCTCGCGTGGCTGGCGCCTCCACGGCCCCTTCCGGCAGCCGCGAACATGGGCGCAGGCTGCCCGCGGGAACGCCCGGCCCGGTACATCCGCAGCCGGCGCGCGAAGGCCGCACCCAAGGGTAACGCCAGCCCCTGCCGCCCCACGTTAACCGCTTACCGCCCGGAACCCGGCGCGGCCATCATGATCCTGTAAAGTTTCTGGACCTATACTCGATCTTTCGTTCTTCATGAAAGGTTTTTCGGTGCGCGCGGTTCGGTGCGCGCGGTTCGGTGCGCGCGGTTCGGTATCGCGCGGTGCAGGGGTGCGGCGGTGCGGCGGTGCGGCGGTGCCTGCCGCCGAGACACCGGGCCGGTTCGGAGCCGCCTCGGCCTGCCCGGTCAGGCGAGCGGGCGGGCCGTCGGGGGGATCGCGACCGGGAGCTGCGGACGGTCGAGGGCCCGCAGGTACCTGTCCACGTGGGCCGCGGCGCTGCGCCCCTCGGCGATTGCCCAGACGATGAGCGACTGCCCGCGGCCCATGTCGCCCGCGACGAACACGCCGGGCACCGAGGTCTCGTAGGACGCGGACCGGGCCACGTTGCCGCGGGCGTCGAAGGCGACGCCGAGGTCGGACAGCAGCCCGTCGCGCTCGGCGCCGGTGAAGCCCATCGCGAGCAGCACCAGCTCGCAAGCGATCTCCCGCGCGGTGCCCGGCACCGGCTCGAACCGGCCGCCCGAGAACTCCACCTCGGCCAGGCGCAGCCCGCGGACCGTTCCCGAAGGGCCCGCCAGGAACTCTTCGGTGGACACGGCGTAGACCCGCTCGCCGCCCTCCTCGTGCGCGGAGGAGACGCGGTAGATCATCGGGTACGTCGGCCAGGGCTGGTTTTCCGGGCGCGCCTTGGGCGGCCTGGGCATGATCTCCAGCTGGGTGACCGATGCCGCGCCCTGGCGCAGCGCGGTGCCGAGGCAGTCCGCCCCGGTGTCGCCGCCGCCGATGATCACCACGTTCTTGCCCGCCGCGGTGATCGGGGACGACGGCCCGAACCGGTTGGCCAGCGGCAGGTACTCCATCGCCTGGTGAATGCCGCCGAGCGAGCGGCCGGGCACCGGCAGGTCCCGCGGCACCCGCGCCCCGCCGGCCAGCACCACCGCCGAGAAGCCGTCCAGCTGCGCCGCCGACGTCACCGGAACGCCGCACTCGAACACGGTGCCCTCAAGGCGCATCTGCTCAAGGCGCCGGTCCAGGTGGCGCTTTTCCATCTTGAACTCGGGGATGCCGTACCGCAGCAGGCCGCCCGGCGCGTCATCCCGCTCGAAGACCGTCACCTGGTGCCCGGCCCTGGTCAGCTGCTGCGCCGCGGCCAGCCCCGCGGGCCCGGACCCGACCACGGCGACCGTGAACCCGGACAGCCGCCCGGGCCGCACGGGGACCACATGGCCGGCATCCCACGCCCGGTCGATGATCTCCACCTCGACCTGCTTGATCGTGACCGGCTCGGCGTTGATGCCGAGCACGCAGGCGGTCTCGCACGGGGCCGGGCAGAGCCGGCCGGTGAACTCGGGGAAGTTGTTCGTCGCGTGCAGCCGGTCCGCCGCGGCGGCCCAGTCCGACCGGTACACCAGATCGTTCCACTCCGGGATCAGGTTGCCCAGCGGGCAGCCGCTGTGGCAGAACGGGATGCCGCAGTCCATGCACCGGGCCGCCTGCCGCTCTGCCCGCTCCCGCGCGAACGGCTCGTACACCTCCCGCCAGTCGGTCAGCCGGACGTCGACCGGCCGCCGCCGGGGAGTCTCCCGCGCGGTCTTCAAGAACCCCTTCGGGTCGCCCATAATCCAGTACTCCTCACCCGTGCGCGGCGGCCATCACGGCCTCGTTGACGTCCCGGCCCTCGCGCTCGGCGGCGGACGCCGCCGTCAGGACGCGCTTGTAGTCCTTCGGCATGACCTTCGCGAACCGCTCCACGGCGCCGTCCCACGAGGCCAGCAGCCCCGCGGCCACCGTAGAGCCGGTTTCCGCGTGGTGCCGCGACACCACGTCCCGCAGGAACTCGACGTCTTCCTCCTCGAGCGGGTCCAGGTCGACCATCTCGGTGTTCAGCCGGGACGGCGCGAGGTCCAGCACGTAGGCGATACCGCCGGACATGCCCGCCGCGAAGTTGCGGCCGGTCGGCCCGAGGACCACCACGCGGCCGCCGGTCATGTACTCGCAGCCGTGGTCGCCGACGCCCTCGGCGACCGCGAGCGCCCCGGAGTTGCGCACGCAGAACCGCTCACCCACCACGCCCCGGAGGAAGATCTCCCCGGACGTGGCGCCGTAGCCGATCACGTTCCCCGCGATGACCTGGGTCTGCGCCTCGAACGGCGAGTCGGGAGCCGGGCAGGCGATCACCCGCCCGCCGGACAGCCCCTTGCCGAGGTAGTCGTTGGCGTCGCCGACGAGGCGCAAGGTGATGCCGCGCGGCAGGAACGCGCCGAACGACTGGCCCGCCGACCCGGTGAACGACACCGTGATCGTGTCGGGCGGCAGCCCCTCCCCGCCCCACCGCCTGGTCACCTCGTAGCCGAGCATGGTGCCGACGGTCCGGTTGACGTTCCTGATCGGCAGCTCCAGGCGGACCGGCCGGCCCTCCTCGAGCGCCCCCTCGGCGAGCTGGATCAGCGTGTTGTCCAGCGCCTTGTCCAGACCGTGGTCCTGCGCGGCCACGCACCGCCGCGGCCCCGGGGAATCGGCGGGCACGTGCAGCACCGGCGTCAGGTCCAGCCCCGCGGCCTTCCAGTGCGACACGGCGAGCGCGGCGTCCAGCAGGTCCACCCGCCCGATCGCCTCGTCCAGGGAACGCAGCCCGAGGGCGGCCAGGTACTCGCGGACTTCCTCGGCGATGAACTCGAAGAAGTTGACCACGAACTCCGGCTTGCCGGAGAACCGGGCGCGCAGCTCGGGGTTCTGCGTCGCGATGCCGACCGGGCAGGTGTCCAGGTGGCAGACGCGCATCATGATGCAGCCGGACACGACGAGCGGCGCGCTCGCGAACCCGAACTCCTCCGCGCCGAGCAGCGCGGCGATGATCACGTCCCGGCCGGTCTTGAGCTGCCCGTCCACTTGCACGACGATCCGGTCGCGCAGCTTGTTGCGCAGCAGCGTCTGCTGGGTCTCGGCCAGGCCCAGCTCCCAGGGCGCGCCCGCGTGCTTCAGCGAGGTCAGCGGGGCGGCGCCGGTGCCGCCGTCGTGCCCGGAGATCAGCACCACGTCCGCGTGCGCCTTGGACACGCCGGCCGCGACCGTGCCGACGCCCACCTCCGCGACCAGCTTGACGTGCACCCGGGCGGCCGGGTTGGCGTTCTTCAGGTCGTGGATGAGCTGCGCCAGGTCCTCGATCGAGTAGATGTCGTGGTGCGGCGGCGGGGAGATCAGGCCGACGCCGGGCGTGGAGTAGCGGGTCCTGGCGATCCACGGGTAGACCTTGTGCCCGGGCAGCTGGCCGCCCTCCCCCGGCTTGGCGCCCTGCGCCATCTTGATCTGCAAGTCGTCGGCGTTGACCAGGTACTCGCTCGTCACGCCGAACCGGCCGCTGGCCACCTGCTTGACCGCGGACCGCCGCAGGTCCCCGTTAGCGTCCGGGATGAACCGCTCGGGATCCTCGCCGCCCTCGCCGGTGTTGGACCGCCCGCCGAGCCGGTTCATCGCGATCGCGAGCGTCTCGTGCGCCTCGGCGGAGATGGAGCCGTAGGACATGGCCCCGGTCGCGAACCGCCTGACGATGCTCTCGACGGGTTCGACCTCATCGATATCTATCCGAACGGAAGCGGGCGCCTGTTCCCCGTCATCGATCCCCTTGATGCGGAGCAGGCCGCGCAGCGTCATCAGCCGGCGTGACTGGTCATCGACCAGCGCCGTGTACTCCTTGAAGATCTCGTAGCGGCGGCTGCGGGTGGCGTGCTGCAACTTGAAGACGGTTTCGGGATTGAACAGGTGCGGCTCGCCCTCGCGCCGCCACTGGTACTCGCCGCCGGTCTCCAGCCGCCGGTGCGCCATGCCCGGGCCGCCCGCGGCCACCGCGGCCCGGCGGGCAGCCTCCTCCGCGAGCACCCCGAACCCGACCCCGGACAGGCGCGAGGCCGTGCCGGTGAAGCAGGTCTCGATCACCTCCTCGCCGAGGCCGACCGCCTCGAAGATCTGCGCGCCGGTGTAGGAGGCGATGGTGGACACGCCCATCTTGGACATGATCTTGAGCAGGCCCTTGCCGAGCGCCTTGATCAGGTTGGCGGCCGCCTTGTCCGGCGTGATGGCGCCGAGCTCGCCGCGCGCGGCGAGGTCGCGGACGGTCTCGATCGCCAGGTACGGGCAGACGGCGGCGGCGCCGTAGCCGGTGAGCAGCGCGATGTGGTGGCACTCGCGGGCGTCGCCCGTCTCCACGATCAGCCCGACCCGGGTCCGGGTCTTCTCCCTGATCAGGTGGTGGTGCACCGCCCCGGTCAGCAGCAGCGACGGAATCGGGACGAGCCTGCCGCCCCCAGGCATCTTGCTGTTATCGCTGGTCGGGGGCGGGCCGCCGGGCGTGCCGGCGGGGCTGCCGCGGTCGGAGAGGATGATCAGGCGGGCGCCGTCCTCGATCGCGGCGTGCACCTCGGCGCAGATCTCCGCCAGCCGGGCGCGCAGGCCGTCGCCGCCGCCGGACGGGTCGAACCGGCCGTCCACCACGTGCGCGGCGAAGCCGGGCAGGTTGCCGTCGTCGTTGATCCCCGTCAGCTTGGCGAGGTCGCCGGTGTCGATCACCGGGAACGGCAGCATGATCTGCCGGCAGGACGCGGGGGTCGGCTCGAGCAGGTTGTGCTCGGGGCCGGTCGTGGTGGCCAGCGAGGTGACGAGCTCTTCCCTGATGGCGTCCAGCGGCGGGTTCGTCACCTGGGCGAACAGCTGCGTGAAGTAGTCGTACACCAGGCGCGGCCGGTCCGAGAGCACGGCGACCGGGGTGTCGGTGCCCATCGAGCCGATCGGCTCCGCCCCGGTCCGCGCCATCGGCGCGAGGATGACGCGGAGCTCTTCCTCGGTGTACCCGAACGTCCGCTGCCGCGTCAGCAGATCCGCCGCCGTGGGGGCCGGGCGCTCGCGCTCGGGCAGGTCCGCCAGGTGGAGCAGGCCGGCGTGCAGCCAGTCTTCGTACGGGTGGGCGGCGGCGAGTTCGGCCTTGACCTCCTCGTCTTCGACGATCCGGCCGGCCGCGGTGTCGGCGAGGAAGATCCGGCCCGGCTGCAACCTGCCCCGGCGCACCACGCGGGCGGGCTCGATGTCGAGGACGCCGACCTCGCTGGCGAGGATGACCAGGCCGTCGCTGGTCACCCAGTACCTGCCGGGCCGCAGCCCGTTGCGGTCGAGCACGGCGCCGATCACGGTGCCGTCGGTGAACGCGATCAGCGCGGGGCCGTCCCAGGGCTCCATCAGCGTCGCGTGGTAGGCGTAGAAGGCGCGCCGCCGCGCGTCCATCTCCTCGTGGTTCTCCCACGGCTCGGGGATCATCATCAGCAGCGCGTGCGGCAGCGACCGGCCGCCCAGGTGCAGCAGCTCCAGGCACTCGTCGAAGCTCGCCGAGTCCGACCCGGACGGGTCGATGACCGGGAACAGGCGCTCGATGCCCTTGCCGCTCTTCGACGGCGGGATCAGCGGGCTGGCCAGCATCGCCTCGCGGGCCCGCATCCAGTTCCGGTTTCCCTGCACGGTGTTGATCTCGCCATTGTGCGCGATGTACCGGTACGGGTGCGCCCGCGGCCAGGACGGGAACGTGTTGGTGGAGAACCGGGAGTGCACGAGCGCGAGGCTGGAGGCGTAGCGGTCGTCGGACAGGTCGGGAAAGAACGGCTCGACCTGCGGAGCGGACAGCATCCCCTTGTAGACCAGCGTGCGGGCCGACAGGCTGGCGAAGTACGTGCCCGCCTCGTGTTCGGCGCGCTTGCGCAGGCAGAACGCCATCCGCTCCAGGCGCATGCCGCTCTCGCCGCCCGCGCCGGCCACGAACAGCTGCGCCAGGTGGGGCAGCACCTCCCGGGCGCCCTCCCCGCAGGCGGCCGGGTTGACCGGCACCTCGCGCCAGCCGAGGACGGTCAGCCCCTCATCGGCGGCGAGCTCGGCGATCTTGGCAGTCGCCACCGTCCGTTCGGCATGGTCAAGAGGAAGGAACGCCAGGCCAGCGGCATAGGCTCCCGGATCGGGGAGCGGGAAGGCGACGACCGCGCGGAAGAATCCGTCGGGGATCTGGGTGAGGATGCCCGCCCCGTCACCCGTGTCCGGGTCGGCGCCCGCGGCCCCGCGGTGCTCCAGGTTGCACAGGACGCGCAGGGCGCTGGCGATGACCTCGTGCCCGCCCCGGGCCGATAGGTCCGCCACGAAACCGACACCGCAGGCGTCGTGTTCGAACCGGTCGTCGTAAAGTCCCTCGGTCGCGGCAGGCACCATCCATACTCCTGTCGTCACATATCCGCTGTCGTGGCACGCTGCGGTCGGGACGACACTGGCCCTGCTGCTGCACGTAGGTTACGTCGACATTACATTACCGGTAAATCCCCTTCCAGCGCCGGCCCGCGTGCCTGCAGGCCCGGTGCGCACCCGCCTGGCGCGCACCGGGCAGACGGCCGCGCCGCCGGGCGCTCCCCGCGCGCCCGGCGGGAGGTCACCGGCGGGACGCGGCGAACTTCTCATGGCCCGGCAGGCGACGCGGCGGCCGGTCAGCGGCGGGAGACGCCGGCGGCCAGGTCGGCGGCCAGGTCGCGGACGGCGGCTACCGCGCCGGCGGGGTCGGGGGCGCCGGCGAGGCGGCGGACGAACGCCGAGCCCACGACGACGCCGTCGGCGAAGGCGGCGACCTCGGCCGCCTGGTCGCGGTTGCTGACGCCGAGGCCCACCGCGACCGGCAGGCCGGTGTGCTCACGGACCCGGCCGACCAGCTCGCTGGCGCCCGCGTTCACCGTGTCGCGGGTGCCGGTGATGCCCATCAGGCTGGCGGCGTAGACGAAACCGCGGCAGACCGCGCTGACCTGCGCGATGCGCTGCGCCGTCGAACTCGGGGCGACCAGGAAGACCCGGTCCAGCCGGTAGCTGTCCGACGCCTCGAGCCAGGGCGCGGCCTCTTCCGGGGTCAGGTCGGGCGTGATGAGGCCGGCGCCCCCGGCGTTCGCGAGGTCGCGGGCGAAGGCGGCGGCGCCGTACTGGTCGACCGGGTTCCAGTAGGTCATGACCAAGGCGGCGGTGCCGGCGCCGGCGATCGCCGCGACCGTGTCGAAGACGTCCCTGATCCGGGTGCCGTTCCGCAGGGCGCGGTGGACCGCGTCGGCGATCACCGGACCGTCTATCAGCGGGTCGGAATAGGGCAGGCCGACCTCGATGACGTCCGCGCCGGCCTCCGCCATCGCCAGGGCCGCCGTGATGGCCGTCTGCTTGTCGGGAAAGCCCGCGGGAAGGTAGCCGACCAGTGCGGCGCGGCCGTCGGTGGCCGCCTTGCCGAAGGCCGTGGTGACTGCGCTCGTCATGCCCTTCACACCCCGAACCAGGCGGACGCGGTCGCCACGTCCTTGTCGCCCCGGCCGGACAGGTTCACCAGGATCAGGCCGCCGGGGCCGAGTTCGCGGCCGAGGTCCATCGCGCCGGCGAGCGCGTGCGAGGACTCCAGGGCCGGGATGATGCCCTCGGTCCGGCAGAGCGCGGCGAAGCCGTCCATCGCCGCCTTGTCGCTCACGCTGCGGTACTCGGCGCGGCCGGTGTCCTTCAGCCAGGCGTGCTCCGGGCCCACGCCAGGGTAGTCCAGGCCGGCCGAGATCGAGTGGGTGTCGAGCGTCTGGCCCTCGTCGTCCTGGAGCAGGTACGTGCGCATGCCGTGCAGCACGCCCGTGGAGCCGTAGGTGAGCGTGGCGGCGTTGCGGCCGGGAGCGCCGTCGCCGTCGCCGCCGGCCTCGCAGCCGACCAGCCGCACGGAACCGTCGGGGATGAACGCGTGGAAGACGCCGATCGCGTTCGAGCCGCCGCCCACGCAGGCCACCACCGCGTCCGGGAGGCGGCCCGCCAGCGCCAGGACCTGCTCGCGCGCCTCGACGCCGATGACCCGCTGGAAGTCGCGGACCATCATCGGGAAGGGGTGCGGGCCGCCGACCGAGCCGATGCAGTAGTGCGTGCTGTCCACGGTGGCCACCCAGTCGCGGAACGCCTCGTTCATGGCGTCCTTGAGGGTCTTCGTCCCGGCCGTGACCGGGATCACCTCGGCGCCGAGCATCCGCATCCGCGAGACGTTGAGCGCTTGCCGCCTGGTGTCCTCTTCGCCCATGTAGACCGCGCACTCAAGGCCGAGCAGGGCGCAGGCCGTCGCGGTCGCCACGCCGTGCTGGCCGGCGCCGGTCTCGGCGATCACCCGGGTCTTGCCCATCCGCCTGGTGAGCAGCACCTGGCCGAGCACGTTGTTGATCTTGTGCGAGCCCGTGTGGGCGAGGTCTTCGCGCTTGAGCAGCACCCGGGCGCCGCCGGCGTGCTCCTTCCCGAACCTCTTGGCCTCGGTGACCAGCGTGGGCCGGCCCGCGTAGTTCTTGAGCAGGTCCGCCAGTTCCGCGGTGAACTCCGGATCGGTCCGCGCCGCCTCGTACTCCTTGGCGAGCTGCTCAAGGGCCGCCATCAGGGACTCGGGCGCGAAGCGCCCGCCGAAGACGCCGAAGTGGCCGGATACGTCGGGCACCGGGGAAATATCCGGCTCCGCCGGCGGCTGGCTGCGATGCGAGGTGCTGTCCACGACGGCCAGATTACCCGCGCTCGCCGCGAAGCGCCGGGTGGGAGCCGGCCGTCACCAAGTCGGCGACCGCCGCGCGGGGGTCCTTCTCCGTCACCAGCGACTCGCCGACCAGCACCGCGTCCGCGCCGGCCGCGGCGTAGGCGAGCAGGTCGTGCGGCCCGCGGACACCGGACTCGGCGACCTTCACGATCCCCTCCGGGATGCGGCCCGCCAGCCGCGCGAAGATCGAGCGGTCCACCTCGAGCGTGGCCAGGTTGCGCGCGTTCACCCCGATCACCGTCGCCCCGGCGTCCACCGCCCGGTCAAGCTCCTCGTCCGCGTGCACCTCGACCAGCGGCACCATCCCGATCGACAGCGTCCGCTCCACGAGCGAGACCAGCGCGCTCTGCTCAAGCGCGGCGACGATGAGCAGCACCATGTCGGCGCCGTGGGCGCGCGCTTCCCACAACTGGTAGGAGCTGACCACGAAGTCCTTGCGCAGCAGCGGGACCTGCACTGCCCGCCGGACGGCCGCGAGGTCGTCAAGCGACCCGCCGAACCGCCGCTGCTCGGTCAGCACGCTGATCACACGGGCGCCGCCGATCTCGTAGTCCGCCGCCAGCGCGGCCGGGTCGTCGATGGCGGCCATCGCGCCGCGGGACGGGCTCGCCCGCTTGACCTCCGCGATCACGCTGACCCCCTCCGCCTTGAGCGCCGCGAGGGCGTCAAGCGGAGACGGTGCCCGGCGTGCCATGTCTTTCAGCTGCTCAAGCGAGACGCGCCGCTGCCGTTCGGCGAGATCGGCACGTACGCCATCCAGGATCTCGTCAAGCACACTCACGCGCTTGCGTCGTCCCCTCAAGTCGGAAATGTTGCGCCACTGATGCTAGCCCTCGCCGGGACGCGGTCTCGGCGCCCCCCCTGAAGTTTGCCTTCGCAATGCATAGGCCATACCTTCGCGTTGCCGTTCCGGCGGCTGCCGCGCGGGCAGCGGCGGTGCGGGCAGCGGCCGCGCGGGCGGCGGCGGTGCGGGCGGCGGCGGTGCGGGCAGGGCGCCCGGGTCCAGGGCGTAGCCGACCCCGTGGATCGTCCGGATCGCGTCGGTCCCCAGCTTTACCCGCAGCTGGGCGATGTAGACGTCGACGGCGCGCGGACCCGGCCGCTTGCCCCGCTCGCTTTCCAGGGCCCCCAGCAGGCGCTGCCGGCTCAGCACCCGCCCGGAGCGCTCGGCAAGTGCGGCTACCAGGGCGAACTCGGTCCGGGTGAGGCTGATTTCCCGGCCGCCTACGACGATTTCGCGCCGGCCGCGCCCGGCGCCGCCCGGCGGCCAGCGCACGGCCGGCGCGGGGCGCGCGAGTTCGGTGACCGCGACGACGAGCGCGCGGGGGCTGAACGGCCTGATGAGCCACCGCCTGGCGGCGGCCGGGCTGTTCAGGCCGTGCGGCCTGTGGTCGCTCCTGTCGAGCAGGAAGACGACGGGCATCGCGGGGGCGAGCGCCTGCCGGACGGCGCGCACTTCAAGGCCGGGCATCGTCAGGTCGATCACGAACAGGGCGGCCGCCCGGCCGGCCAGGGCGCGGACCGTCTCCGCCGGATTGCCCGTGATCAGCACCCGCATGCCCGCGCGCTCGAGGTACCGGCGGCCCATCTCGGCTACCTCGGGTTCGTGGTCGGCGACGAGCACGCTGGGCATCGGTCAGTACACGCGCTGACTTCCGGGCGGACGGCCTCCCGGCACCCTCCCGGGCGCGGGGGGCTCCGCGTCCTGCTCGTCGCCGCGGGAGGGGCTACCGGAGAGGCTGTCCGTCCCCCCGTTCTCCCCGGGAACGACCGTGGGGTCCTCGCCGCCGCTGAGCGACTCCCACATCGACGCCGAGTCCGGCGGCCGGTGCGCCGGGGGGCCGGACTCGGCGGACGCGGCGGCCGTCCCGGCCCGCGCGGACCCGTGCCGCCGCGGCGGCTCGTAGCGGGCGGACATCACCGGCCAGCTCGCGCCGCGCAGCACCGTGGCCAGGCCCGCCAGGAACACGAGCAGCGCCCCGGCCAGCACGGCCGCCCGCCACGGCGTCCCGGTCATGATCACGTGGCCGGCGCCGCCCCCCACGACCACGGGGACACTGCCCGGCGACCCGCTGGTCGTCGACCCGGCGGCGCCGGAGACCGCGGCCGACTCCGGCGAGGCGATACGGCTCGCCGCCACGCTGAGCACGCTCGCGGCGGTGACCGTCGCGGTGACGGCGGCGCCCGCGCCGGCGCCGAACAACGCGAGCAGCACCCCGGCCGCGCGCCGGACCATGCCCCGGGTGGCGATCACCGCGGCCAGGCCCGCGAGCGCCGCCACCGCCAGCGCGCTCGCCAGCGGGACAAGGTCCGCGCCGGAGACGTTGACGACCTGCGGGGTCAGCGGCCTGGGCGGGGTGAAGACGGCCTGCGCCCAGCGCTGCCTGGCCGCGAGCAGGACCAGCCCGGCACCGATGACGCCGGCCAGCAGCGTGAGGCCGTACTCCCGCCTGCCCGGCTCCCGCCTGCTCGCCGGCATCAGGTGCCCTGGCCCTGTCCGCCCGGGACCGCGGCCGCGCCGGGCCGCTCGCCGGCCACGGCATCGAGCGCGCCGGCGTGGAAGCACGTGCGGTCGCCGGTGTGGCAGGCGGCCCCCACCTGGTCCACCTTCACGAGGATGGCGTCCCCGTCGCAGTCCAGCGCCACCGACTTCACGAGCTGGAGGTGACCGGAGGTCTCGCCCTTCACCCAGTACTCCTGGCGGCTGCGGGACCAGTACGTGCAGCGCCCGGTGGTCAGCGTGCGGTGCAGCGCCTCGTCGTCCATCCAGCCGAGCATCAGTACCTCGCCGGTGTCATACTGCTGCGCGATCGCCGCCATCAGGCCGTTGGCGTCCCGCTTGAGACGCGCCGCGATCTTCGGATCCAGCTGTGAGGGGCGCACGGCGTCCGTCATCGTCTGCCTCGTTTCTCGTCCGGGTTTCTCGTCCGGATTTCTGGTCCGGATTTCTGGTCCGGCCCGTGTGCATGGGCGCGCTTACAGCCTACGATCTCCAACGTGAGCCCTGCTGACCCGCGGGGGGACGCCCCCCCGCGTTCCCTGATGAGCTTCGCGCGCGAAGAGCGCCTCGCCCTGGCCGCGCTATTTGAGGAGACGGGCCCGGACGCGCCCACGCTCTGCGCCGGCTGGCGGACCAGGGACCTGGCGGCGCACCTGGTGCTGCGGGAACGGCGGCCCGACGCCGCGGCCGGGGTGCTGGGCGGCCCGCTCGCCGGGCATACCGCGCGGACCCAGCGGCGCCTCAGCGAACGGCTGAGCTACGCCCAGCTGGTGCAGGCCTTCCGGGACGGCCCGCCGCGGCTGTCGCTGTTCGCGCTGCCCGGCGTGGACGAGAAGGCCAATACCGTGGAGTACTTCGTGCACCACGAGGACGTGCGGCGCGCGGCACCCGGCTGGGAGCCGAGGGACATCGCCCCGGGCCTGTCCGACGCGCTGTGGAGCCGCCTGAAGGCGGCCAGGCTCTTCCTGCGCAAGGCGCCGGTCGGCGTCGAGCTGGCCAGGGACAGCGGCGGCCAGCCCTACCGGGTCACGCTGAAGAACGCGACGCCGACCGTCACGGTCATCGGCACCCCGGCCGAGCTGACGATGTGGGCCATGGGCCGGGCGGGCGCGGCTAACGTGCGGTTCGACGGCGCGGAGGAAGCCGTCGCCACGCTGAAGGCGTGGCGGCGGTAGGGGGCACGCCACGCGAGCCCGGGCACGGGGCGCCCGCGCGGGCGCCCCGTGCCCGCGCGGCCCCGCACGGCGTCAGCGGCCCATCTCCCGCTTCAGCCGCGCCAGGTCGTCCTCCACGTCATGGTGCCTGGGCTGGGGCTGGGGCGTTGCCGGAGGGACGACGATGGTGCGCTCGTCACGCTCGCGCCGCACCTCACGCTCCCGCCGCCCGCTCCTGACCTCACGGCGCCGCCGCCCGCTCACGAGCCGGTAGACGACGTAGCCCCCGCCCGCGACGATGGCCACGAACGCTATCGCGGAGAGCAGGCCGAGCAGCAGGTGCACCACCGAGTCGAGCACGAAGAAGACGACGATCCCGCCGACCACGACGGCGCCGACCTTCAGCCAGTTCATCCGGCGCCCCCTTTCTGATGGCTTAGCTTCGATGATAATCAGGTTCCGGACGGGCCGGGCCGCTCACCGCGGCGGCTTCGCCGCTCCGCTGGCGGGAAGGATTCAAGCATGCACGTACTCGGGATCGACATCGGCGGCACCGGCATCAAGGCAGCCCCTGTCGACGTGGCCACTGGGACGCTGCTTGCCGATCGGCAGAAGGTCGCCACGCCGCATCCGTCCACCCCTGGCGCCGTCACCGACGTGGTGCGGGAACTGGCGAACTCGTTCGGCTGGTCCGGTGCCGCCGGCGCCACCTTCCCCGGCGTCATCACCGGGGGAACCGTGCGCACGGCCGCGAACGTCGACCGGTCATGGATCGGGACGGACGCGTCGGCGCTGTTCGGGAAGGCCATCGGCACCGAGGTGGCCGTGCTGAACGATGCCGACGCCGCCGGCATCGCCGAGATGACATTCGGCGCCGGGAAAGGCGAGCGCGGGACGGTGCTGATGCTGACGTTCGGCACCGGGATCGGCAGCGCGCTGTTCACCGGCGGGCTGCTGGTGCCGAACACCGAATTCGGCCACGTCGAGATCCGGGGAAAGGACGCGGAGAAACGCGCTTCGGAGCACGCGAAGCAACAGCACGGCTGGGGCTGGAAGAGCTGGGCCGCGCGGGTGGATGAGTTCCTCCACCACATGGAGGCACTGCTGTCACCCGACCTGATCATCGTCGGCGGCGGGATCAGCAGGGAATCGGATAAATGGGTGCCGCTGCTGTCCGGCATCCGGGCCAAGATCGTCCCCGCCGCCTTGCAGAACGACGCCGGGATCGTCGGTGCCGCCATGGCCGCGGCGGGCGTGGCCGT
>DATGLH010000115.1:0-5290 GCA_035294225.1 Trebonia sp.
CGCGGTTGGCCCCGCCGCCAGCGCGGTTGGCCCCGCCGCCAGCGCGGTTGGCCCCGCCGCCAGCGCGGTTGGCCCCGCCGCCAGCGCGGTTGGCCCCGCCGCCAGCCTCGCCAGCCTCGCCAGCCCAGCCGGCCAGCGCGGTCAGCCCCGCCGGCGAGTCCTGCCGGCCAGCGTGGCCGGCGGGTGCGGTCGCCACAGGCGATGCCGTCCGGCTTGTCCCGGTCCGATTCACTGGCGTCACGAGAGCCGCATACGCCACGGCCATACCGATCCAGAGCCGACGACCCGCCGCGTCCGGCTCCCCGAAGCCGAAAAATCATTCATCATGAAAAGAAAATTCGGAATAGGTGTATAAACCTTACCGGATCATGAGAATATGTGCATAAACCTTACCGGATCATGAAAGGGACGCGCTGTGGCGCCTGCCGGGGCCGGGTGCTCCCCAGGCGGGCCGTGCTCCCAGCCGTGCTGTGCTCCCAGGCGGGCCGGGGCTTCGGGCGGTTAGTCCTCCTCCTCGTCGTCTTCGGGCGGGACGGGGGTGGCCCGGACCCGGTTGAGCCGCGGGACCGTCGCGAACGGCGCCGTCGCGAAGGGCGGCGCGTCCTGGTCGACCTCCGGCACCGCGGCCGGGTGAGCACGCTCGCCGAAGCCGCTCTCCTCGGCGTCCCAGTAGTCGTGCGACTCCGCGGCGGACCCGCGCGCCGCCGCGGCTCCCTCCCGAGGTTGCGCCGCCTCGCCTGGCGCTGCCGTAGCCGCCCCCTGGGGGGCCGCCGCTGTCTCCCGGTCATGCGCGCCGGGCGCTTCATGCGCCGTCTCAGAGGCCGGGCCGGGAAGTTCCCCTGGTGCGCCCCCGGGGGCCGTACCGCCGCCGGTGAGGGCGTCATCGCCGGGCAAGGGCTCCTCCCGGGTCGGAACCGCCCCCATCGGATCTTCCCGGGCCGCGGCCGTATCCGCGGCCGGGGCCGGCGCCGCGGCCAGTTCCCCGGCCCCGGGGTCCCCGGCCCCGGGTTCCCCGCCCCCGGCCCCGGGTTCCCCGCGCGCCGGGGCCGGCTCCGGCGCCAGGTCCGCTTCCTGGGCCGCGGGCGCGTCCGCCGCGGGGGCCGGCCGGTCCGCCATGGCCGGCGGCTCGTCCGGAGCCGTCGGCCCGGCGGCTGACGCCGCACGCGCCGACGCTGCCCCGGCTGGCTGCGCGATGGCCGGCAGCGGCGGCAAGGCGGGCGCCAGTGCCGCTGGCGGTGCCTGGCCGGCCATGGAGGCGGCGGACAGCGCGCGCCCGGCGCGGCGGGCGGTCTGCTGGCCTAGGCGGTCCGGGACGGCGGCCGCGGCGTGCGGTGCCCGCGAATGCCTGAGCATGGTCAGCATCAGGCTGAAGCCGAGCAGGACGAGCACCCACGGGACGGCCGCGACCACCCCCTCGGTCTCGCGGTGCGGCAGGACCACGTTCATGGCGTGCACGGCGTCGGCTGCGCCGACGACGGCCACCATCAAGACGATCACGAGCCACGCGTAAAACCGCGCCCACCACCGCGCGTCCCGTAGCATGACGGCGGCCACGCAGGCGATGACGAACACCGCGTCGAAGGCCCCCGGGTACAGCCGGGCCAGCCGGGCGGAGACGCCCGCCTGCACTGCGATCGCGTGCACTCCGGCGTACGACAGCACGAACGTCGCCGCCGCCAGGGCGAGGACCACGATCACGACCGCCAGGTTCACGAGCCTGGCGGGCCACTTGCGGCGCGGCGCCGGGAGATGGACATTCATGGGGACGTCGTTCCAGTCTTGCCAGAAGGGACAGCTGCCGGGAGCAAGCGGGATGCTCCCTGCCAGGCGATGCCCACGCTATCGGGGTTAGCTACCGATTGGAACGATTTCGGCCGTTGGCCGGGTGTGTCGCAACCCAAGCGGCCCGCGGTCCGGTACCGTACGCTGTTGACGATGACGCTGCGCCTCCACGACACGGCCGCCCGGGCCGTTCGCGCGTTCCGGCCGGCGACGCCGGGGTGGGTCACTGTCTACGTATGCGGCGAGACCGTCCAGAGCGTTCCGCATATCGGCCAGCTTCGTTCGGCCGTGTGCTTCGACATCCTGGTCCGCTGGCTAGAGGCGTCCGGCTACCGGGTGACCTACTGCCGCAACGTCACGGATATCGACGACAAGATCTTGCGTGCCGCGGACGCCGAGGGCATGCCATGGTGGGCGCTTGCCGAGCGTAACCGGCGGCCCTTCATGAAGGGCTACGACATGCTCGGCTGCCGCCCGCCGGACGCGGAGCCGAGGGCGGCCGGGCACATCCCCGAGATGATCGCTTTGATCAGGAGGCTGATCGAGGGCGGCCACGCTTACGTGGCGGGCGGCGATGTGTACTTCGACGTGCGTACCGCCGCCGATTACGGCGCGCTTTCCGGACGGCGCCTCGCGGACATGCGGCCCGCCGAGGACACCGGCAGGCCCACGGGCAAGTGCGATCCGCGGGACTTCGCCCTCTGGAAGGGCGCGAAGCCCGGAGAGCCGTCCTGGGAGGCGCCGTGGGGCCCCGGTCGCCCCGGCTGGCACCTGGAGTGCTCCGCCATGTCCGCCGCATACCTGGGCCCCGCCTTCGACATCCATGGCGGCGGGGTCGATCTGGTCTTCCCGCACCATGAGAACGAGCGTGCCCAGTCGCGTGCCGCTGGCGACGGGTTCGCCCGGTACTGGCTGCACAACGGGCTCGTCCGGATGGCCGGCGAGAAGATGGGCACGTCGGCGGGGAACGTCCTGCTGCTGGCCGAGGCCCTGCGGAAGGCCCGGCCGCAGGAACTGCGGTATTACCTCGGCCAGGCGCACTACCGCTCGACGCTCGAGTACTCGGACGAGGCGCTTGAGGAAGCCGCCGCCGCCTACCAGCGAATCGAGCGCTTCGTCATCCGCGCCCAGCGCGCGCTCGGCCGGCCGGCGGATACGGTGTCCTGCGGGAGCACGCCGCATGGTCCGGCCGCCGGACTTCCGATCTCGTTCGCCGCCGCGATGGACGACGACCTCAACGTCCCGGCAGCGCTCGCCGCCGTGCACGCCGCGGTCCGGGACGGCAACTACGCTCTGACTGCGGGAGACGCGGAAGGCGCCGCCGGCTGCCTCGCCCAGGTCCGGTCCATGCTCGCGGTGCTCGGCCTCGACCCGCTGGCCCCGGCATGGGAAGCCGGCGACGTCGGCGACCGGCTATACGGGGCGGTTGACGCGCTCGTCGGCCTGGCGCTGCGGCAGCGGGAAGCGGCGCGAGCCCGCGGCGACTATGCTTCGGCGGACTCCATCAGGGACACCCTGGAGCAGATCGGGCTGACGGTCGAGGACACGGCGGAAGGCCCGCGATGGGAAATGAAGCGATGAACGGGCGGAAAGAGCGATGAGCGGGCGGAAAAAAGGCAGCGACGGCCGCGCACCCGGGGGCGGCGGCTACACCAAATCCGGCAAGCCGCGTCCGGGAACCGGCGGCAACCGCCGGGACCGTCTCAAGGGCAAGGGGCCGACGCCGCCCGCGTACATGCGTCCCGGCCATCCCGCGCAGCGGGCCGCCGCGGCACGCGCCGCCGCGGGTGGCCGGCCAGCCCGCAAGAGGGGAACAGGGCCGGGGGGAGTCGGCGGCGACCGTTCGGAATATGGACATCAGCCCCTGGCACCACGGGGCAGCGGCGACGGGCCGGAAGTGGTCGCGGGCCGGAACCCTGTCGTGGAGTCACTGCGGGCGCGGGTGCCAGCACTGGCCCTGTACGTCGCCGGACGGGCGCAGCAGGACGAGCGGGTCGCGGAGGCGGTCCAGCTAGCGGCCGGGGCGGGCATCGCCGTGCTCGAAGCGGGCACGGCGGAACTCGGCCGGCTGACGGGCGGCGCGGTGCACCAGGGCGTGGCGCTGCGGGTACGGCCCTACGATTACGCGCACCCGGACGACTTCGCGGCGGTTCCGGGGCCGAATCCGCCGCTCATCGTGGCGCTTGACGGCGTGACCGACCCGCGCAACCTCGGCGCCGTGGTGCGCTCGGCGGCGGCGTTCGGCGCTACGGGCGTCGTGGTGCCCGCGCGGCGCAGCGCGGGCGTGACCGCGGGCGCGTGGAAGGCGTCGGCCGGGGCGCTGGCGCGGCTGCCGGTGGCCCGGGCGGTGAACCTCACGCGGACGCTTGCGGCGTACAAGTCGGCCGGGTTCTTCGCCGCCGGGCTGGACGCCGCGGGCGCGACCGACGTGCGCGACATGCCGGTCGCCGACGGGCCCCTTGTCCTGGTCGTAGGCTCGGAGGGACACGGGCTGTCCCGGGTGGTGGCCGCGGCGTGCGACCTCCTGGTGCGGATTCCGATGTCGGACGCGACCGAGTCGCTGAACGCCGGCGTGGCCGCGTCGATTGCCCTGTATGAGATCGCGTCCGCGCGGTCTGGGCTACGATAACGGGAGTCGTCCGGCGCACGCGCGGCCGGCGAGCCAGCCGGTGTAGCTCAGCAGGCAGAGCACCCGCCTTGTAAGCGGACGGTCAGCGGTTCGAATCCGCTCACCGGCTCCAGGTGAATACCAGCGGAAATACACGCTGAACTGCGGAAATCCTGGTCTCGCGCGCGTTGGCGATCATGGCGTCGCGCGCTTGGCTGTAGCGTCTCGTGGCCAGCGGGAACCATTCGGTGCCGCACGTAGGCTGCACGCGCCAGTGACAGAACGCCGTCAGGCTCGCTCCATGTCCGGACGATTATCCGGGCGAGACTCGGCCCAGCGGCTCTGCCGCTGGGCCGGTCACCTGACCAGGCTGCCAGAAGATCAGGCCGTAGGGTACCTGCGTGGAAAGCGATCGCCCGTGGCCTGCTCCCACGGAACACGTCGTTGTCGGTAGGAAGTGGAAGTACGCCCCGCCTCCCTGGCTTATGTATGAAGCGGTCGTTGATGACATGGAGCGGTGGCTCTCACTTCTGACCGGCGAGATCGCACCAAAGGTGGCCGCTTCACGACGATCCGATGCGGTGCTTCTTAAGCCCTGGGTGGATTCGGCCGTAAGGGCCGTGGAGCTCTGGATCGAGCAGGATGGCTACGGCTCCGCGATCACGGTGCTTGCCTACGGCGACGTTCCGCAGCTGCCCGACGAGACCAGGCGCTGGGTTAGGTACCGGCTGGGCACCATCTTCGGCGCGGCCCTGCGCGAGTGGGTGGATGAGCCACACCGATAGCCGCAAAACGATCCCGGACCGTTCAAAAAAGCCGTAGAGAAGTTGTCACACGCGCATTCGGGCGCGGGTATCACCCTCAAGCGGCAGCTCCTTGCTGAGCTTGCCCGGCACGGTG
>DATGLH010000116.1:0-28431 GCA_035294225.1 Trebonia sp.
GAGAAAGAACACTAAACCTGAGAGCCAGGAAGAGCCGCTAAAACCCCAGGTTGTTGAATGCCGGAGGTTAACAAGCTCGTCGACCGGGCGGGAGTCAAGCGGATTCGCCTGCACGACGTGCGGCACACGTACGCCACGACCTCACTCGATGCCGGGGTAGACCCGAAGATCGTGGCTGACCGGATCGGACACGCCAACATGGCGTACACGCTCGCCATCTACACCCACAAGTCGACCGGGAAGGACCGGGGCGCGGCTGAAACCGTGGCCGGGGTGCTGCTCGGCACCGGGTGGACGTGCGCGGGCTGCAAAGCCGTCTACATCGGCACCGGGCCGGAAAACGGGCTGTGCGAGGCGTGCGGGGGAGACGACAGCGGGGCCGGGGTGCCCGTACCTGCCTGATCAGGGGCCGATGGTTAACATCCTGGTTAACGCACCCCCGTAAAACGGACAAAAAACGGCCCCGGAGCTAGGCTCCGGGGCCGTTTTGCCTGGTAGCGGGGGCAGGATTTGAACCTGCGACCTCTGGGTTATGAGCCCAGCGAGCTACCGAACTGCTCCACCCCGCGTCGTTGCCTCCACTGTATGAACTCCCGCCAGCCAAGGCAAATCGGCACCACTCGGCGGGGCCGTCGTGCGCCGGGCTAGATCCCACCGGCACCACTTCGCACACTTCCGGCATGGACAATACCGTACATTTCGGACATCAAAGCGGTCGTAAGGTGTGCGAAGTGGACGTGAGAGGCTCCTGTTACGGAGGATGTCAATGCCGAGCGGGGGGGCGGGGGCGGCGGGCCATCCGCCGCCCCCGCCCCCGGCATCCGCCGCCGCCCCCGGCGCCCGGAGCCGCAGCCGCCACAGCCGCCCCACAGCCGCCCCCGGCGCCGCCCGGAGCGCGAAAGCCCTACAGGCCGGCCGACGACCCCGGCCCAACCGGCCCAACCGGGCCGACCGGCCTAACCGGCCGACGACCCCGGCCCGACCGGCCCGACCGGCCCAACCGGGCCGACCGATCCGGGCGGTCCGGGCGGCGCGGCCATCCACACGGTATAAACCGCCGGCCACGTCGAGGCCGGCGGCCCGGTCAGGACGTGGGCGTCCCCCGCCGTCCGCAGCGACAGCGCCAGCCGCGGCGACAGCGCCAGCCGCGGCACGGCGCCGGGCAAAGCCAGCCGCGCCCGGGACGCCCCGAGCAGCACCGGCCGGCGGCCCGCCTGCTCGACCGAGGCGACCACCCGCTCGATCGTCGCGGCGGACGATCCCACCACGGCCGCGGCGGGCTGGCCGCACATTCCCCGCACGACCTGGCCGAACGAGTTCGCGGTGGCCGTGTCCACGAAAACGACGCTCGCGTCCGCGCCGATCGCCGCGCACAGCCTGGATACCGCCGCCACCGAGCCGGCATAGGTGGCCGAGGCGCCCACGCCGCGGAAGCGGACCCGGCTCACGAACTTGGACAGCCCCGGCGAATGCGGCCCCACCGACGGCCGGGCCGCGAGCCCCGGGCCCATCGACGTCACGAACGGCGGGATCGCCATCGCCAGCACGCAGCACACGCCGACCGCCGCGGAAGTGACGCCCGAAGCGCCCAGCGCGGCCGCGCGTGCCTTCAGCCGCGAAGACGCCCACAGCCCGAGCAAGGTCAGCCCCGGCAGCACGACCGGCACCAGCCGGCGGCTGGCCGAAGGCTGGTCGGGCAGCACCGCCGGGTCCCACAGCACGGTCACCACGGACCAGCCGATCACCAGGAACGGGAGCGCCCAGAGCCGTGCCGCGATGAGCGATTCCCGCCAGGCCAGCACGCCGCGGACCAGCCGCCGGCCGAGCGCCGCGGCGCCCGCCACGGCGAGCAGCACCGCGGGGGCGCCCAGGTACCACAGCACCCAGTCCAGGCTCAGCTCGTAGTATTGCCGCCGCCCGTCCACCGGCAGGTGCGCCAGCCGTTGCAGCGAGGCCACGTAGCTGATCGCGGACGGGCCCGTCTGCCCGCGCGTGGTCTGGACGTAGGGCCGGATGGCGAACGCGGCCAGCGCCGCGACGGGTACCGCGAAGGCGACCCACTGCGAAACGGCGCCGAGCGACGGCAGCGGCCACGTCCCGCCCCGGGGGCCGGTCACGCGCGCCCGCGCCAGGAAGACCCGCCGCGCCCGCGCGCGCACGCCGGGGAACGCCAGCGGCGCCGCCAGCGCGGTCACCACCCCGAACCCGGCCGCGCACAGCCCGAAGAGGTGCAGCTGCGACGACAGCAGCGACAGGTACGGCCGCGCCAGCACGAGCGCCGCGCACAGCCCGCACGCCACGCCCAGGAAGAGCCCCAGGCCAAAGGGCACGGCCTGCGGCCGGCGCGCCACGAACATCACCGCGAGGACCGGGAACGCCGGCAGCAGCACGCTCAGCGAGCCGATGCTGGCCAGGACGGTCAGCCCGAGCGCCAGCCCGCCCAGGAAGGCGAGGATCATCCTGGCGGCGCCGTAACCACGGCGCCGCGCCAGGAGCGAGTCGGTCATCAGGCACAGCCCGCCGAACAGCAGCACCTGGACGAGCGGTTCGCTGAACGGCGCGCGGCTGGCGTACTGCTGCGGCAGCGTCAGCGCGAGCACCAGCGAGCCGGCCGGCGCCCAGCGCGGTCCCACCAGCCGCCCGGTCAGCCCCCCGAACGACAGCACAGCGCAGCCGCCGATCACCGGGGCCATCAGCAGCGCCCCCCGCACCCCGCCCAGCCACGTCCCCGCGGCGAGCACCAGCGGCAGCCCTGGCATGAACGCCGGCGATATGGAACCGCCGGCCTGGTAGAAGCCAAGGCTGGCGAAGTTCAGCCCCGTGACGGGGCCGAACGCCGCGGCGGAGGCCGGTATCCGCGCCGACCCGTGCACCGCGATCCAGTACCCGTACTGGAGGTACACGCCCGGGTCGCTGACCACGATGACCTGCTGGGAGTGGTACGCCGCCTGCCATACCGCGAAACCGGCCGCGATCGCGGCCGTGGCGAGCACCGCGTCCGCCGGAACGTCCGGCCGCCGGCCCGGCGCCCTGGCGCTTGCCCCGGCCGGATCCCCGAACCGCGGCCAGCTCACCGGCAGCTGCCACATCGCGAAGTAGCACAGGGCCAGCGCCAGCGGCACGAAGACGATCAGCAACGGCAGCGGCAGCAGCCGCCCGGCGAGCAGCATCGCGGTCCCCGGCACGAGCCAGGCCATCGCGAGCAGCGCCGGCAACTGCGTGACCGCCGCGAACACCCATCCGGGCACCCACCGCCAGCGCTGGTACCGGTGCCTGATCACGGACGCCGCCGAGGATATCGGCGCTGCCAGCACCGTGGGGGCGGACCGCACGACGGTGGCCGCCCGCGCGCCCCTGACCGGTCCGCCCACGCTCCCGCGCGGATCATCCCGAACGGGCCCGGCTGACTCCCCGCCGCCAGCCCCTTCGGTCACCTGACGGGGACTACGCAGTCGTAGACGCACGGACCCCACTGTAGACGGCCAACCTTAGGCGGCCGGTTCCGCCGCGCGGGGCCGCCGCGTGCGGGCACACTAGCGAGATGGAACTCTTCACGAACTGGCATACCTGGCCGCGGGCGGAACCGGAGCTGCGCCGCCTGCTGCCCGCGGCCACCTGCGACGCGGTGGCCAAGGCGGTGGAGTTCGCGATCCGCCACCACGGCGACCAGCGGCGGCCCACCGGGGCGCCGTACCTGGAGCACCTCCTGGAGGCGCTGGAGATCCTGGTCCGCGGCGCCGGGGTCACCGACCAGGCCGTGCTCTGCGCCGCCGTGCTGCACGACGTGGTGGAGGACACTGCGTGCACGGTGGACGATGTGCGGCGGGAGTTCGGCGACCGGGTCGCCGGACTGGTCGGCTGGGTGACGATCCCGGACGCCGCCGGCGGCGACCGCAAGGCGGTCAAGGAGGCGTACCTGAAGGGCCTGCGGGACGCCCCGGACGACGCGATCCTCGTCAAGCTCGCCGACCGGGCGAGCAACGTGCAGACGCTGCGCAACCTCAGCCTGCCCAGGCAGCGTGAGTACTACGCGCAGACGGTGGCCTATATCATGCCGCTGGCCGAGTCGCGGGACTGGTTCGCCACATGGTACGCGACCTGGCGGGAGAGGCACCGGGACCTGGCATAGCCGGGCTGTCGGGAGCCCGGCGGGCCGCCAGCACGGCCAGCAGCCAGAGGATCAGCGTCGCCGGGTAGATGAAATAGCCGAACCGCGTGGACGGGGCGAGCACGAACATCAGGGTCATCGCCCCGGCGAGCAGCACCACGGCGCGCGGCACCGACCGCGGCGGCCGGGTGACCAGGGACAGGCCGACCGCGAGGCCTGCCGCCGCGAGCGCCACGACGACGATCGCGTGCCCCAGGTGCCCCGACTCGGCGATAACGTGGCCGGGCAGCGGGCTCGACGCCTGCGACGCGACGCTGGCCAGCCCCAGCGGGAACATGATGGTGTTCTCCACCAGCGCCCTGGGGTCGACGACGGCGAACGGGCCGACGCAGACGGCGACCACGGCCAGCGCGGTCAGCGTGAACTGCCCCGCCGCCCGCTTGCCGTCGCGGACCGCGAGCAGGGCGATCACCACGAGCACGGCAGGCCAGGCGGTCGCCTTCATCGCCGCGCCGACGCCGAGCGCGAGCCCGGCGAGCACCGGCGCCGTCAGCCTCCGGGGGCCGGCCTTTCGAGGACCCCCCGCACGGGGGGACCGCGCGTCCCCCCGTTCCCCCCGCGTCCCCCGGCGCGAACCGGAGGAGAGGATGCCGAAGCCCAGGCACAAGAACGCCACCATGGGCACGTCGGTCCCGCCGACGGCCAGTTCGAAGGCGATCACCGGGCTGCCCGCTATCGCGATCGTCCAGCGGCCCGGATGCCGCGCGCCTCCGGCGCGCAGCGCCAGCCAGAACACGACGAGGAAGACCACTCCGAACCAGACCCGCGGGTCGGTCAGCGCGCCGCCGCCACCCGCCGCGCGCGGTATCCCGAACAGCGCCATGACCGGCAGGTACGGGTTGTAGGCGTTCGGATTCTGGGTGCCCGCGAGCGCGGCGGCGGCGGCGTACGGGGTGCCGTGGTGGATCAGCGTCGCGCCGGAGTGCGCCACCACCGCGACCTCGGGCTGCTCGATCGCGTGGGCCGCCATCCAGGCCAGCGGCACCAGGAGGGCGCCGCAGAACGCCACGCCCAGCGCCAGGTCACGGCCCCGCGACCGCCATCCGAGCAGCGCGCCGCAGGCGAGGCCGTACCCGCAGGCCGCCATCGCGCCCCAGAGCCGGTGCACCGAGTCGGAGCTGAAGATCGCGACCAGCGCGGCGAAGACCGCGCAGCCGGCGAAGACCGCGGCGAGCCAGCGGCGCGGCATCGTGGCAGGCGACTGCCAGCCCGCACCCAGGCGTACGCGACCCATAACTGTGTCATCCTACCCGGCCCGGTGTCCCGGGCCGGGTAAATGGCCCTCCCGACGCCGCCCCGCGCCCGGCAGCCGCCGGGAACGGCCGCGATCCCCTACCGCGGCGGCGTTCACCTTGCCAGCATGGTGCCATGGGCAGACTTGACGGCAAGGCCGCGATCATCACCGGCGGCGAGGGCAGCATCGGCATGGCCACCGCCCGCGTCTTCACGGCGGAAGGGGCCCGCGTTTTCCTGGCCGGGATCTCCGAGCCGGACCTGAAGGCGGGGGCGGCCGGGCTCGGCGGCGCCGCCGCCTGGGCGGTGACCGACGTCACCGACTCGGCGCAGGTGAAGGCGGCGGTGGAGGCGGCGGTCGCCCGGTTCGGCCGCCTGGACGTGGTGATCGCCAACGCCGGGATCAGCGGCGCGATCGCGCCGATCGCCGACTACCCGGAGGACGCGTTCGACCGGACACTGGCGGTGCACGTGCGCGGCGCGTTCCTGCTGTGCAAGCACGCCGCGCCGCACCTGGCGGCCGGCGCCAGCGTGATCATCACCTCCAGCGTGGTCGGCCTGACGGCCGCCCCCCACATCGCCGGCTACTCGACCGCCAAGCACGCCCAGGTCGGGCTGATGCGGACGCTCGCGAGGGAACTCGCGCCGCGGGGCATCCGGGTCAACACGATCCACCCCGGGCCGGTCGACAACGAGTTCCAGCACCGTATCGAGGTCGCCGCCACCGGCGCCGGCCGCGACGCGGCGACGGCGGCCTTCGATCAGATGATCCCGCTGGCCAGGCATGCCGCACCGGAGGAGATCGCGCGCGCCATGCTGTTCCTGGCCAGCGACGACAGCTCGTTCATGACCGGGACGACGCTAGCCGTGGACGGCGGGATGTCGAGCTGACCAGACGGCCAGCCAGTCCCACGCGAGCAGGCCCCACAGGTACACGGCCAGCAGCGGGTAGACCATGGGCAGGATTCCGGCGGCCGCGGCGACGCCCGCCACGATCATGCGGCCCTCCCAGCCCAGGGCGCGCCGGTCGGCACCGGGCCGCAGCCGGTTCTTCGCCCAGTACGCCACCTCCAGGTGACGCAGCGCGACCGCCGCGAGCAGCGCCAGCGTCGCCGGCGGCGGCACCCGTCCGGCTACCCCGAGCGCCAGGAGGAATACGTACTCCCCGGCTTGCAGCAGCGGCGGCACCAGCCAGTCGCGCCGGCCGTCGTGCGGGTGCCATGACCCGAGCGCGGCCAGCAGCATCGCCTCGGCCGGGGTGAACACCAAGATGCCCGGCAGGTTCTGCAGGCCGAGCGCGGCCAGCACGCCGGTCACCAGGAGGCCCACGAGCAGCGGCGGCAGCGGCGGCAGCCGGCCGCCCACGAACCGGCCGATCCAGATCGCGAGCGGGCCGTCGCCCCGGTACGCGGACGGCTGCCGCGGCCGCTGCGCGGAACGGACACGGTCGGCCGCCAAGACCCCGAGCGCGGCCGCGCACACCGCGAGCAGCAGCAGGAACACCGCCCTGGCCCCGGCGAGCAGCACCGCGGCGCCGGTAAGCAGCAGCCGCTCGTCGCCCGGCGTCGCGATGAGCGCTTGCAGCCGGCGTGACCGTGTCCGCCGGCCCGCCGGGGCGGGCAGGCAGAGCTCGGCCATCTGGAGCAGCGCCAGCGCGATCACCGCCGCCGCCGCCAGCAGCCATACCCCCGCCGCCCCGGCTCCGCCCAGCCGGGCCAGGGACGTGCCCCGCAACTGCTCGCCCACCGCGCCGGTCAGCGCGGTGCCCGCGGTCGCCGCCGCGTTGGCGCTCGCGCCGCCCGCCACCCCGGCGTACACCACCAGCTCGGTGAGGATCGCGCAGGCCGCCTGTCCCCAGTCGGCGGCCGGCGCCGCCTGGGATCCGGCCATCAGGCGCGCGGCGCGGCCCGCGACGAAGGCGGCGAGCAGCGCCGCGCACGCCGTCGCCTGCGCGCGGAACGAGATCCCGGTCAGCCACACCGCCGCGATCGCGCCGAAGCACACCGAGAACGCGGACATCGTGACGGGCGTGATCCGGCACGAACGGGCCCAGCGCGCGACGTCCCTGGCCACGGGGTCGGCGGCCGGCGCCGCGGCGCGCTGGTCCGCGGCCAGCTCCTCCGCGGTCATCCGCAACCTCCCTGCACGCCGGCCACGCTGTTTTCCCAGCGTACTGAGGTGCCCGAGGCCGGAGCCGGTAACCACGCCCAAGAACTGGGAGTAAAGTCCGGCATGTGACGGTGACACGGGTGGTGGCGGTGGTCCTCGGCGGCGGCGTCGGCAGCCGGTTCGGCGCGGCGCTGCCCAAGCAGCTGCTCACCCTGGGCGGGAAAACGCTGGTCGAGCACTGCGTGGCGGCGTTCGCCGCGGCGCCCGGCGTCGACGAGGTGCTGCTCGTCATGCCGCCCGGGTACACCCGCGAGGCGGCCGGGCTGGCCGGGAACCAGGTCGGCGCCGTCATCGAGGGCGGGATCACCCGTTCCGACTCGGTGCGCAACGCCCTCGCCCACCTGGCCGCCAGCCACCCGCCGGAGACCACCGGCGTGCTGCTGCACGACGCCGCCCGCCCCCTGGTCACCCAGCGGATCATCGCCGACTGCGTGGCCGCGCTCGGCGAGCACGACGCGGCGGGCACCGCCGTCCCGACCTCGGACACGATCGTGGTGGCCGAGGACGGCGTGATGTCCCACGTCCCGCCCCGGGAGAGCCTGCTGCGCTGCCAGACCCCGCAGTGCTTCCGCCTGGCGGTGATCGCCAGGGCGCACGAGCTCGCGGCCAAGGACCCGGACTACGTTCCCACCGACGACTGCGGCGTCGTCCTCCGCTACCTGCCCGGCGTCCGGGTCCACATCGTCAAGGGCAGCGAGCGCAACATCAAGGTGACCTACCCCGGCGACCTGGCGGTGGCCGAAGCCCTGCTCAGGGCCGCATCGCCTGCTTGATCAAGGTGCGCCCGAAGTCCCACATCAGCCCCGACCCCTTGCTGGCGTCCTCCAGCACGCTGGCCAGGGCGGAGGTGAACAGCTCGACCTCGGCGTCGCCGATGATCAGCGGCGGGATCAGCTTGATCACTTCCATGTGGTCGCCGGACACCTGGGTGAGGATGCGGTGCCGCTGGAACAGCGCGACGACGACCATCTGCGCGAACAGCCCGACGCGCGCCTTCTGCAGCATCGCCCAGCCGGCCCGCGCCTTCATCCCGGACGGCCGGCCGAACTCGATGCCGATCATCAGCCCGCGCCCGCGCACGTCGGCGACCAGGTCGAAGCGTTCGGCGAGCGCGGCCAGCCCCGAACGCAGCGACTCGCCCACCCGCGCCGCGTTCTCCACAAGGCCCTCGTCCTGGAGGACCGCGAGCGTCGCCAGCCCCGCGGCCATCGCGAGCGGGCCGGCCTTGAACGTGGTGCTGTGCACCATCACCCGGTCCATCGAGGAATAGACCGACCCGAACACCTTGTCCGTCGCGAGCATCGCGCCGACCGGCACGTACCCGCCGGACAGCGCCTTCGCGACGGTGACGATGTCCGGGCGGACGTCCTCGTGCTGGTAGGAGAAGAACTTCCCGGTCCGCCCGAACCCGCTCTGCACCTCGTCGCAGATCAGCAGCGCCCCGTGGGAGTGCAGCAGCGCGGACGCCTCGGCGAGGAAGCCGGGCGGGGTCATGAGCACGCCGTGGCCCTGCACCGGCTCGACGATCATCGCCGCCACGTCGCCCTTGCGCAGCTCCGCCTCTAGCGCGCCGATGTCGCCGAGCGGGATCTGCGCGCCCGGCAGCAGCGGCCCGAAGCCCCTGCGGAACTCCTCCGCCCCGTTCACCGACAGCGACCCGGCGGTCAGCCCGTGGAACGCGTGCACGGCGTAGACGATCCGCCCGCGCCCGGTCGCGTGCCGCGCGAACTTCAGCGCCGACTCCACTGCCTCGGTGCCGCTGTTGCAGAAGAAGACCCGGTCCAGGCCCGGCGCCTTGGCCAGCAGCCGCTGCGCGAGCAGCCCGGAGATCGGCTGGCAGTCGAACTGGGTCCATGCGGCGAAGTCCGCGTCAAGCGCGTCGTGCAGCGCCTTGCGGATCACCGGGTGGTTGCGGCCCGCCGCGAACACGCCGAATCCGGCGAGGAAGTCGGCGTAGGCGTTGCCCTCCGAGTCGTAGAGGTAGGCGCCCTCGGCCCGCTCGTAGTTCTTGTCGAAGCCGATCGCGTGGAGCGTGCGGGGCAGCTGCGGGTTCAGGTACCTGCTGTGCAGGTCATACCCCTGCCCCCTGACGGCCGCGAGTTCAGCGCCTAGATCGAAGCCCATGGACGTATTATGGCCGCTTCGCGAGGCGGCGCGGGCTGGTCAGGAATCCGGCGCCCCAGCACATGTGCATCGTCGCCAGCACGATGGGCACCCGCGCGCGCGCCGCGGCCGGCAGGCCGCGGGCGAACACCGCCGCCACCGCCGTGACTCCCGCGAGGTAGACGGCGGGAATGGCGAACCCGAAAGACAGGTACGGAACGGGCGGCGGCGCCTGCACGGCGGCACCCGCGAGCCCGATGAGGCCGAGGACGCAGCCGGCCGCGTTCAGCGCGGCCGCGGCGGGCGGCGCGAGGTAGCGCGGGCTGATCGTCTCGGGATACCGGCGCGCGACGACGCGGCGCCAGCGCCCGTACCGGAAATGCTGCCTGGCCAGGGCCCGCAGGCTGGCTCGCGGCCGGTAGGTGACCCGCAGCTCCGGGGTGAACCAGATCAGGCCGCCGGCGGCGCGGATCCGGTAGTTCAGCTCCCAGTCCTCGGCCACGATCATGGTCTCGTCGTAGCCGCCCGCCCGCTCGATCGCCTCCCGGCGGTACACCCCCAGGTAAACCGTGCTGGCGGGGCCGGCCGCGCCGCCCGTGTGGTTCGCGGCGGCGCCGACGCCGGCGGGCGAGGTCATCGCCCAGGCGACCGCCTGCTGGAACGCGGTGACTCCCTCGGCGGCCATCACCCCGCCGACGTCCGCGGCGCCGGTCTGGAGCAGCGTGCGCACCGCCGTGCTCAGGTAGCCGTCGGGCAGCAGCGCGTGCCCGTCGATCCGGGTGATCACGCCGTGCCGGGCCGCCTTGATCGCGGCGTTCATCGCCGACGCGATCCGCCCCGACGGGTTCGGCACCACCGTGATCCGGCTGTCGGCGGCCGCCAGCTCGCGGGCGATCTGCTCGGTACGGTCCCGCGACGGGCCGACGGCGAGCACCAGCTCGAACCCGCCCGGGTAGTCCTGGGCGAGCACGCGCGCCACCGAGTCGGCCAGGTGCTGTTCCTCGTCACGGACCGGCATCACCACCGAGACGGCCGGGAGCTCTGTTTTCCCCCGGGGGGAGGCACCGTCCCCCCGGGCCTTTCCGGGGGGAGGCGCAACCGTCCGTTCGGAATGACGATCTGAATCCATGACTCCGGTCACGGGTGCAGTTTAGAGGGCGGCGTCCTCCAGAAGGTCGGTAACGAGCGCGGCGATCGCGGACCGCTCGGAGCGGGTAAGCGTCACGTGGGCGAACAGCGGGTGGCCCTTGAGCTTCTCGATCACCGCCACCACGCCGTCGTGCCTGCCGACGCGCAGGTTGTCGCGCTGGGCGATGTCGTGGGTGAGCACCACCCGGGAGCCGGTGCCGATCCGGGACAGCACGGTGAGCAGCACGCCGCGCTCCAGCGACTGCGCCTCGTCCACGATCACGAACGCGTCGTGCAGCGACCGGCCGCGGATGTGCGTCAGCGGCAGCACCTCGAACATGTCGCGGGCGAGCACCTCGTCGATCACGTCCTGGGTGGTCACCGCGGACAGCGTGTCGTACACGGCCTGCGCCCACGGGTTCATCTTGTCCGCCTCCGATCCCGGCAGGTAGCCGAGCTCCTGGCCGCCGACGGCGTACAGCGGGCGGAACACGATGACCTTGCGGTGCTGGCGGCGTTCCATGACCGCCTCCAGGCCCGCGCACAGCGCGAGCGCCGACTTGCCGGTTCCCGCCCGGCCGCCGAGCGACACGATGCCGATGCCGGGGTCTAGCAGCAGGTCGAGGGCGACGCGCTGTTCGGCGGACCGGCCGTGCAGGCCGAACGCCTCGCGGTCGCCGCGGACCAGCTGGATCTGCTTGTCCGGGCGGACCCGGGCGAGGGCGCTGGCACTGCCGGTGTGCAGCACCAGGCCCGTGTGACAGGGGAAGTCACGGGCGGCCTCGCAGTCGAGCACGCCGTGCTCGTACAGTTCCTCCACGTCGCTGGTGCTGACGGACAGTTCCGCCATGCCGGTCCAGCCGGAGTCGACCGGAAGCTCGGCGCGGTACTCCTCCGCCTCGAGGCCGATGGACGCCGCCTTGACCCGCATCGGCAGGTCCTTGCTGACCAGGACCACATCGTTGCCCTCGTTGGCGAGGCTGCGGGCGACCGACAAGATCCGCGTGTCGTTGTCCCCGAGCCACGGTGTCTGCCCGGAAGGACGGCTCCCCGGCCCCCCGCGAAGGCCGGCGGGCAGGACATGCGAATCGATGTGGTTGAGCTCCACCCGCACGGTGCCGCCGAGCGCCCCGACGGGAACCTCGGTGTCCAGCCGCCCGTGCCTGACCCGCAGGTCATCGAGGTACCGGAGGGCCTGGCGGGCGAAATACCCCAGCTCAGGATGGTGACGCTTGGCTTCGAGCTCGGTGATGACCACGACCGGCAAGACGACGTGGTGCTCGTCGAACCGCGTGAAGGCGGCCGGGTCAGCGAGCAGGACGCTCGTGTCGAGGACGTACGTACGACGGTGAACAGAGTTGGCCACGCATACTCCCCTGGGCGGCCGGCGTTGGACGCCGGCGCCGCGGACAGGACACGCCAGCCCCCGGTTTCCGGGACGACGTGTCGGACGGACCGGGGCGGCCCTCCGAGGGCCGCGCCGGCCCTCGCGTCGCGCGATCTGACGTCAGGGGGCCTCCCGCGGGGGCGACCTGGAGAGCCGCCCGCCACTAATGAAGGTACCCGTGATCGCGGCACGGTTAAAGTACCCGGGGCGATATCTCAGCAGGTAATGCGCCAAACCTACGGTTACGTTCGGAATAGGAGCGCAGCGCGCGCAGGAAGTCAACCCTGCGGAAGGCGGGCCAGTACGCGTCGCAGAAATAGAACTCCGAATGGGTGGACTGCCAGAGCAGGAATCCGCCGAGCCGCTGCTCGCCGCTGGTGCGGATGACCAGGTCCGGGTCTGGCTGACCTGCCGTGTACAGGTGCTCGGCGATGTGCTCCACGTCGAGGATCTCGGCCAGCTGCTCGATCGTCGTGCCCTTGCCGGCGTGCTCGATGAGCAAGGATCGCACCGCGTCGGCGATCTCGCGCCGTCCCCCGTAGCCGACCGCGACGTTGACGAGCAGGCCGGGGTTGTGGCTGGTGGCTTCCGCCGCGTGCTTGAGGACGCGGGCGGTGTGATCGGGAAGCAGGTCGAGGGCGCCCATCGGGTTCAGGTGCCAGCCCTCCTCCACCAGGCCGTTCACCGTGTCCTCGATGATGCCGAGGAGTGGATCGAGTTCCTTTTTGGGACGGGTGAGGTTATCGGTGGACAGCAGCCACAGCGTGACCACCTCGACGCCGGCTTCCTTGCACCACTGGAGCAATTCGAAGATCTTGTCAGCGCCTTTGCGATGGCCTTTGCTGACGTCGGTATGGCCGGCGGACCGGGCCCAGCGCCGGTTGCCGTCGCACATCACGCCGACGTGCCGCGGTATCGCCTTACCTGACAGGGAGGCTTCGAGCCTGCGCTCGTACAGCCGGTACGCCAGGTTGCGAAATCCCATGAACCGACCTTCCTCGCAGTTGAGCACGCCTGAGCCCGCCCAAGCTCACCACGTTGGTCATCCCTAGTCACGGTATCCGACCGAGGAAACGCGGGTGGCGAGTCAGCCCGGCGTGGCGGCCGCCGGCGGCGAGGAGCCCGGCGGGGGAGGCGGGAGGGTCAGCCGCCGTCCGGCCCCTGGGCGCGCACCTCCTCGACGCGACGCAGCGCCTCGCGCAGCTCGGTGAGCCAGGCGTCGGCGTGCTCGCCGGTCAGCCGCACGCACCACGCGAGCGCGTCGCTGCGGCTGCGGGCCACGCCGGCGTCGACGAGGGTGTCGAGCACGCGCCGCTCGGGCTGCCGCAGCCGCGTCATCACCGGGACCGACAGTGTGGTGAACATCTCAGTGCGCCCGGCGCAGTGAGCGCCCCAGGCGACCTTGCGCCGGAAGCGGTGCTCGGCCTCGCGCGCGATCTCGATCCGCCGGGCGCGGGTCTCCTCGCGGAACCGCTTGATCCTGCCCTCGGCCGCCGCGGCACGTTCGGCCTCGGCGGCTCCGGCTCCCTCGCCGCCCTCCTCCGGGTCGGGCAGCTCCGGCTCGGGCAGCCTTCCCACGATGGTGATCTCCTCGCGGTCGACGACGATCTCCGCCGGCCCGGTGAACCAGTCGCCGGGCAGGCGTTCCGCGAGCCAGCCCCGCACCTGCCCGGCCGTCCCGTTTCCGGTCATGCTCCGCTTCCATTGTCATCATGATCTCGTCATGTATCGGCGTAATTATGATTACGTTACAGACTTGACGGGTCAACCCCGCGCCTGGTCTGGCACGGACCACGACCGCGCCGGCGGCCGCCCCGTCCGGCCCCCTATCCGCCGCCCCCTGGACGCCGCCCCCTGGACGCCGACCGCCGGGCGCCGCCGCACGGTCCCGCTCACGCCGCCCGCCGCCCGCAACTCCCATGGGCACCGGCGGACCGCGCCCTCCGGAAACCCTTTGGCATAGCGCGAAGGCGCCAGCGGCTTAGGACCTCAAATGCACCGGTTACCGCCTGTCCTGTCCCGGTTCGCCGGCCCGATTGGGAGCCTAGGCGGGCCGGACCTCCAAAGGTAAGCGGGCCGGACCTCCAAAGAGGAGCCGGCATGGGCGGCGGCGCCCGGCGGTCGGCGTCCCTAGGCGGCCCGGGCCGCTACCGCGGCGGCCTGGGCGGGGTTCACCCGGACGGCGCCGGCGAATTCCGGGCCGAAGTCGGCGGGCACGATCTCGACGTCCATGCCCGGCTCTGGCGCCTGGAGCATCCACCCGTTGCCCAGGTAAATCGCGACATGCGAGATATACGCCGGAGCCGTGGGATCGGTGTGGTAGAACAGCAGGTCGCCTGCCCGGAGCTGGCTGACCGGCACAGCCGGGCCGGACAGCGCCTGGTCGGCCGCGACGCGCGGCATCGTGATCCCCGCCTGCGCGAACGACCACTGGACCAGGCCGGAGCAGTCGAACGACGCGGGCCCGGCCGCGCCCCATATGTACGGCATCCCCTTACGGCTCAGCGCTGCCCGCAGCATGGTGTCCAGTCGCGCCGCGGGCACACCGCCGGCGGTCGCCGCCCCCGCTCCGGCCGCCCCAGGGCGGCCCGCCCCGGCGGTGACCAGCGTGGCCAGCTGCTCGACGCTGGCCCCCCTGGGGACCAGCCGCCCCACGGCCGCCGCGTCGGCGGTGAACTGACCGCTCCGCGTGCTCACGACGATCGCGTTGCCGGCGGGCGCGCCGAGCGACCGGGCGACGGCGTCGGAGACCACCGCGTTGACGCCGCCGATGCCCATCGTGCCGAACGCCACCACGGGCAGCCGCCGCGTCGTGCGGCCCGCCGCCGTGACCGTGCCGCCCAGCGGCAGCCTGCCCAGCTTGCCCATGGTGTAGGAAACGGCGACGCCGCCGGCCGCCACGCCCTTCCACAGCGCATCGGAGGCCCCGGTGGGCCGTGCCGCGAACGTGCGGAACACAGACGGGTCGACCCCGAGGACCGAGGTATAGGCCCCGTCGATCCGCATCCGCACCGCCTCGATCTGCTCGGCCGCGGTGACTCCGGGCAGCCGCGACACCGCGGCCGCCAGCCCGCGCGGCAGCGAGAACGGCGCCACGATGAGCAGGTCGGCCTGGAGCGTGCGGCGCAGCGGGGCCACCGCGGGGGGACGCCCCGTGGCCGGCCGGACGGCGGGCACGGCGGGGGCCGCCAGCGGGTGGGCGCCTGCCCCCAGGGCAAGCGCGGGGACGACCGGGGCGTTGCCCGTGACCGGACGGACCTCGGGCAGGCCGCCGCCGGGCTCAGGGGGCGGACTCAGCGAACCGCGGGCCGTCCCGCCCGCCCCGGCGGCCGCCAGCTCGCCGCCGGGCGCGCCGCTGAGCACCGCGGCCATGGCCCCGGCGAGCGTCCCGGCGGCCGCGAGCGCGGCGACGCCAGCCGGGAGCAGGCGCCTGTTTCCCGCTGGCGCGGACCTTTCCCGCTGGCGCAAGCCCTGCCGGCGCAAGCCGGCCGGCCGGCCGGGCCTCCCGCCGCGCCTGATCGCTCTCGCGACGCGCCGGCCCCCATCGGTCAGGTGCACAGAGCTAACGATGCCTAATGACCACCCGGCCGTCCAGTCGCGGGACAGGGTTTCACGCAGCGCGCTTGTGCTGGTAACCGGGGCCTGGCAGGCGAACCCGCGGCACACGTACGCCGTCGGGGCCCCGGCGGCAAGGCCGCGGCCGGCCAGCAGCGGTACCGCGGGCCCGTCCGCGCCGGATCCGCCGGGCGCGCCAGGCTCGCCGGACCCCATGGCGAAGACCGCGCCGGGCGGCGCCGCGTGCAGCGCGGTACGCAGCAGGTCGAGGGTGCGGGGGTCGTCGTCCGGGCCGACGATCGCGATCTCGGCCGGCCCGGACAGCAGCGCCTCCGCGACGGACAGGCCCATGCCGGCGGCCCTGGGGTAGCGGGCCGCGATCGGCGGCAGCACGCGCAGCGCGGCGACCGCGGCGTCCCGGTGACGCGCGGACCCGCTCAGGGCCGCATAGCCGAGCAGCGCGTCCGCGGCGGCGAACGTGCCCGACGGGGTGGCCCCGTCGGCGGGGTCGGCGGGCCGGAAGATCAGCCGCTCCCCGTCGTCCGCCGTGTCGTAGAACCCTCCGGAGCCGTCGCCGAACGCGGCGAGCAGGGTGTCGAGCAGCGCGCCCGCCGCCGGCACCCAGCGGCCGCGGCCGGTCATCCCGTGCAGCACGAGCAGCCCGGACGCCACGCACGCGTAGTCCTCGAGCAGCCCGGCGCTGGGCCCGGCCACCCCGTCCCGCGAGGTCCGCAGTATCCGCCCGTCCGCGACATGCACCGCCGCCAGCAGCTCCGCGGCGTCCGCCGCCGCGGCGAGGAGGTCGGGCCGGCCGAAGAGCATCCCCGCCTCGGCGAGCGCGGCGATCGCCATGCCGTTCCACGCCGCCACCACCTTGTCGTCGCGGGCCGGCCGGGGGCGCCCGTCCCTGGCGGCCAGCAGCTCGCCGCGGATCCGGTCCAGCCGCTCGCGGTCCGCTGGGTCTGAGCGCCGTTGCAGGACCGACGTGCCATGCTCGAACGTGCCCTGCTCCGTCACCCCGAACGCCTCGGCCGCGAACTCCCCGTCCGCTTCCCCGAGCACCTTACGGAGCTGGTCCGGCGTCCACACGTAGAACGCCCCCTCGCCGCCCTCGCTGTCGGCGTCCAGCGACGCGGCGAACCCTCCTTCGGGTGTCCGCAGCTCGCGCAGCATGAACTCGCAGGTCTCCTCGGCGACCCGGCGGGCCAGTTCGGAGCCGGTGCGCACCCACAGGTGCGCGTAGACCCGGGCGAGCAGCGCGTTGTCGTAGAGCATCTTCTCGAAGTGCGGCACCACCCAGGCCGCGTCCACGCTGTACCGGGCGAACCCGCCGCCGAGCTGGTCGTACATGCCGCCGCGGGCCATCGCCTCGCACGTCCGCACGGCCATCGACAGGGCCTGCGGGGAACCGGTGCGCCTGTGATGCCGCAGCAGGAACTCCAGCACCATCGACGGCGGGAACTTGGGGGCCGACCCGAAACCGCCGTGCGCCCGGTCGAACCCCTCCGCCAGCTTGGCGACCGCTCCGGACGTCATCTCCGCCAAGGGCAGCTCGCCCCCGCCGGCGCCCAGCCCGGACAGGGCAGCGGCGTTCTCCCGCAGCGTCAGCGAGATGCGTTCCGCCTCGCTGCGTATCCGCTCCTTGTCCTCCCTCCAGGCGCGGCCTATCGCCGTGACCAGCCGGGTGAACTGGGCCCGCGGGAAGTACGTGCCGCAGAAGAAGGGCTCGCCGTCCGGCGTCATGAAGACGGTCATCGGCCAGCCGCCCTGCCCGCGGTTCATCGCCGTGGTGGCCGCCATGTAGACGGCGTCGATGTCGGGGCGCTCCTCCCGGTCCACCTTGATCGCGACCATGTTCTCGTTGACGACCGCCGCGGTCGCCGGGTCCTCGAAGGACTCGTGCGCCATCACGTGGCACCAGTGGCAGGCGGCGTAGCCGACCGACAGCAGCACCGGCACGTCCCGCCGCCGCGCCTCCGCGAACGCCTCGTCGCACCACGGCCACCAGTCGACCGGGTTGCCGGCGTGCTGTAGCAGGTAGGGGCTGGTCGCTGTCTTCAGCCGGTTCATGCCTCCCATTCTCCCGCCGGGCGAAGGCCGGCGGACAGGGGGTGCCGGGGACCTCAGGTGGGCGTCGGCGGCGGGAAGTCAGCCTGCGCGCCGTCGCGCCGGCAGGTGAGCGTGTAGCCGCCGGCCGTGACCGTGAGCCGGTCTCCGGCCACCGTGGCGGTGGCGTGCGCTCCCTTGCCGAAGGCTGAGATCGCGCCGATCGCCAGCAGGGTGACCGGGTCGGCGCCGGCGTACCCGACCAGCGATGAGGCGATGTCGCCGATGGTGAAGCCGTCGCCGGTCCTGCGGTAGGACCCGAAATGGTAGTTGACCGGGTCGTTGGCGCCGAACCGCCCGTCCGGCGCGAACTGCAAGTAAACCGAGTAGCGCGCCGGGATCGGCGTCCGCTTTCCGTCGTGGCCGATGGCGACGACGGACCATTCGTACCCGGCGAACCCCGCCTGCGCCGTCGGCGCCGGTTCCGGCGGGGCGCCGCCCCCGGCGCCGCCGCACCCCGCTGCCGCCAGGACGAGGAGGGCTACCGCAGCGATCCGCTTCATGTCCCTATGACGCCGGACGGTTCCCGGCGGTTCCGCCGGCGATAATCCCCGCACGTGGGCGGCCAGGTAGAACACAGCCCCCGCCACGCCGACGAAGAAGCCGAGCGGCCAGTTGGTGCGGTAGGAGAGCGCGATGGACAGCCACACGGTCGCCAGGGCGATCGCCACCGACAGGGCCATCGCGACGCCGGGCCGGGCGGTGACGGCGCGGGCCGCGGCGGCCGGCCCGATCATCAGGCTGAACATCAGCAGCGCGCCGACGACCGGCACGGTCATCGAGGTCGCGAGCGCCATCACGACCAGGAAGTACACCTCCGTCCTGCGCGTGGACACGCCGCCCGCGTCGGCGACCTCGGGCAGCGCGGAGGTGAGCATGAGCGGCCGGAACGCCAGGCCGATCGCCGCCGCGGCGGCGGCGCCGAGCACCGCGATCGGCAGCACCTCCCCCTTGCTGACCCCGAACACCTCGCCGAACAGCAGCGAGTACGTCTCCTCGGCGTACTGGCTGCTCACGCTCACGAACAGGGCGCCGAGGCCGAGCATGAGCACCAGCGTGAGGGCGGTCACCACATCGTGCCGGGCCTTGCGGCCGAGCGCGCCGATGCCGAGCGCCCCGCCGACCGCGAATACCGCGAGCCCCCAGAGCACGTTGATGCCCAGCAGGCCGGCGCCCGCGGCGCCGGCGAACGCGCCGTTCGGGATCGCGTGCGCCGCGAACGTCGATCCGCGCAGCACCGCGAAGAAGCCGGTCATCCCGGCGACGACGGCGACGACGCTAGCGGCGATCCAGGTGTTCATCATCAGGCCGGAGAACATTCGGCCCCCTCATGCGGTGAGCGCGGCGCCAGACGGCGCGGCCTCCTTGCGTAGCTGAGCAGGTAGCCGGCGAGGACGAGCGCGACCACGAAGAAGCTCACCGGCCAGCCGTGGCCGCGGGGCGGCCAGTAATAGGAGTCATAGGCGAGCACGATGCCGAGCCAGGTGGCGGCGAGCCCGATGGCCGCCGCGCCCGCCATGGCGCGGACGGGGGTGCGGGTCACGCGCAGCGCGGTCGCGGCCGGCCCGATCAGCAGCGCGGTGGACAGCACCGCGCCGATCGCGACGGCGGCCAGCGACACCGAGATGGCCAGCGCGATCAGGTACAACGCGCCGACCAGGCGGACGTTGACGCCACGGGCCCGGGCCAGGTCCGGGGACAGCGAGGCGAGCAGCAGCACCCGGGCGAGCAGGCACACCGCGATGACGGCGACGGCGCCGGACGCGATCAGGGCGGGCACGGTGCCGGGGCCGATCACGAAGATGGAGCCGAACAGGACCGTGAACGCCGCCCCCGTCGTCGCCGTCCGCAGCGTGCCCAGGTAGAGGAAGAGCGCGGCGGCGCCAAGCGCCGCGCCGAGCACCACGCCGGTGGCGACGTCCCGGCCGCGCCGGCGCTGCACGCCGGCCGCCTCCATCAGGCCGGCGGCGGCGATGCCCGCGGCGAGGAACCCCCAGAACTGGTTCAGGCCGGCGAGGAACGCGCCGGCGCCGCCGGCGGCGGCGACGTCGGCCAGTGAGTGGCCGGCGAAGCTCTGGCCGCGGGTGACGGCGAACACGCCGATGACGCCTGAGGCGATGGCCACGACGGCGCCTGTCAGCAGGGCCGTCCGGACCGGGCCGGAGGCCAGCAGGCCGGGTTCGAGAAGGTAGTGCATGTCTGCCCCCCCGCTCGTCACTCGCCGGCCACCACGAGGACCCGGCCCCGTACCCGCACCACGTCCACGTGGTGCCCGTACAGCCTGGTGAGCCCTTCGGAGGTGACCACCTCGTCGGTGCTGCCGGTCGCGACCTTCCCGTTGGCCACGTACACGATCCGGTCCATCACGCGCAGCAGGGGGTTCATGTCGTGCGCGGACAGCAGCACCGAGATCTCGTGCTCGCGGACGAGCCTGCCGAGCACGGCGACGATCTCCTGCTCGCTCTTGAGGTCGAGGTTCGCCAGCGGCTCGTCGAGCAGCAGCAGGCGAGGCCGGCTGATCAGCGCGTGCGCGATGAGCACGCGCTGCTGCTCGCCGCCGGACAGCTCGCCGACCCGCGCGTCGGCGTACTTCTCCGCCCCGACGTCGCGCAAGGCCTTGTCAACGAGCTCCCGGCGCTGCCGGGAGGGGAAGGCGAACCCGAGGCGGTGGCCGTCCAGGCCGAGCGACACGACGTCGCGGGCCCGCAGCGGCATGTCGGGGTCGATGACGAGCTTCTGCGGCACGTAGCCGATGCCGCTCTTGTTGCCCTTGCCGCGGCCGCCGCGCTTCTCGCGCGGCTCGCCGTGGACGAGCACCTGGCCGCCCGACGGCTCCTGGAGGCCGAGGATGACGCGCAGCAGGGTCGTCTTGCCCGCGCCGTTCGGGCCGATGAGCCCGGCGAACTCGCCCTTGCGGATCGCGAACGTGACGTCGCCGAGCACCTGGCGGCCGCCGAGCCGGACCCCGATCCCGCGCAGTTCCAGCAGCTCCGCCCGCTCTGCCGTTTGCCGCGTCGCCCGCTGCCCGGACACCGGCCGCGTTACTTCCTGCGTCATCGCGATCCTCCAAGCCGCCCGGACGAGACCTTGGCCGCGACCGCCTCGCGCAGGTCCCGCACCTCGGTCAGCATCCAGGTCTGGTAGTCGTACCCGGGCGCCGGCATCGTCTCGTAGACGCCTACCACCGGGATGTGGTTCTCCGCCGCCAGGGTCGTCAGCGATTGGGTCAGCGGGTCCGTCACTTGCTGGTTGTACACGAGCACCCTTACCTTGCGCTGGGTGAGCAGGGCCCGCTCGGCGGCCACGCTCTGCGGCGACGGGTCAACGCCGTTCATGACATCGGCCTGGAACGTCCACGGCGTAAGGTTGTCCACGCCGAGCGCCCGCAGCAGGTAGTCGGCGACCGGCTCGGTGGTGGCGGCGGGGACGCCGCGGTAGCCGGCCTTGAAGCCGTCGATCGCGCTGGTCAGGGAGCTCAGGCTGGCGATGAACGCCTTGGCGTTGGCCCGGAAGTACGACGCGTGCGACGGCTGGAGGGCCGCCAGGTCGGCGGCGATCGCGGCCGCCACCTTGGGCATGGTGCCGGGCGCGTACCACAGGTGCGGGTTCGGCGTGCTGTCCGGCAGGCCGAGCAGCCGCTGGACGTCGATGACCTTACGGCCCGGGCTGGGCGTCGCGCTCTCGATGGCGTTCATGAACGCGTCGTAGCCGAGCCCGTTCTGCACGACGAGCTGGGCCCCGCCCACCTCACGGGCGACCGCGATGGACGCCTCGAACGTGTGCGGGTCGGTGCTGGGGTTGCTCATGATGGCGCTGACCTGGACATACCGCCCGCCGATCTGCCCGATCACGTCGGCGTACTCGCTCTCGGCGCCCACCGCGGCGATCTTGCCCGGGGAGCCCGGCGAGCCCGGGCCGCCCGAGCACGCCATGACCACGGTGGCGACGATAGCCGCCGCCACCGTGAGCAGCAGGACCGCGGCCGGGCGGTTCCCGGCAACGCTCCGCATCATGACACTCCCAAGCGCTCTCGCCACGTGCTCTCGCCCGCCTCGGCGCGGCCGGGGAGCCGCTCCCGCCCGCCTCGGCGCGATTCGCTCATAATGATAATCGTTTCTATTATCAGTAAGCAACTGGCCCGGCGCGGGCGGCCCGCGGCGGGGCCCGCTTGATGGCCATCGAAGGGAAGGCCGGCTACCGTGCGAGATGTGACAGTGGATCAGCCGCGCGGCACGAGGGTGCGCGGCACCCGGCAGGCCTCGGCCGTCGCGGCCGCGCTGACCAGCCTTCCTGGTTTCTGCAGCGCCCAGGAGATCCACGCCGAGCTCCGCCGCCGCGGCGAGGCCGTCGGGCTCACCACGGTCTACCGCCACCTCCAGGTGCTGAGCGAGCAAGGGGCCGTGGACACGATCCGCGACCCCTCCGGCGAGATCCTTTACCGGCAGTGCGGTTCCACCGCGCACCATCACCACCTGACGTGCCGGGTCTGCGGCCGCAGCGTCGAGGTGGAGGGCCGGGTCGTCGAGCAGTGGGCGGAGAAGGTCGCCGCCGAGGCCGGGTTCACGTCGGTCGACCACACGGTGGAGCTCTTCGGCCTCTGTCCCGACCACTCCGCGTAGCTCACCGCGCCGGTTACCCGGGTAGCCGGTGAACATGGCAGCGGGGCGGCCCTGGGGGCCGCCCCGCTGCACCGCTCTCACGCCGCGACGGCCGCCGCCCCGGCGGTGGCCGGCTCGAGCGCCAGCGCCAAGACCTCGCGCACGTCGCTGACCGGGCGCACGTCCAGCTTGGCGAGCACCTCGGCCGGGACGTCGTCCAGGTCAGGCTCGTTGCGCTGCGGGATCAGCACCGTGGTGATGCCCGCCCGGTGCGCGGCGAGCAGCTTCTGCTTCACCCCGCCGATGGGCAGCACCCGGCCGGTGAGCGACACCTCGCCGGTCATGGCCACGTCGGACCGGACCGGGCGCCCGGAGAGCAGCGATGCCAGCGCCGTCGTCATCGTGATGCCCGCGGACGGCCCGTCCTTGGGCACCGCGCCCGCCGGGACGTGCACGTGGACGCCGCGGTCCTTCAGGTCGCCGACCGGGAGCTCCAGCTCAGCGCCGTGCGAGCGCAGGTAGGACAGCGCGATCTGCGCCGACTCCTTCATCACGTCGCCGAGCTGCCCGGTGAGCGTGACGCCCGCGCCCCCGGTCTCCGGATCGGCCAGCGACGCCTCGACGTAGAGTACGTCGCCGCCCGCGCCGGTGACCGCGAGGCCGGTCGCGACGCCTGGAACCGCCGTCCGCCGGGAGTCGGCGGCGAGGCTGGTCTCCGGGGTGAAGCGCGGCCGGCCGAGGTAGTCGCGCAGGTTCGCGGCACGCACCACCAGCGGCAGGGTGCCCGGCGTGAGCGCCTCCGCCGCCGCGATCTTCCGCAGCACCCGCGCGATCGACCGCTCCAGCGCCCGGACGCCGGCCTCGCGGGTGTACTCGGCCGCGATCAGCCGCAGCGCGTCGTCGGAGATGGTGGCCTCCTCGGCCGCCAGGCCGGCCTTGGCCAGCTGCCGCGGCAGCAGGTGGTCCCGCGCGATCGCGACCTTCTCGTCCTCGGTGTAGCCGTCGAGCTGGACCAGCTCCATCCGGTCGAGCAGCGGCCCGGGGATCCCCTCCAGCACGTTCGCCGTGGCGAGGAACACCACGTCGGACAGGTCGAGGTCGACCTCCAGGTAGTGGTCGCGGAAGGTGTGGTTCTGCGCCGGGTCGAGGACCTCCAGGAGCGCCGCCGCCGGGTCGCCCCGGTAGTCGGAGCCGATCTTGTCCACCTCGTCGAGCAGCACGACCGGGTTCATCGTGCCGGCCTCGCGGATGGCCCGGACGATCCGGCCGGGCAGCGCGCCGACGTAGGTGCGCCGGTGGCCGCGGATCTCGGCCTCGTCCCGGACACCGCCGAGCGCGACACGGACGAACTTGCGGCCCATCGCGCGGGCCACGGATTCGCCCAGCGAGGTCTTGCCGACTCCGGGCGGCCCGACCAGCGCCAGCACCGCACCGGACCGGCGTCCGCCGATCACGCCGAGGCCGCGGTCGCTGCGCCGCTTGCGCACGGCCAGGTACTCGATGATCCGGTCCTTCACGTCGTCCAGACCGGTGTGGTCCTCATCGAGGATGCGCCGTGCGCCGGCGATGTCGTAGGCGTCCTCGGTCCGCTCGTTCCACGGGATGTCGAGGATCGTGTCCAGCCATGTCCTGATCCAGCCCGTCTCCGGCGACCCGTCAGGCGTCCGCTCGAGCTTGCCGACCTCCTTGAGCGCGGCATCGCGCACCTTCTCCGGCAGGCCGGCCGCCTCCACGCGGGCGCGGTAATCGTCTTCCTCGGAACCGCTGCCGTCGCCGGTCAGCTCGTTGAGCTCCTTACGCACGGCCGCGAGCTGCTGGCGCAGCAGGAACTCCTTCTGCTGCTTCTCCATGCCCTCGGTGACGTCCTTGCGGATGGACTCGGCGACGTCGAGCTCGGCCAGGTGGTCACGGGTCCAGCCGATCGCGAGCTCGAGCCGCTCCACCAGGTCGGCGGTCTGGAGCAGCGTCAGCTTCTGCTCGGCTGTCAGGTAGCTGGCGTACCCGGCCCGGTCGGCGATGGCCGACGGGTCGTCGAGCTGCTGGATCATGTCAACGACCTGCCACGCGCCGCGCGTTTGCAGCGTCGCGATGATGAGGGACTTGTATTCCTTGGCAAGCTCGTTCGCCCGGGGTCCCTGCCCGGTCTCGGGGATCACGGTGCCCTCGACCCACAGCGCCGCGCCCGGCCCGGTGGTGCCCGCCCCGATCCGCACCCGGGAAACGCCGCGGAGCACCGCGGCGGGCACTCCGGCCGGCATCCGCCCTATCTGCTCGATGACCGCCAGCGTCCCGACGGCGGCGAGCCCGCGGTCGCCGATCCGGGGGACGATCAGTACCCGCGCGTTCTCCTCCGAACGGATCCCCGGTCCCCGCCCAAGACCCCGGCTGTTCCTCGCGGCTTCGACGGCGCCGCGGACTTCGGTGTCCGAAAGCTCGATGGGGACCACCATGCCCGGCAGCACCACGTCGTCGTCTAGTGGCAGCACCGGCAGTGTGAGCGTTTCGCTCATCAGCCCCTCCTAAGGTTGAGTCAACAAGACTCAAGAAAGAAGAGCCCCCTAACATTCCCCGGCGCTGTCCGCTCACAGCGATCGCAGCGGCCGACGGCATTGCGCATGATCCGGAAGAGTTTTACGCCTATACCGGATTTTCTTTACATGCTGAAGGATTTTTCGATTCGGGAGGCTGGCCGCGGCAGGCCGGCGTCCCGGCGGGCGGTGCTGCCGGGACGCCAGGTGCTCCGGTCAGCCGACGATGAGGATGTGCAGGTTGCGAGGGCCGTGGACCCCCTCGACGCGGATCAGTTCGATGTCGCTGGTGGCGGACGGGCCGGAGATCAGCGTGTGCGGGCGGCCCGGGTCGAGCCGGGCGAGCGCGTCGGCGATGTCCGCGGCCACCTGGCCGGCGCGGACCACCACCAGGTGGAAGTCGGGCACCAGGGTGAGCGCGCGGCGGCCCTGGCCGGGGCCGTGGTCCAAGACGATCGTCCCGGTCTCGGCGATCGCGGCCGCGCACCCGGTCACCACGCCGAAGATCCGGTCAAGCTCCCGCGCGGACAGCGGCGGGTCGTCGCGGACGATCTTGTCCGCGGCGGGGCCGGGCAGCCCGGCCAGCCATTCCGGCGGCAGGCCGTCGGGGACGACGAACCGGGAGATGCCCGCGAGCACGCCGGCGACGGCGCTCGCCAGGCCGTCCGGCGGGACGCGCTCGACGACCGCGCGGTAGTCGGCGGCGCGTTCGGCGAACAGGGCGACGATATCGGCGTCCGCCGGGTCGTGATGCGCCCGCCGGTAGCCGCGGGGCAGGGCCGCGTACGCGGCGTCGACGTCCGCCTCCGGAGCGGGCGCCCCCGTGGCGGCGCGGATGCGGGCGAGGATCTCCTCGCGGGCGGCGCTCATCCGGCCGCTCCCCCGGGGCGGGAACCGGGCCCGGCCTGGCCGCCGCGCCCGGCCTGGCCGCCGCGCCCGGCACTGCCCCTGGTACGGGCCCACCAGGCGCGGAACGACTCCGGCGGCGGGGCGGGCGCGTCGCGGGTGTCGGTCCACCCGGACAGCGGCGGCGGCAGCCGCCGGATCCGGCCCGACCGGCCGGCGAGGTGCCGGCCGAACGACGCCGCGCGCTGGGCCGCGGCCAGGCGCCGCGGCGAGGAGAGCACGTAGCCGGAGAGCTGGAACACCGTCCGTTCGGAATAGCGCTTGTGGTCTTCCACCGCCCGGGCGCGCAGGTGGACGAGCGCCTCCGGGATGTTGATCGCGACCGGGCAGACCTCGTAGCAGGCGCCGCACAGCGACGAGGCGAACGGCAGCGACGCGTCGACGGCGGAACCGGTGCCGCGCAGCTGCGGCGACAGGATCGCGCCGATCGGGCCCGGGTAGGGCGAGCCGTAGGCGTGGCCGCCCGCCCGCTCGTACACCGGGCACGCGTTCAGGCACGCCGAGCACCGGATGCAGCGCAGCGCCTGCCGCCCGACGCGGTCCGCCAGGGTCGCGGTCCGGCCGTTGTCCAGCAGCACCAGGTGGAACTCCGACGGCCCGTCGCCGGGTGTCACGCCGGACCAGATCGTCGTGTACGGGTTCATCCGCTCGGCCGTCGAACTGCGCGGCAGCAGCGCCAGGAAGACCTCAAGGTCGCGCCAGGACGGCAGCACCTTCTCCACGCCGACCACCGAGATCAGGGTCCGCGGCAGGGTCAGGCACATGCGGCCGTTGCCCTCGGACTCCACGACGACGAGCGATCCGGTGTCGGCGACCGCGAAGTTCGCGCCGGATATGCCGACCTCGGCGGACAGGAACGCCTGCCGCAGGTGCGCACGGGCGGCGGCGGTGAGCCGGGGCGGGTCGTCGGTCAGGCCGGCCGGCGCGTCCGGCATCGCGGTCCGGAACAGCCCGCCGATCTCGGCGCGGTTCTTGTGGATGGCAGGCACCAGGATGTGGCTGGGCCGGTCGTGGCCGAGCTGGACGATGAGCTCGGCCAGGTCGGTCTCCACCGCGGTGACGCCGGCCGCCTCCAGCGCCTCGTTCAGGCCCGTCTCCTGGGTGGCCATCGACTTGACCTTGACCACCCTGTCTGCCCCGGCCGCGCGGACCAGGCCGGTCACGATCGCGTTCGCCTCGGCGGCGTCGCGTGCCCAGTGCACGTGGCCGCCCGCCTTGGTGACGTTCTCCTCCAGGCGCAGCAGGTACGTGCCGAGGTTGGCGAGCGTGTGGTCCTTGATGGCCTTCGCGGCCTGCCGGAGCGCCTCCCAGTCGTCGAGCTCGGCGACGGCGCCGGCCCGCTTTGCCCGGATCGCGGTGGTGGCGTGGGTCAGGTTGCGGCGCAGCTGCGAGTCGGCGACCGCCCGCCTGGCCGCGTCGGGGAACGCCGGCATGCCCAGGTACGTGGGCATGCGCCCCAGAGCGGTCACCGTCCCTCCCCCGAGGCGAGGATCTCCGCCAGGTGCATGGCGCGGACCCCGGTGCGCATCCGGCTGAGCGCGCCGCCGATGTGCATCAGGCAGGAATTGTCTCCGGCGCACACGACCTCGGCCCTGGACTGCCTGATGGCGGCCACCTTGTCCGCGCACATCGCCGCCGAGACGTCCTTGTTCTTCACCGCGAACGTGCCGCCGAACCCGCAGCACGTCTCGGCGTCCGGCAGGTCCACCAGGTCGAGGCCGCGGACCGCCCGCAGCAGCCGCAGCGGCGCGTCGCCGACCCGCAGCAGCCGCAGGGAGTGGCACGTGGGGTGGTACGTCACCCGGTGCGGGAAGTACGCGCCCACGTCGGTGAGGCCGAGGACGCCGACCAGGAACGTCGACAGGTCGTACACGCGGGGCACGATCGCCGCGACCAGGCGTTCCAGCCGGGCGTCCCCTTCGGCCAGGACGGGATGGTACTCGTGCACCATGGCGGCGCATGACGCCGACGGGCTGACGATCGCCTCGTAACCCGCGAAGGCGGCCGCGAAGCCCCTGACCATCGGCACCGCCTCGCGCCGGTAGCCGGTGTTGAAGTGCATCTGCCCGCAGCACGACTGGCCCATCGGGAAGTCCACCTCGTGCCCGAGCCGCTCCAGCAGCGTGACCACGGCCTTGCCGGTCTCCGGGAACAGGGTGTCGGTCAGGCAGGTGACGAACAGGCCGATCCGCATGATGGGCACGCTACTAGACGCGCGGTCCCCCGTCGAAGGGGCTTACCGGCTCCCGCGCTCGATGACCACCGCGGCGGTGTACCCCTCGGCGGGCAGCGGCTTCACCACCTCGACCCGGACCCAGCCGGACCGGTAGTCGGCGAGCAGGCGCTGCGCGACCCGCTCGGCGGCGGTCTCGATGAGCCGGAACTTCCCGCTGGTGACGACCTCCGTGACCGTCTGCGCGACCGCGGAGTAGTCGAGCGCGTCCGCGATGTCGTCACGGGCGGCGGCCGCGGCCACGTCGGCCGCCATGTCCACCCCGAACACCAGCGTCTGCTCGGTCTCGCGCTCCCAGTCATGCACGCCGATGACCG
>DATGLH010000117.1:0-36478 GCA_035294225.1 Trebonia sp.
GCGGCGGGTTCAGGCTGGCCGAGCTGAACGAGGTGACGGTCAGTCCGGCGGGGCCGCGGAGCGTTATGATCGCGACACCCGCCGGGTGCCGGGACAGTGCCCGGCGGAACGCGTCCGGGTCGATGCGGTCCGGCGGCGCGGTGCCAGATGGCGCGGTGCCGGATGGCGCGGTGTCCGGCGGCGCGGGCGCGGTGAGGCCGTGACGGGTCATGGAACCTGCCTTCCGGCGTGCGCGGAACGGGTGCCTGGCCTCAGCCGGAAGGCCACCGCCACCGGACCGGTCACGCCGAGTTCTCCCGTGACCTCGCGGTCCAGGCCGGCCAGCGCGCGCAGCAGCGTGGCCTTGCCCGCACCGTTGCGTATCCTATAGGGGCTGACCAGGTAAAACCGGCGACCGTATGGCTCAGTGGATGGCAGGCGGGTGGCTGCCGCTCGCCGCTCGCCGGGCCTACTGCCGGGTGTTGCCACCTGCGGCCAAGCCAGCGTTTCCCGGCTACTATTACGTAATAGCAGTAATACCGGATACCAGGGCTGGAGGCCGCCATGATACTGAACAGTAAGGGCCAGGTCACCATCCCCGCGCACCTGCGGGACAAGTACGGGCTGCACCCCGGAGACGATGTCGAGGTCGTGGAGGTCGATGGCGCCCTGCGGATCGTCCGCGCCGAGGGTACCGAGACCCGGGGGCAGCGACTGGCCCGGCAACTGCGCAACACCGCCACCGGGAAGGACGTGGCGGGCATGAGCACCGACCAGATCATGGCGCTGCTTCGTGGCGAGTAGCCCGGCGGCGGTCCGCCCCGCCACCCTGATCGACTCCTGCGTCCTGCTGGACGTCATCACCGGCGACAGGCAGTGGGCCGACTGGTCCGCCGCGCAGCTCGCGGCTGCCGTCGACACCGGCCGGGCGGTTATCAACCCGCTCATCTACGCCGAGGTCTCCGTCGGCTACCAGACCATCGAGGAAATGGAGGAACTGCTGCCGCCCGATGCTTACGAACGCGAGCCGCTGCCCTACCTCGCCGGCTTCGCCGCAGGCAAGGCATTCCTGCAGTACCGCCGCAGCGGCGGGCAGAAACGATCTCCGATGCCGGACTTCTATATCGGCGCGCACGCAGCCGTTGCCGGGTACCGGCTACTGACCCGCGACGTCAACAGGTACCGCACCTACTTCCCGACTATCGACCTCATCATCCCGCCCCAGCCGGAAGGCGAAGACGAGACAGCCGGGTAACGAGCGCCGGAGGCCACCCGTTCGCGCTGCCGGGCCGGACATCAAAGACGGCGAAGTCCCGCGAGAACTGGACGTCCGCGGCGTACGCAGAGCAAAAACGAATGTCTAGTGCCGTTATGGGCTTCCCCGCGCCGTTCGGCGTCCTCGTTCAGCTCGCGCATCGGCTATTCAGAGCTGCCGTTCAGCCATGGCCGTGACGGCACGTGGCTGCGCGATCGCGGACGTCCGCTGCCCGGGACCGCTGCGATGACGGCCTGATCGCAGGCGCCAGGCCCGCTGGGCAAGTCGCCCGGGCTGGTCTGGCACCGGCCTGGCCGTGGCGGGCTACGGTGACGACGCGCCTGGCCGACCGGCTCAGAACGGGTAGGGCGCGATGTCGCCGCGCATGGTGATCCAGCGCGTCTCGGTGAAGGCGTCGAGGTTGGCGCTGCCGCCGAACCGCGCCCCGGTGCCGGAGTCGCCGGTGCCGCCGAACGGCGTGTTGGCCTCGTCGTCGACGGTCTGCTCGTTGATGTGGACGATCCCGGTGGGGATGCGGCGGGCCAGGTCGAGGCCGCGCATCACATCCCTGGTGAGAATTCCGAGCGACAGGCCGTACTCGCTGCGCGCGGCGAGTTCGGCGATGTCGTCGGCGCTGCCGAACCTCAGCACGGGGGCGACCGGGCCGAAGACCTCGCTGGCGTAAGCGGGCATGTCCGGCGTGACGTCGGCCAGCACGGTCGGCCGGTAGAACAGCCCCTCGTAGCTCCCTCCTGCCGCGAGCTTGGCCCCGGCGCCCGTGGTGGCGGTGACCAGGGCGTGGATCTTGTCCCGCTGGCGCTCGTCGATGACCGGGCCGAGGGCGACCTGCCCGCTGGCCGGATCGCCCACCGGCAGGTGATCCGCCTTTGCGGCCAGGGCGGCGACGTAGTCGTCGTAGACGGCCTCGTGCACCAGGTGCCGCCCGGTGGTCATGCAGATCTGGCCCTGGTGCAGGAACGACCCCCACGCGCCGGCCGACACAGCCCGTTCCAGGTCGACGTCGTCCAGGACGACCAGCGCGGAGTTTCCGCCGAGTTCCAGGTGGACGCGCTTGAGGTGGCGCCCCGCGAGCTCGCCGACACGGCGGCCGACGGCGGTGGACCCGGTGAAGGAGATGATCCGCACCAGCGGGTCGGCGATCAGGGCCTCCCCGGCCTCTGGCCCGCCCGGGATCACGTGCAGCAGCCCCTCGGGCAGCCCGGCCTCCTCGAAGACCCGCGCCAGCGCCACGCCGCCGCAGACGGCGGTGCGCGGGTCGGGCTTGAGCACCACGGCGTTGCCCAGGGCGAGCGCGGGTGCGACCGATCGCATGGCCAGGACTTGGGGGAAATTGAACGGTGCGATCACGCCGACCACCCCGGCCGGGACGCGCTCGGTGAAGCTGAGCCGCGGGCTCTCGGTCGGGATCAGGTCGCCGCAGGGACGGGAGGGCAGGGTGGCCGCCTCGTAGAGTTCGCTGGTGACCAGGTGGGTCTCGAACTGGGCGGCCGGCCCTATCTTGCCGCTCTCGCGGATGTTCCACTGCTCGATCTCGGCGGCGTTGGCCAGCCAGATGTCGGCGGCCTTGCGCAGCAGCGCCGAGCGCTCGGAGTGCGGCCGGGCGGCCCAGTCCCGCTGTGCCGCCGCTGCCCGCCGGGCAGCGGCGGCCATGTCGGCCGGCGAGCCGATCCCGGTCCGGCCGAGTTCGGCACCGGTGGCGGGCTCGGTCACGGGCGCGTCGCGGCCGGAGGCCGTCACCCAGCCGCCGGAGTACACCCGGCCCCGCCAGAGCTCATCATCGAGAAGTGCCATGCCTGCTCCACGGTTACGTGCCCGGAAGAACGGCCGCCGCGGCCAGCCCGCGGCGAACCCCGGCATACGACGCGGGCGCAGGCCGCACAGGCGTGCCGGGCGCACTTGACATTGCCGTGCGGCCAGGCACGGTGACGGGCACCACGCATCCTGCCGTAGTCACAACGAGACCACCGCAACGGTAGCAGACACCCCGCCAGGGCCGCCAGCGCGGCCGCGCCGGCAGGGCGGCCGCGCCGGCGTCCGGGCCGTCGTTCACAGCTGCACGGTGACGGCCTTGACCTCGGTATAGGCTTGCAGCACCTCGTGCCCCATCTCGCGCCCCCAGCCGGACTGCTTGTACCCGCCGAACGGCAGGGACGCGTCGAACACGTTGTAGCAGTTGATCCAGACGGTGCCCGCGCGGATCTTCTTGGCCAGAGCGTGGGCCTTGGAGATGTCCTGGGTCCAGATGCCGGCACCCAAGCCGTAGTCGGTGTCGTTGGCGGCGGCGGCGATCTCATCGATCGACTGGAACGGTGCCGCCACCACGACCGGGCCGAAGATCTCCTCGCGGACGACCTTCATGTCGGGGGTCGTGTTGGTCAGCACGGTGGGCTCGACGAAGTAGCCCTTGTCGCCGTGACGGCCGCCGCCGGTGACGGCCTTCGCGCCGTCCTGCCGCCCGGATTCCAGGTAGCCGATGACCCGGCGCAGCTGTTCGTCGGAGACCAGCGGTCCCATCTGGGTGGCCTCGTCCATGCCCGGGCCGAGGCGGATGGAGCGGGCGATCTGGGCGACGCCCTCGACGACCTCGTCGAACCGGCTCCGCTGGACGAACAGCCGGGACCCGGCGACGCAGCACTGCCCGTGATTGAAGAAGATCGCGTTCGCCGCGCCCGCCACGGCCTCGGGCGAGGCGTCCTCGAAGACGATGTTGGGCGACTTGCCGCCCAGCTCCAAGGTGACCTTCTTCAGGTTCCCCGCCGCGGCCTGCACGATCAGCTTGCCGACCTCGGTCGACCCGGTGAAGGCCACCTTGTCGACGAGGCCGTGCGCGGCGAGCGCGGCCCCGGCGGTCTCGCCGAAGCCGGTGACCACGTTCACCACGCCGTCGGGAACGCCGGCCTCGGCGATCAGCCCGGCGAGCCGGATCGCGCTCAACGGGGTCTGCTCGGCCGGCTTGAGGACCACGGTGTTGCCCGTGGCGAGCGCCGGGCCGAGCTTCCACGCGGCCATCAGCAGCGGGAAGTTCCACGGGATGATCTGGCCGACCACGCCGACCGGCTCGCGCAGCGTGTAGGAGTGGAAGTTCGCGCCCGGCATGTAGGGCACCGAGATATTGATCGTGTCGCCCTCGATCTTGGTGGCCCACCCGGCCATGTAGTGGAACAGGTCGGCGGCCAGCGGGACGTCCGCCGCCCGGGCCACCGCGTAGGGCTTGCCGTTGTCCAGCGACTCCAGCTGGGCGAGCTCGTCGGCATGCTCGAGGATCAGGTCGCCGATCCGCCAGATGATCCGGCCGCGCTCGGACGGCGTAAGGCGGCCCCACGGGCCCTCGTCGAACGCCTTGCGCGCGGCGCGGACGGCCCGGTCGATGTCCTCGGCGTCCCCCTCGGCCACGTGCGCCAGGGTTTCGCCGGTCGCGGGGTTCGGCGTCTGGAACGTCTTGCCCGAGGCCGCGTCGACCCACTGGCCATTGATGAAGAGCTGGTGGGGGGCTGCTGTGAACTGCTCGACGGTCTGGTCCACGGTCACTGTCATGAACGCTCATCTCCCTCGCGGATCCCGGCACGCCCTTGGCCGGGACCTAGTAGTCACAATGAGACAACAGAACGGGACCAGGCACAAGGCAGTGCGCGGATGGGCCGCAACGCCGGCACCGGGCGGGCACGGACTGGAAGGGCCGGCGGAGCCGTCGGTCACGCGGGGGGAGGGCGGGCGCGGCCGGGGTCCTGACCGCCGCCGGGGATGCGCAGATCGCCTGGGCCATGTGCCGGCGCTGGCGGCCCGGCGGGGCACGCCGCCGGCTGGGCCACGCCCGGTGCGGCCCGTTCGTATGGCGTGGCCGCAAGCGGGGTTGCGCACGATCCCCCAGGCACCCCAGTTTACGGAATCAATATGGTAACTCTTCCATCAAATGTAACGCTGGCAACGTGAATTAATCACGGCAGGCGTCACGGTATGCTTCGGTTACGCCATGCGGGGAACGGGCACCCCTCTATCTTCGGGCCATCCTGGGGAACACTGAATGCTAGATGGCGACACAGTCCAGGCAGTAGTATCGGTACGCCGTGAGGATCTTCCGGCGGCCAGGGAGACGGCCGCCGGCCACCAGGTCGAGCTCAGGGAGCTGCCCGCCACCGGAGTGGATCCGGTCAGCGCCGTGGCGCTTGTGCTCATCGGCTCCGCGCTCGCGGTCTCTATGGTGCAGCGAGCCATCGACGCCCGGCAGGGCGGTCAGGTGATCGACCTGCGGCCGGACGCGAGCAAGCATTTCTACCGCACGCGAGGCGTCGTCTACGGCCTGGTCGTGATCATCGGCAGTGACGGGACGGTCACCGTGGATGTGAGAGAGCCGGACGGGAACTTCCGCGAGGTCATCGAAACCGTCGCCAAGCTCACCATGTCCCTGGCCGAGATCAGCATCGAGGCGATCGCCAAGGTCCTGCGCGTCAACCTCCCAGGCAGCGCAAACGCTACCATCACCGAGCGTCCTGGTCCGCCGGAGATCGACTCCGGCGGACCGCACGCGTAAGCCGTGGCGAGTCAAGCCGGCGCGGCCAGGCTCCTGGAAATGCTTCAGGAGGAGGCCTACCGGAAGTGGCGCGTAGAGCCGCCCGTCAACGTGGCCGGTCTCACCGGCTACGGGATCGGCCAGTTTGATGCCATGTTCGCCCAGATCCGGCAGATGGCCGATTACGGCGCGCTGGACTACTCGGAGGACGCCCAGGAGCGGGCGCGGCGGGTAGCGGAGGCCCAGGCCCGAGGCCAGCACCTTCACGCCTTCGACGACCTCGGGGCACCGACCAGGTTCGAGAGCCCGATTATCTACCGCACCATCTCAGGCGCGTCGACGCAGATATTTAACGTGGCGCGCCAATTGAACTGCCCCCTGCCGGCCCAGCCGCTCGTTGGCACCATGCCCACCGGGGATATCCATGCGTACACGGTGCCGGTTCCAGAGGACATGCGGGCCGGCGAGTCAGATGCGGATCACCTGATCATCTTCGACTGGCAGTTCTTTCTTTTCGCGCACCTTTTCAGCAAGGCGATTGCCAGCGCGCTGACGGCGGCGCCGTCGCCGGAGTACGGCACCGAGTTCTGGAGCCTGTCCTGGGATGAGTCCGATATCCGGCGGAAAATCGAGCGCGACCCGTCCATCGCGGAGGGCTTCACGGACCTGCTTGTGTCCTATGCCACGACGGGAAGACCCGGTAGTTCTCAGGTCTACACGTCGCCGGAAGCCTTCCGGCGGAGCCAGCTCGGGCCTGGCAACAGGGCGATGGCCGCGATCATCCGGGCGTCGATGGAACTCTTTGTCATGGGGCATGAGTACGGCCATATCGCCCAGCGGAATTCGGCGGCGGCCGGGATGGCCCGCCTCCGCTGGGTCGGGTATGACGGCCCCGACGCCGGCAGTCCCGCGGTGCGCAGCCACCTCGCCGAGCTCGACGCCGACGGGTATGGCCTGCGGCTCGCCTCGCTGGCGGCTAGGCCAAGGTACCGCAACCTGGCGCTTGAGTACATCGGGGCCGACGCCTATTTCAGCGGCCTTGACATGATGCGGCGAGCCCTGTGCGTACTCACCCTCGGTCGTGTCGTCGACATGACCGGCGAGACGCACCCGTCCGCAAAGGACCGCCGGGATGTGCTGCGCAGGTCCCTCTCGGTCTTCCCGGTAAGCGGGGAAGAGCGGGCCGGTGCCGTGGACGTGGCCCAGAAGGTGGAGCTCATCGCCGAGCTCCTCTGGGAGCGCGCCCATGACACTCTCATGGACCTGCACCGAAGAGGGACCAGCCCGGCCCCGTGGTGGCTGCAGGAGTGACGGCCGGCCCTGCCCTCCGGCCTCCGTCGCACCCCCGGCGCCCCCGGCAGCGCGCCAGTTCCGCTCCGCCGCGCTGCCCGGGGTTCACCGAGCCGAACGGCCGGCGGTGTCTCGGTCCGGCACGCCCGCCGCCGGCCACGGACCGCACCAGAGCCGTACCCGCGCGCCGCGGCGGTCCGGCAGGCGGCCGGACCGCCGCGGCGGCGGCCGGAGGGCCCGGCGGCCGCCCCCCGTCATCACCGGGCGTCGGCCCGCCGCCGTTCGAGGGCGTCGACGGGTGCGAACAGGACGCAGCCGACCTGGTCGTCGCGGCGCAGCAGCCAGTTCGGGACGGCGAGCACCTCGCACCCGGCGTAGCCGCGGGCCGCGGCCAGCAGCATGGACGCGCCGTAGAAGATCAGCGCGGCGTCGCTGGTGAAGCCGAGCGCGGGCGCGTACCACGGGGTGGCGTACAGGGCCGCGAACACGGCCGCGTTGACCGCGTGCCCGGCCGGGCCGGTCGCCAGCAGCCCGCCCTGGCGGCGCCGCGCCCGCAGCCACGCCGCCGCCAGGGCCGCGGCCGGGAACCCCAGCAGCGCGAGCGCCCAGGCCGCGGGATGCCATCCCCGGCTGGCCTCCCCGGTCACTACCGAGCCGAGCAGGGCCGCGCCCACCATGATCCGGGCCGCGGTTCCCGCTGTGCCGATGACCCGCGTGCGGGCGGGGTCCGCGGCCCGGGGCCGGCTTGCGTCTCCCGGCTGCCGCGCCGTCCGGTGAGGGGTCGCTTTCAGGTCGGGCACGGGCATCACCTCCGTGCCGACGCTACGGCTTGCCCCCGGGGGCAAGGTCAAGCGTTGTCCGGTACCGGGGGTCGGTGCCGCGCGGCGCGTCGCCGGCGAGCTCGTCCCCGGCCAGGGCCTGGTCGATACGCTCCCGCAACCGCTGCAGGTCCGCGATCTTCGTGTCGGTCCTGGCGCGGGCGCGGCGCAGCAGCGCCGCCAGGTGCGGGCCGACCGGCTCGGCAGGCCGGCCGAGGTAGACATCGGCCAGGGCGCGGATCTCCGCGATGGTCAGGCCCAGGCCGCGCAGCTTGCCGATCACCGCGGCGCACCACAGCGCGGACTCGTCGTAGAGCCGGTACCCGGCCGGGCTGCGGCCCGCCGAGTACACCAGGCCCATGTCCGTCCAGGCGCGCAGCGCCCTGGCGGGCGTCCCGGTGCGGCGGGACAGCTCGCCGACCGTCATCAGCCCGGTGCCGGTCACGGCCCGGTGCCTGCGTCCGGGGCGGGCGCGATGCGGACGCACCCGGCGTTGCCGGCGGCCAGCGTCACCAGGGAAGACGGAGCGGCCACGGGCGCCTCCACGCATCAGGCTGACATATCCGCCTATGCGGATGTTATCGTCGGGTCCTGCTGTTCGCCACCCCGGATGATGGGGTCCCGGACGGGGAACCAGCCGGATACGGCAGATCCGCGGAGGGCCTGCACCGCTCGCCATGCCGCGGCTGGCCTGAGCACCTGCCCTGCCGCCGGGCCAGCGCGGCCAGGACCGCGCGGCCAGCCCGTGCCAGCCTCGGTGCCCGCGCGGCGCGGCGGAGTACGGCGAGCCGGCGGCGGAGTACGGCGAGCCGGCGGCGCAGGCGGTGAGCATCCCGGGCGATACGCGCCGGGGGCGGCGACCGCCTCTCCCCCGGCGTCTTTCTGGACGCCCCCGGTCAGAACTTGATCGACACCTTCAGCGCGTTGCCGGTCCGGTCACGGGCGATGCGGAAGGCCTCGTCGACCTGCTCGATCGGCAGCATGTGGCCGAGCAGCGGGGCCACGTCGAGCGCGCCGTCCGCGATCAGCCGCACGGCGTACCGGAACGACTCAAGCCCTGGCTCGCCCTGGGCGCCGAACTTCGTGTGGGCGGTCAGCCGCCGCCGGAAGAACTCGCCAAACGAGAACGGGTAGCCGCCGTCGTCCTCCGGCAGGCCGAACCAGACGACGGTCGCCCCGGACGCGGCCAGTTCCAGGCTCAGCGGGAACGTTTCCCGGCTGCCGACCGCCTCCACCACCACGTCGGCTCCCCGGCCGCCAGTGGCCTCCATCACCGCCGACCGGAAGTCGACGGCGCCCGCGTCCACGGCAAGGTCGGCGCCCACCTGCCGGGAGTAGGCCAGGCGGGCGGGCGACTTGTCCGACACCAGCACGCGGGCCGCCCCAGCCCGCTTGAGCAGGAACGTGAAGAAGGCGCCCGCCGACCCCTGCCCGATGACGGCGGCATCCTTGCCGACCAGATCGAGCGGATGGGAGCGGAGCGCGTAGACGACCGTGCCGAGCTGCTGCGCCATGAGCAGGTGGCTGAGCGGCGCCGTGGCCGGCAGCCGGACGCAGGCAGAGCCGGGCAGCGCCTGGAACTCGGCCAGACAGCGCCCGTCGGCGGCATACGGGACGGTCAGCACGCGGTCGCCCGGCTCGAAACCGGGGCAGCGCGACTCCACCACCTCGCCCACGCTCTCGTGCCCGGGGTAGCCGGCCGCCCCGGGCCGGGCCGGCGCGTTGAGGAACACGGTGTGCAGATCGGAGCCGCAGATGGAGGCGTAGGCGGTCCGCAGCAGGACCTCGCCGTCCGCGACCGACGGCACCGGCACGTCCTCGCACACCATGCGTCCCACGTCCACCCAGCGCGCAGCCTTCACAGATGGGCACTCCCGTCACGAAACTCATCCGGAGCCGGCAAGTCCCCGCCCGGACGGCACCGGCGTCCACCTGCCAGTTGTAACAGGCGCGGCCATGGCAGACAACGAGGGCGGTAACCCTCACCGCGGCGCGGCGCAATCGGTCCCGGCGGCGGACGCGGGTCTGGCTGCCCCCGCTCAGGGCAGCCACTGCCCGCCGTCGCGGCTTCGCCGCGCCGGACGGGGGGCCATGGCCAATGAGCCGGGCTCTGAGGCGGCACGCGCATTAAGAACTTATTCATCCGCTCTCGCGCCGGGACCTTCCATGACGTCGTCCTGTATTAACCATCGGGCGCGAGAGTCAGGCTCATGCCTGAGAACCCCGAGAACACCCGCAAGGGCCTGTCCCGGCGGCACATGCTGACCGCCGGCGGCGCCGGCCTGCTCGCGGCCGCCGCCGTCCCCGCCAGCGCCACCGCCGCCACGCGGACGAGCGCGGACGCGCCCAGTGGCGGCACACCCGAGCAGGTCCACCTGACCTGGGGGGACGACCCCGCAACGTCTGTTGTCGTATCCTGGGCCTCGCCCGGCCCGGCGATCCGGCCGCGCGTCCAGCTCGGCGAGCGGGTCATCCCGGCCGAGGAGCGCCCGTACACCGACGGGCTGAACGGCGAGACCACCTACACCTACCATGCCCGGATCCGCCGCCTGCGCCCGGGCAAGAGCTATGCCTACACCGTCACCGCGGACAACGACGCCAACGCGGCCGACCCGTTCAGCGCGACGTTCACCACCGCGCCGGCGGGCCGGGCGAAGTTCCGGTTCACCAGCTTCGGCGACCTCGCCACGCCCAATACCGCGTGGGTGCTGTCCTACGGCCAGTCCGCGTACGCGGTCAGCGCCGTCGAGTCGTTCCAGCCGCTGTTCCACCTGCTCAACGGCGACCTGTGCTACGCCGACCTGAACCCGATGAGCCAGCCCGCGGTCTGGCGGGACTTCGGCAACAACAACCAGTCCTCGGCGGCCAACCGGCCCTGGATGCCCGCCCCCGGCAACCACGAGATCGAGTTCAACAACGGCCCGCAGGGCTTCACGGCCTACCTCACCCGGTACACGCTGCCGTCCAACGGCCTGCCGCAGTTCGAGGGCCGCTGGTACTCCTTCCAGGTAGGCTCGGTGCTGTTCGTGTCGCTGAGCGCCGACGAGGTGGTCTACCAGGACGCGGGCGCGTTCGTGGCCGGCCCGGCCGCGCTGGTGCCCGCCGCCTCCACCGGCAACGGGCCGATCGAGCCGGGCACCTCGTTCTACATCCGCGGCTACTCCGGCGGCGAGCAGACCCGCTGGCTGGAAGAGACCCTGCGGGCGGGCCGCCAGGACCCGTCGGTCGACTGGATCATCGTCCAGATGCACCAGTGCCCCTGCTCGTCGTCCAAGACCGGGAACGGTTCGGACGCGGGGCTGCGCGCCGCCTGGCTGCCGCTGTTCGACCGCTACCAGGTCGACCTGGTGCTGTCGGGCCACGACCACGACTACGAGCGGTCCTTTCCGGTGCGCGGCATCGACCATAACGCCGGCGTCCTGACCGCGACCGGCGCCACGGTGGACACCTGGCGGCCGCGCCCGGTGACGACGGTGGACAGCGGCACCATCGATACCAGCAAGGGCACCGTCTACCTCGTCCTCGGCTGCGGCGGCACCAGCGCCAACCTCGACAGCTACGGGGTGGACGCGGCCGACGGCGACACCCAGGCACGGGTCTTCATCCAGCCCAACCGGCCCGTACCGTCGGCCACCCCCGGCGTGTACGCGCGGGCGGGCGCGCAGGCGACCGAGGACGCGATCTGGTCCGCCAGGCGGGACACGGCCACCGGCTACGGCATCGCCGTATTCGACGTGGACCCGGGCAGCCACCCGGACGGGCAGACGTCCATCACGGTCACCCATTATCACGCGCTCGGCGCCGACCCGGTGAACCCGGGGACCGGCGCCAAGGGCGCGCCCACCGTCGACTACACCGTCTTCGAGACCTTCACCCTGGTCCGCCCGCGCTCAGACCGCCGCTCCGGCGAGAGCTAGCCCGCCGCGCGTCGCCTGCCTGGACGCCGCCCCGGAGGGGAAGCGCGATCAAGGACCGCTGATGCTGGTGGCGGTAACGGTCTTCGCATTCGCCGCGCCGTCACGGGAGGGTAAGAGCACGGCCGGCCTGAGTCAGGCCAGTACCTCACGGAGACAGCCGGCGAACGCCTCGCACGTCGCCGGGTCGCGTACGGCGATCCGCAGCCAGTCCGCGCCGAGCCCGGGGAAGGTGTCGCCCCGCCGCACGGCGAAGCCCCTGCGGCGCAGCCCGTTCCGGACCTTCTCGCCATCGGGAACGCGGATGAGGATGAACGGCGCCCGCTGGTCACCGGCCATCTCCACGCCCGGGATCGCGCGGAGCAGCCGCACCAGGTGCGCCCGGTGCTCCTCGGACGCCCGGGCCAGGGCGGTCGCCTCCGCGACCGCCCTGGGGGAGGAACAGGCGCGGGCCGCGGCGAGGGCGGGGGTGGATACCGCCCACAGCGGCTGCGCACGGCGCAGCCGCTCCAGCAGGCCCGCGGATCCCAGCAGGTAACCGATCCGCAAGCCCGCGAGCCCCCAGGTCTTGGTCAGGCTCCGGATGACGAGAAGGCCCGGGACATCCGGCGATCCGGCCAGGCTCTCCGGCTCACCGGGTACCGCGTCCATGAACGCCTCGTCCACGACCAGCACCCGCCCGGGCCGGGCGCAGGCCGCAAGGCAGGCCGCCGGGTGCAGGACAGACGTCGGGTTGGTGGGGTTGCCGATGACCACCAGGTCGGCTTCCGGCGGAATGTCCGCGCCCGCCAGCCTGAATCCGTCCGCGGGTGAGAGCAGCACCCGCCGCACCGGGTGCCCGGCGGCCCGCAGCGCGGCCTCCGGCTCGGTGAACTGCGGATGTACGACCACCGCGCATTCCGGCCGCAGGGCCCTGGCGATCAGCACGAACGCCTCGGCGGCGCCCGCGGTGAGCAGGACTTCGTCTTCCCGCCGCCCATGCCGTGCCGCCACCGCCCGCCTGGCCGGTCCCGGGTCGGGGTAGGCGGCCAGCTGGCGCAGGGTCGGGGCGAGTTCCTCCCGCAGCCAGCCGGGCGGCTCCTGGCGGCGCACGTTCACCGCCAGGTCGATGAGCCCGGGCGCCAGTTCGGCGTCGCCGTGATAGGCGAGGCCGGCCTCAGCGGCCATGGCCGGCCTCACCAGGGCGGCAGGCGGCGCCGCCCGGCTGCCCGCCGTGCTCCGCTCCCCCGGGCCCGTGCCGGTGAACGTGGTGACCATTGCCCTGGCCCGGCGCGTCGGCCGGGTGCTGGTGCGGGGTCTGCGGGCGGCCCACCTTGCCGGTGAACCCGGGCATGGCGATCCGGTAGGCGCAGGTGTCGCAGTTCATCCGGATGTCGCCGCGGATCGCCTCCTCATAGCGCTCGAAGACGAGGGCCGCCAGTTCGTCGCAGCCGCCGATGAGCTCCGCGAGCCGCACGTCGATACCGGGGTGGCGGGCGGCGAACCGGCGTGACTGGGCGGCGACCCGGGCCGGCAGCACGCCGGGGAACAGGAAATAGGGGGCTACCACCACGCGGGCGGCCCCCAGGCGGCGGATCTTGTCCAGCGCCGCGGGGACGGACGGCTCGGCCAGGGAGATGAAGCAGAACTCCGCCCCGGCATAGCCGCGGCCCTCCCACAGCAGGCGGGCCACCTTGGCGGTTTCGGCGTTGGCGTCCGGGTCGGTGGAGCCGCGGCCGGCCAGCAGCACCTGGGCACTGTCCCGGGGCGCGCCGGCCAGCGCGGCGTCGATCCGGGCGGCGAGGAGGTCCACCAGGATGGGATGCGGTCCGAGCGGCCGCCCGTACCGCCATCGCAGCCCGGGATGGCGCAGCCGTTCCCGCGCCAGGGACGCCGGTATGTCCCCTTTCGCGTGCCCGGCCGCGCTGAGCACCAGCGGGACCGCCACCATCTCGGGGTAGGCCGCCACCGGCATCCGGGCGACCGCCTCGGCCACCGATGGCCGCGACAGCTCGATGAACCCCCCGTCCACCGCCGGCAGCCGCCCCCCGGCAAGGACCCGGACCCGCTCGACGAACCGGCGGAATCCGGCCACCCCCTCGGGGCTGTGAGTGCCGTGCCCGATAAGAACCAACGGCAGTGCGCTGTTCATGAGCCGCTCTCCTCCTCGGCAGGCAGGGCCTCGTAAAGCAGGGCATTGAGGGCGGCGGCGGCCACTGCGGCGCCGCCCTTCTCACCCAGGTTGGTCAGGGACGGCAATCCGCTGCGGCGCAGCGCCTGCTTGGACTCGACCGCCCCGACGAAGCCGACCGGGAGGCCGATGACGAGTGCCGGGCTGGCACCGATGCGGAGCAGTTCGGCCAGGGCGGTGGGTGCCGTCCCGATGACCCAGACGGCGCCCGGCCCTGCCGCATCGTAGGCCACCCGGATCCCGGCCGCCGAGCGGGTGATGCGCTCGCGGCCGGCGAGCCCCGCGGTCCGCGGATCGCGGATGCGGCAGATGACGGGGCGGGCGGTAATGCCGGCCGCGGTCATCGCCGAGTCGGCGACGATAGGCGCCCCCGCGGCCAGGGCCCGGGCAGCCGCGGCCAGCGCCTCTTCGTCGCAGACGAGGTCGGTGAGGTAGCACGGGTCGGCGCTGGCGTGGATGACCCGTTCCGTCACCGCGCGGGTCCAGGGCGGCAGGCCGGAGGTGCCCAGCCGGCTGCGCAGGATCGCGTACGACTCCCGCTCGATCGGGTGAACGGCGCGGGTCACCGGGGTTCCTTTCCGTAGCGGCGCTCGAACCCGCCGATCCGCCAGGCCAGCGCCGCCCCTGCCCACACGGCGGCGAACAGGCCGACGATCACGTAGCCGAGCAGCTCGAAGTGGTCGCTGACCGACGCGTACCGGCTGACCGGCCCGCCGGCCCCCGTCAGGCGGGTCAGCAGGCCGGCCAGGTAGACCGTGCTGACGAAGAACGCCACCACCACGGTCATCCCGGTGGCCGCCGCGTTGTAGTACAGCCGGCGGGCCGGGCTGGCGTACGCCCACGAATAGGCCCGGGTCATCAGCAGGCTGTCACAGGTGTCCAGGGCGCTCATCCCGGCCGCGAACAGCAGCGGCAGGGTCAGCGTCGCCGCCAGCGGCAGCCCGCCGGCTTCGGCGGTGCTGGCGGACAGGCTCAGCAGCGCCACCTCGGACGCGGTCTCCAGGCCGAGGCCGAACAGCACGCCGACCGGGAACATGTGCGCCGACGAACGGATGAGGCTGCGGGCGCGTCCGCCCAGCATCCGGTTCATCAGGCCCCGGTTGACCAGCAGCAGGTCCAGTTCCCGCTGGCTGAGCAGGCCATGGGCCAGCCGCCGCCAGCCGCGCAGCAGCCCGGCCAGGACCAGCGCGTTCAGGACCGCCACCGCGAGCAGGAAAACCATCCCGGCGAGGGCGGAGGCGATGCCGCCGTAGCTGCGCAGCTCCCGGACGCCGCTCCCCGTCATGGCGCCGGCGGCGGTGGCGGCGACCAGGGACAGCACCAGCACGACCGAGGAGTGGCCGAGTGAGAAGAAGAAGCCGACGCCCAGCGGGCGGCGGCCCCGCTGCAGCATGAGCCTGGTCGTGTCGTCGATGGCCGCGATGTGGTCCGCGTCGAACGCGTGCCGGACCCCCAGCGCGTACGCGAGGGTGCCCGCCCCGGCGAACGAGGTCGCGGCCAGCAGGCGGCGGGTGTAGTAGAGGTACAGCGCCCAGCCCAGCACGTGCAGGGCCGCGATCACGCCGATGACCCCGGCCAGCCGCATCCGCTCGGCCGCGGTCCAGCGGCCGGCGGCGATGCCGGCGTCACCGCTCATGGCATGTCTCCTCACCGGTGGAGGTGGCCGGGCCGTCACCGGTGGAGGTGGCCGGGCCGTCGATGGCGTCGGCCGGGCAGACCTCGGTGCATTCGCCGCAGCCGGTGCAGCGGTCGGCGAGCACCCGCAGCCTCCCCCCGTACGGCCGGATCGCGTGCGCGGGGCAGGTGAGCAGGCAGGCCCCGCACCCCTGGCAGGGGCCGATCGTCACCGCGGCTGCCACGAGTATCCCCGCGGGGTCACCATCCGCCCCGCGATCACGCGGGTGGTGCTGGCGCCGACGATCACGACGCTGAGCATGTCCGCGGCCCGCGGGTCGAACTCGGCCAGGGTGGTGAGGACCACCCGCTGCCCGGGCCGGGAGGCGTTGCGGACGACCGCCGCCGGGGTCGCGGGCGGGCGGCGGGCGGCCAGCACCGCCAGCGCCGCCCCGAGCTGCCAGTGCCGCCCCTGGCTGCGGGGGTTGTAGAAGACGGTGACATAGTCCGCCTCGGCCGCCGCGCGCACCCGGCGCTCGATCACCTCCCACGGCGTGTGCAGGTCGGACAGGGAGATGACCGCGTGGTCGTGCCCGAGCGGGGCGCCGAGCAGCGCCGCCGCGGCGAGGCTCGCCGTGACGCCGGGCACGACCGTGACGTCGATGTCGTCGCCCGCCTGCTGGAGCGCGGGGCTGGCCATGGCGTACACGCCGGCGTCACCGGAGCCCACCAGGGCCACCGCGTGGCCCTGGCGCGCCCGGGCCACCGCGGTCCTGGCCCGTTCCTCCTCCGCCCCCGGGCCGCTCGCCGCCACCTCGGTGCCCGGCCGCAGCAGGTCGCGGATCTGGTCGACGTACCGGCCCAGGCCGACAATCACCGACGCCCGGCGCAGCTCGGCCACCGCGCGGGGCGGGAGCAGGTCCCGGGCTCCGGGCCCGAGGCCGATCACGGCCAGCCGCCCGCGGGGCCTGACCCGGGCGATCGCGACGGTGGCCATGGCGGACTTGCGCTTCTGCACCACGAGCGTGTCCGCGCTGGCCAGCGCCGCCGCCTCGGCGACACTGGGGGTGCCGACGGCGGCCAGCGCCGCCTCGCCCGGGTTGGGCACCGGGACCGCCGCCAGCCGGGCCGCGGGATAGGCGAGCAGCGGCCAGCCGCGCTGCCGGGCCGCCGCTACCAGGCCGGGCTCGGCGGCCTTGGCATCCACCGTGGCCAGCGCGGTTACCGACGCCGGGCTGAGCCCCGCCGCGGCGAGTGCCTCGTCCACCAGGCCCAGCACTTCCGCGCAGCGGACGTTCCGGCTGGCGCCGATCCCGGCGACCAGGGACGGCGGGCGGAGCACGACCGTCCGCGGGTCCGCGGGCACGACCCGGTCGGTGACCAGGATCCGGTAGCCGGCCGGGTCCGCCGCGGCGCCTTGCCCGGCGCGGATGACCGGCAGCGGCGGCAGCGGCCAGGTCTCGTCGCCGTCCAGGACGACCGTGCCGCCGTCGAGCAGCGCGCGGGTCACCGCCGCGATGGCGCCTTCGGCGGGCCAGCCGAGGTCATCCAGGCCGGGCAGCCCGGCCGCGTCGGACGCGGTGGTGATCACGGGCTCGGCACCGAGCACCGCGGCGGCCCGGGCCGCCAGGGCGTTCGCCCCGCCGGCGTGCCCGCCGGCCAGCGGAACCGCGAACCGGGCGGCCTCGTCCACGCACACGACGGCGGGATCGGTGTGCTTGCCGTCCAGCAGCGGGGCGATGAGCCGGATGACCGCACCGCAGGCCAGGAAGCAGACCAGGCCGTCGCATTCGGCCCAGGCTTGGGGCAGTGACCGCGCCGCCGGGCTCTCATAGGCCCGGGTCTGGCCGGGCCAGGCGGCGGCCAGCCGCGCCGCGGCCGCCCGGCCCGCCGCGGTGACCGCGATCAGGCCGATCATGGCGCTTCTCCCGCGCCGGGCGCCCGGTCGGCCAGGTCCGCGCGGTCCGCCCACAGCACGAAGACCGGGTTGATCGCGTCCAGGCGGTGTACGCCGCCGGGGAGCGGGCTGAGCCTGGCGGCCTGCAGCAGCGTGCCGTCCACGGCGTAGCCGGCGCCGGCGAGAACGGAGCAGGCCGGGGCGACACGATCGATCGCGGCGAGTGCCACGACGACCCTGGCCGGCTTCGCGGCAGGCACCGCGCCGACGACACCCGCTCCGCCGCCGCCGACGAAGACCGCGTCCGGCGCCGGAAGGCCGGTGAGCGCCTCCGGCGCCTCGCCTTCGACGACGCGGACGTCGACGCCGTGCCGCCGCGCGTTGTCTCGGACGAGGCGTGCCCGGCGCGGATCGCGCTCGACCGCGATGACCGCCGCGCCGAGGCGGGCGCATTCGATGCCGACCGATCCCGTCCCGGCGCCGACGTCCCAGATCAGCCTGCCCGGGCCCGGTGCCAGCCGGGCCAGCGCCAGAGCCCGTACCTCCGCTTTGGTGATGACCGCGTCCTGCTGGCAGAAATCCTCGTCCGGCAGCGCCCAGCCGCCGTGCGCACCAGCCGGCGGCCAGCGCCAGCCAGGGCCGCCGGCGGGCGGCTGCTCCGCCAGGACGAGGACCACGTTCGGGTCGGCCCAGTCCCGGCCGGCCGCCTCCGCCGCCGGGCAGGCGGTGATGCGCTCGGCCGGGGTGCCGAGGTGCTCGGCGACGACCAGCCGCCGCCGCCAGCCCGCCAGCGCGGCGCCGAGTTCGGCCGGGCCGCAGCCCGGGCCGGTGAGCACCGCCACCTTGGGATGAGCCCGGCACAGGTTGACCGCGCGGCGCGGAGCCCGTCCGTGGGCGCTGGCCACCTGCGCGTCGTCCCAGGACAGCCCGGCGCGGGCGAAGGCGAGTGCGACCGAGGACACCGCCGGCCAGACGGCACACTCCAGTCCCCGCTCCCGCAGGGAGCGGAGGATGCCGAAGAAACCCGGGTCGCCGGAGGCGAGCACGACGGCATCGCCATGGTGGCCGGCCAGCGCCGCCAGCGCCGGCTCCAGCGGGCCGAGTTCCACCACGGCGGCCGCGGGCGGCGCCGGCGCGGCGGCGAGCTGCCGCCGGCCGCCGACGACCAGCGTGGCGGCGGCGAGCGCGGCGCTGGCGGCGGGGGCGAGCGGGGAGCCGTCCATCCCGATGACGGTGATCACGGCTGGCTCACCCACTCGGGCCGGGTGGCGGCCACCACGCGGGCGCCGCTGAAGTCGACCATGGCCACGTCGGCGCTCAGCCGCCCCTCCCCGGCGCGCAGCAGCACCGAGCGCACCCGGCGGCACAGTTCGTCCCCGGCCGCGCGCAGCAGCCCGGCGCGTTCCCACAGCTCGTAGGCATGGCGGCCGGTGTTGGCGGTGGCGACCTCCGCCGCCAGCGCGGACGGCCCGCCGGCGGCAGCGGTCACCTCGCCCAGCAGGCCGAGGTCCACCTTGGAGCGCGTGTAATGGGTCATCAGCACCCCGGCCGCGAGCTTGGCGAGCTTGCCGGCCATGCCGACGAAGATCACCCGGGTCAGCCCGGCGGCCAGGGCCCGCCGCAGCGCGGCCCCGGTGAAGTCGCCGACCTCCACGAAGCACACCTCCGGCAGGTCCGGCAGCAGCGCCATCGCGCCGCGTTCGGTGCGCCCGCCGGTGCACAGCACCGCGGTCCGCTCGCCCTGCGCGGCCATCACCGAGACCGCCTGTTCCACGCTCGCCCGCCAGGACGCGGTGGAAAACGGCCGGACGATGCCGGTCGTGCCGAGGATCGAGATGCCGCCGAGGATGCCCAGCCGCGCGTTGGTGGTCTTGCGCGCCATCCGCTCCCCGCCGGGCACGGAGATCACGACCTGCACTCCGGTGGCCGCCAGGTCGACGGCCTCCCCGACCGCCGCCGCGATCATGGCGCGCGGGGTGGCGGTGATCGCGGGCTCGCCGACCTCGATGCCGAGGCCGGGCCTGGTGACGACGCCCACGCCCTCGCCGCCCTCCAGCCCCACTCCCGGCTCCGCCCGCCACCGCACGCGCGCGGTCAGGTGCGCGCCGTGGGTGACGTCGGGGTCGTCGCCGGCGTCCTTGACCACCACCGCGGTGGCCTGCCGGGGGTCGTACGCGCAGGACTCGACGGGGAACCGGACCCGGCGGCCGCCGGGCAGGGCGACTTCCACGCAAGCCTGCCCGGCCTGGTCGCGCAGCGCGGTGACGGCGGCCTTCGCCGCCGCGGATGCGCAGGTCCCGGTTGTCCAGCCGGTGCGCAGGGCCCGGGGCCGGGCTTTGGCGGTGCGGGGCAGGTCGGGCTCCCGCAGCGGCGGGCCGGGCCGGTTCAGCGGCGGGCCAGGCCGGTTCAGCGGCGGGCCGGGCCGGTTCAGCGGCGGGCCGGGCCGGTTCACTGCCCGGCCCCCCGCAGCCCCCGGCGGGCCGCCGGATCGGCCCGGCGGAAGCCGTGGAAGTGGCCGGGGTGGTACAGGCGCGAGCGGCTGCCGCGGGCGCCGAGCGCGGGGCCGATCAGGAACAGCGTGTGCTTCCACAGCCTGCGCGCCCTGACGGTCTCGGCCAGGGTGGCGGCCGTGCACTCCGCCACCAGCTCGTCCGGCCAGGTGGCCCGGTAGGCGACCAGCACCGGGGTGTCCGGCGGGTAGCCGCCGGCCAGCAGCTCGGATTGCAGCCGCCCGGAGCGGGCGGCGGACAAGAACACCGCCATCGTGGTGCCATGGGCGGCCAGCGCGCTCAGCTCCTCCCCGGCCGGCACCGGGGTCTTGCCGCCGAGCCGGGTGAGGATCACCGACTGGGCGACCTCCGGCACGGTCAGCTCCCGGCCGGCGATGGCGGCCGCCGCCGCGTACGCGCTGACCCCGGGCACGGTCTCGTGCGCGAGCCCCAGCTCCTCGCACAGCTCCCGCTGCTCCTGGACCGCCCCCCACAGCGCCGGGTCCCCGGAGTGGATGCGCGCGACCACCAGGTCCTCCGCCACCGCCCGCTCGTACAGCGGCCGGACGCCCTCCAGCGGCAGGGCGGCGGAGTCCACGATCTCCGCGCCCGGCCGCGCGTGCGCCAGCACGTCCGGGTGCACCAGGCTGGCCGCCCACACCACCACGTCGGCGGCGGCGATGACGCTGGCCGCCCGCAGGGTGAGCAGGTCGGCGGCGCCCGGCCCCGCCCCCACGAACCATACCTTGGCGCGGGTCACAGCTTCCCTCCCCGGCTCGTGCGCCTGCCGGGCACCAGCAGCACCGACAGGTAGGGGGCAGGGCCGGTCACCTCGGCGGCGGGCCGGATGTCCTCGCCGGGCAGCCCCAGGCAGGCGCCGTGCACCGCCCCGTCCAGGCGGCCCGCGTCCCGCACCGCCGCCAGCACCTGCGGCAGGCACCGGCCGCTCTTGTAGCCGACCACGGTGTCGTGGCCGGCCAGCGCCGCGCGGAAGGCCGCCATCCCGGCCGTGAGCGGCAGCAGCGCCAGCGTCTCCCGGCCCTCGCACAGCACGGTGCCGCTGCGGGCGGCGAGGTCCTGCATGGCGGTGATGCCGGGCACGGTGGTCACCGTCAGGCCCGGTACCAGCGCCCGCACGCTCGCGGCGAGGTAGGTGAAGGTGGAGTACACGTTCGGGTCCCCGATGGTGGCGAACGCGACCGTCCCGGCGCCGGCCGCGAACGCCCCGGCGGCCTCCGCCGCGGCGGCGTCCCAGGCGGCCCTGCGCCGGCCCGGGTCGGTCCGCTCGTTCAGCGCGAAGACCACCCGCCGGATGCGGTCATGCCGGACGCTGGCCCGGACGGTCGCCTCCGCGCGGCCCTGCTCGCCCCGGTCCAGGACGGGGACGAGCACCAGGTCGGCTTCCCGCAGCACGCGCACCGCCTTGACCGTGACCAGCTCCGGGTCGCCCGGCCCGACGCCCACGCCGGCCAGCGTCTTCCCGCTCATGCCGCGGCCTTCCTAACGCGGGCGGCGGCCGCGACGACGCGGGCGGCGAGGCCCGGCTGGCCTGCCCAGTGCAGGTGCAGGTAGGACGCATGGACGCGGGAGCGGACGAACCCCTCGCCCCGGCCGGGTCCCGCCCGCCCCCGGGGGGACGGTTCCCCTTCCGCCCTCCGCGGGGACGGCTCCCCTTCCGCCCCCCGGCCGGCGATGGTCCACGCGGGCGGGTCGGAACTGGCCGGGGACACGCTGGTGCGGTGGAACTCGTGACCGCGCACCGCCAGCCCCGCGGGTGCCAGCACCGAGTCGCCGGCCGCGACCGCGTCCCGGTAGCCCAGGGTGAGCCGGCCGGTCATCCGGGCGGTGACCGGCAGCACCCCGCACATCGGCGCGCCGTCCAGGTCGCGGGCGAGGTAGAGCAGCCCGGCGCATTCCGCGACCACCGGCGCGCCGCCCGCGGCGAGGCGGGCCACCGCACCGCGGAGCCGCTGGTTGGCCGACAGGCCGGCGGCGTGCTCCTCCGGGAAGCCGCCGCCGATCACCAGCGCGGCGGTGCCCGGCGGCAGCGACTCGTCCCGCAGCGGGTCCACGGTGGCGACGTCCGCGCCGGCGGCGGCGAGCAGTTCGGCGGTCTCGGCGTAGCCGAAGGTGAACGCCGCGCCGCCCGCGACCGCCACCACCGGCCGGCGGTCCCGGTCTGGGCCCGGGGGCGGTTCCCAGGCGGCCGCGGTGAGCGGCCCGGCGGTGCGGGCCAGCGCGACCACCGCGCCCAGGTCGACCGCCTGGCCGGTCAGCGCCGCCAGCCGGCGCACGGCGGCGGCCGCGGCGGCCTGCCGTTCGGCGGCAGGGATCAGGCCGAGATGCCGGGACGGGGCCGTGACCGCGTCGTCGCGCCGCAGCGCCCCGAGCACCGGCACCCCGGTGCCGGCGAGCGCGGCGCGGAGGATCTCCTCGTGCCGGCCGCTGCCCACCCGGTTGAGGATCACCCCGCCGAGGCGGATCGCCGGGTCGTAGGCGGCGAACCCGGTGACCAGCGCGGCCACCGAGCGGCCCTGGGCCGAGGCGTCCACGACCAGCAGCACCGGCGCGCCGAGCAGGGCGGCGACGTGGGCGGTAGAGCCCTCCGGGCTGGCGCCGCGGCCGTCGTACAGGCCCATGGTGCCTTCGATCACCGCGATGTCCGCGCCCGCCGCGCCGTGCCGCAGCAGCGGTGCCATCAGGTCTTCCCCGCACAGCACCGGGTCGAGGTTGCGGCCGGGACGGCCGGCGGCGAGCGCGTGGTAGCCGGGGTCGATGTAGTCGGGTCCCACCTTGTGCCCCGACACCGTCATGCCGCGTTCCCGCAGTGCCGCCATCAGCCCGGTGGCGACAGTGGTCTTGCCGTGCCCGGACGCGGGCGCGGCGATCACCAGGCGGGGCAGGCTCACCATTCGATGCCTCCCTGGCCCTTCTGGCCGGCGTCCATCGGGTGCTTGATCTTCGTCATGCTGACCACCAGGTCGGCGGCCTCGATCAGCCGCGGGTCGGCATCCCGCCCGGTGATGACCACGTGCTGCCGGCCAGGGCGCCGGGCCAGCGTGGCCACGACGTCGCCGACATCGACCCAGCCCCACCTGAGCGGGTAGGTGAATTCGTCCAGCACGTAGAAGCGGTACGCCTGCGCGGCCAGGTCCCGCTTGACCTGCTCCCAGCCTTCCCTCGCGTCGGCGGCGTGGTCGGCCTCGGTGCCGGCCTTGCGGATCCACGACCAGCCCTCGCCCATCTTGTGCCAGGTGACCGGGGCGCCCTCGCCGGTCTGCGCGTGCACCCGGCCCAGGGCCCGGAACGCCGATTCCTCGCCGGTCTTCCACTTCGCGCTCTTGACGAACTGGTAGACCACGATCGGCCAGCCCTGGTTCCAGGCCCGCAGCGCGAGCCCGAACGCGGCGGTGGACTTGCCCTTCATCTCACCGGTGTGCACCACCAGCAGCGGCCGCTGGCGGCGCTGCCGGGTGGTCAGCCCGTCATCGGGCACCGCGGCGGGTTTTCCCTGTGGCATCAGGCTGCCCTCCTGATCGCGCGGACAGAGTCGGCTAGCGGGCCCGCGGCGAGTTCCGCGGGCCGCAGGACGACGCCGCCGAGGCTGGCGGCCAGCGCGGCGGCGAGCCCGGTGCGCACCGGGCCGGTTTCGCAGTCCACCACCACGCTGGCCACGCCGCCGGCGGCGAGCAGGGCGGCGGCCCGGTGCGCGGACACCACCGGCTCCGGGCCGCCGGTGGCACGGCCGTCGGTGACCACCACCAGCAGCGGCCTGCGGTGCGGGTCGCGCAGGCGCTCGCTGCGCAGCACCTCATCCGCGCGGAGCAGCCCGGCAGCGAGCGGGGTACGGCCGCCGGCGGGCAGCGCCGCCAGCCGGGCGACGGCTGCCTCCACCGAGGAGGTGGGCGGCAGCAGGACCTGCGCCTCGCTGCCGCGGAAGGTCACCATGCCCACCTTGTCCCGGCGCTGGTAGGCGTCGACCAGCAGGGACAGGATCGCGCCCTTGACCGCGCCCATCCGGGACCGCGCCGCCATCGAGCCGCTGGCGTCGACCACGAACAGCACCAGGTTGCCTTCGCGGCCCTCCACCCGGGCCTGGCGCAGGTCGCCGCGGCGCAGCCGGAGCGGCGCCGGCGGCGCCCCTCTCCCCCGCGCGAGCTGATGCGGGGCGGCGGCGGCGATCGTGGCGGGCAGGTGCAGCCGGGTGAGCCGGCCCCTCGGCGGCCGCGCGCCGGCGATCCGTCCGATGCCGGCGCGGGACCGGGAACGCCGGCCGGGAGCGCCGGTCCCGGTCCCCGGCAGGTCCAGCCGCCTCACCCGGAACACCGGTCCCGGCGCGGCGGCGGGCAGGTCCGGGCCGCCGTCTCCGGCGTCACGGCCGCCCCGCCGGCCGGGGTCACCGGGCCCGCTGCCAGTCACCCCGCTGCCGTTCGGGCTCATGCCTTCCCTGCTCTTGCCGCGGCTCTTACCGCCGCCGCCGGGGCCGTCGTCGTCCGGGCCGTCATCGCCCGCCGCCTCGGCCAGGGCCCGGTCCAGCTCGTCCTCGGGCAGGCCGGGCGCGTCGAACGGCTGCCGGCGGCGGCGGTGCGGGAGCGCGAGCCGGGCGGCCACCCGGATGTCCGCGGCGCTGACCTCCGGCCTGCCCTCCCACGCGGCATGCGCCATCGCCGCCCGGGCGGTGACCAGGTCCGCACGCAGCCCGTCCACGCCGAACGCCGCGCACACCGCGGCCACCTGCCGCAGCGCCGCGTCGGGGAGCAGCACCCCGGGCAGCCGCCGGCGCGCCGCGGCGATCCGCCGCGCGAGCCTGGCCTCCTCGCCCGCCCAGGCCGCGCGGAAGGCGGCCGGGTCGCTGTCGTAGGCCAGCCGCCGCCGGATGACCTCCGCCCGCGGCCCCGCCTCGCGCGGGGCCGCGGCCTCCACGGCGAGGCCGAACCGGTCAAGCAGCTGCGGCCGCAGCTCGCCTTCTTCCGGGTTCATGGTGCCGACAAGCAGGAACCGTGCCGGGTGGCGGACCGACACGCCTTCCCGCTCGACGTAGCAGGTGCCGAGCGCGGCGGCGTCCAGCAGCAGGTCCACCAGGTGGTCATGGAGCAGGTTGACCTCGTCGACGTAGAGCACCCCGCGGTGGGCGGCGGCCAGCAGTCCCGGCTCGTAGGCCTTGACGCCTTCGGTGAGCGCCCGTTCGATGTCCAGCGCGCCCACCAGCCGGTCCTCGGTCGCGCCGACCGGCAGCTCGACCAGCCGGGACGGCCGGGTGAGCGCGGGGGCGTCCGGCCCGTGCGGGCCGTCGGGGCATCCGGCGTCCGGCGCGGCGGGGTCGCAGCTGAACCGGCACCCGGCCACCACGTCCGCTTCCGGCAGCACCGCGGCCAGCGCGCGGACCATGGTGGACTTGGCGGTGCCTTTCTCGCCGCGCACCAGCACACCGCCGATCGCGGGCGACACCGCGTTGAGCACCAGCGCCAGCCGCAGGTCGTCCATGCCCACCACGGCGCTGAACGGGAACCCGCCCGCGGTCATGTGCCCTCCCCTTCCAGCTCGCCTTCCAGCTCCAGGTACACGGCCTGCAGCCGTCCGATGACTTCCGGCGGAGGCTGCGCCCATAGCCCGCGGTCCGCCGCCTCGAGCAGCCGCCCGGCGATGTCGCGCAGCGCCCACGGGTTGGACTGCCGCAGGAACTCGCTGACTTCCCCGCTGAACACGTAGGACTCGGCGAGCTGGCGGTACATCCAGTCCTCCACCACCCCGGCGGTGGCGTCGTAGCCGAACAGGTAGTCCACGGTCGCGGCCAGCTCGAAGGCGCCCTTGTAGCCGTGCCTGCCCATGGCGGCCAGCCACCGCGGGTTCACCACCCGGGAGCGGAACACGCGCCTGGCCTCTTCGGCGAGGGTACGGGTGCGCACCCGGTCGGGCACCGCGCTGTCGCCGATGTAGGCGGCGGGCGGCGCGCCGGTCAGGTGGCGGACCATGGCCACCATCCCGCCGTGGAACTGGAAGTAGTCGTCGGAGTCGGCGATGTCGTGCTCGCGGGTGTCGGCGTTCTTCGCCGCCACGGAGATCCGCCGGAAGCTGTTCTCCATGTCCGCGCGCGCCTCCCGCCCGTCCAGCCCGCGGCCGTAGGCGTAGCCGCCCCACACGGCGTACACCTCGGCCAGGTCCGCGTCGGTGCGCCAGTTGCCGGCGTCGATCAGCGGCAGCAGCCCGGCCCCGTACGCCCCGGGCCTGGAGCCGAAGATGCGGGTGGTGGCACGCCGCCGGTCACCGTGGACGCGGATGTCCTCATCGGCGTGCGCCCGCAGGTAGTTGTCCTCCGGCGGCTCGTCCAGCCCGGCGACCGCGCTGATGGCGTCGTCGAGCAGCGCGATGACATGCGGGAAGGCGTCCCGGAAGAAGCCGGAGATGCGCACCGTCACGTCGATCCGGGGCCTGCCGAGTTCGGTGAGCGGCACGATCGCGAACCCGGTGACCCGGCGGGAGGCGTCATCCCAGACGGGGCGGCAGCCGATGAGGGCCAGCACTTCCGCGATGTCGTCGCCCTGGGTGCGCATCGCCGAGGTGCCCCACACGGTCAGGCCGACCGATCGCGGGTAGCTTCCGGCGTCGGAAAGGTGCCGGGCGAGCAGGGACTCGGCGAGGGCGCGGCCGGTCTGCCAGGCGTTGCGGGACGGGATGGCCTTGGGATCCACCGAGTAGAAGTTCCGGCCGGTCGGCAGCGTGCTCACCAGGCCCCGCGTGGGGGAGCCGGACGGTCCCGCTGGCACGTACCGGCCGTCCAGGGCGCGCAGCGCGTTGGCGATCTCGTCGGTGGTGCGGGCCAGCCGGGGCGCGACCTCGGTGGCGGCGAACTCCAGGACCGCGACGACATCCGGTGGCGTGTCGCCGAGCACGCCGGCCGCCGCGGCGGCCGCCTTCGCCGGCTCCCACCCCGCCGCGGCCAGCCCGCCGACCAGCCGGGCGGCGGCCGCCTCCAGCAGGTCCACCGCGTCCGCGGCGGTGCGGGCCGGGCCGTCCGGGCGGCCCGCCGCGGTGATCAGTGCCGCCGGCACGGCGACGGCCCGGCCGGGTTCGGCCAGCAGGGCTGCTTCGTCGAGGCCGAAGTGCGCGGCCAGCGCGGCCCGCAGACCTGGCAGCGCCGCCCGGCCGCCCCAGACCTGGGCGGCGCGCAGCACCGCGAGCACGGTGGCGGCGAGCTGCTCCCCCCGCGGCGGGCTGCCGAGCACGTGCAGGCCGTCCCTGATCACCGCGTCCTTGACCTCGCACAGGTAGCCGTCCACGCGCAGCACGAACCCGTCGAAGGCGGTGGCGTCCGGCTGGGTGTCGACGCGCAGGTCGTGGTGCAGTTCGGCGGAGCGGACCAGGTCCCAGATCTGCGCTCGCACCGCGGGCAGCTTCGCCGGGTCGAGCGCGCTGACCGTCGCGTACTCGTCGAGCAGCTGTTCAAGGCGGGCCAGGTCGCCGTAGCTGTCGGCGCGGGCCATCGGCGGGATGAGGTGGTCGATGATCACCGCGTGGGCGCGGCGCTTGGCCTGCGTGCCCTCGCCGGGATCGTTGACGATGAACGGGTAGACCAGCGGCAGGTCGCCCAGCGCGGCGTCGGGCGCGCACCCGGCGGACAGGCCGAGTCCCTTGCCGGGCAGCCATTCCAGCGTGCCGTGCTTGCCCAGGTGCACGATCGCGTGCGCGCCGAAAACCCGTTCCGCCCACCGGTAGGCCGCCAGGTAGTGATGGGAGGGCGGCAGGTCGGGGTCGTGGTAGATGGCGACCGGGTTTTCCCCGAAGCCGCGCGGCGGCTGGATCAGCAGCGCCACGTTACCGGACCGCAGCCCGGCGATGACGATGTCGCCGCCGTCGGTGTACAGGCTGCCCGGCGGCTCGCCCCAGTGCCCGCGGACGGCATCGGCCAGGTCCGCGGGCAGCCCGGCGAACCACTCCCGGTACCGGTCCGCCGGCACCCGGACGGGCGCGGCGGCCAGCTGCGCCTCGGTGAGCCATTCGGCGTCGTAGCCGCCGGCCGCGATGAGCCGGGCGATGAGGCTGTCGCCGTCGGCGGGGAACCCGTCCCCCACGTCGTAGCCCGCCTCGCGCAGCGCGGCCAGGAGGGCCACCGCTGACGCCGGGGTGTCCAGCCCGACGGCGTTGCCGATCCGCGCGTGCCTGGTCGGATAGCACGACAGCATGATCACCACGCGGCGGCTGGCCGGCGGCGTACGGCGCAGCCGGGCGTGCGCCACCGCGATCCCGGCCACCCGTGCCGCCCGCTCGGGATCCGCGACGTATTCGGGCACGCCGTCAGGCCCGGATTCCTTGAAGGAGAACGGCACGGTGATCAGGCGGCCGTCGAACTCCGGCACCGCGACCTGCATGGCCGCGTCCATCGGGGTAAGGGCCGCGCTGGAGTCCCGCCAGGCGCCGCGGGACGAGGTCAGGCACAGCGCCTGGAGCACCGGCACGTCCAGCGCCGCCAGCGCGCCCACATCCCAGCAGTCCTCGTCGCCGCCGGCGCTGGCGTCGGCCGCCACCGTCCCGCCCGCCGCGAGCACGGTCACGATCAGCGCGTCCACGCCCGCGAGCGCGCGGTAGACCGCCTCGTCCGCCGACCGCAGCGAGCCGCAGAACACCGGCCGGGCGTTGCCGCCGCTGGCCTCGACGGCGTCGGCGAGCGCGTCCACGAACGCGGTGTTCCCGCTCACGGCGTGCGCGCGGTAGAAGACGATCCCGACAGTGGGACGTTCCGGCAGCTCCGCCCGCTGCCCGAGCGTGCCGTACGCGGGCAGCGCCGCGGGCGGCTCGAAACCGTGCCCGGTGAGCAGGAGCGTGTCCGACAGGAACCTGGCCAGCTGGGCGAGGTTGCCCGGGCCGCCCTCCCGCAGGTAGGCGAGGGCCTGGGCGGCCACCCCGGCGGGCACCGTGGACAGCGCCATCAGCTCGGCGTCCGGGACGGGCTCGCCGCTGAGCACCACCGCGGGCAGGCCGCTCCCCAGCACCGCGGCCAGGCCCTCGGGCCAGCTGCGCCGCCCGCCGAGCAGCCGCACGACCACGCAGAACACGCCGTCGAGCAGGGGTGGCAGGTCCGCCGGGCCGGTGCGGGCCGGGTTGGCCAGCCGCCAGGGACCGCCGCTGGCGCGGGCCGCCAGCAGGTCGGTGTCCGCGGCGGACAGCAGCAGGATCGCGGGCGCGCCGCCGGTGCCGGTCATGGTGCTCCCGGGGGGATGAACGGAAGGCCGGCGGGCGCGCCGCCCTCGATGAGCCGCAGCAGCGCCGCGGTGTCCAGGTGGGCGGCGATCAGGTCGCCGAGGGCGTCAAGCTGGCGTTCCCGCTCGGCCCGGAAGGACACGCCGGCCGGGGTGTAGGCGCGCCCGGCGGCCGCGGCGACCCGGCTCAGGAACGCCTGCCGGAAGCCGTCGCTCTCGAACAGCCCGTGCCAGGACGTTCCCCACACCGCGCCGGCCCGGCAGCCGCCGGGAAACGGCTCCCCGCCATCCGGCTCGGTCACGCCGTGGTGGATCTGGTAGCCGCTCACCCGCTCACCGAACGCCTCCCCCTGGCAGCGGCGGAGCACCTTGCCGGGCTGGAACCGGACGGTCGCCGGCAGCAGGCCGAGGCCCGTGACGGTCCCGGCCCGGCTCTCCACGTCATCGTGGATCTGGCCGGCCAGCATCTGGTAGCCGGCGCAGATGCCCAGCACCGGGCGGCCGGCGCGGGCGCGGGCGGTGATCGCGCCGGCGAGGCCGGTCCGGCGCAGCCAGCCGAGGTCGGCGACGGTGGACCGGCTGCCGGGCAGGATCACCAGGTCCGCGGCGGCGATCTCACCCGCCGTGGCGGCGTAGCTGACCAGCACCGACGGCTCGGCCGCCAGCGGGTCGACGTCGGTGAAGTTGCTGATGCGCGGCAGCCGGACCACGGCGACCCGCAGGATGTCGCCGGCGCCCGCGGCTTGTCCGGCCGCGCCTCCCGCAGCGGCGCCTCCCGCAGCGGCGCCCGGGGCAGGGCGGGCGCCCAGGCCGAGCGAGTCCTCGGCGTCCAGCCACAGGCCGCCGATCAGCGGCAGCACCCCGAGCACCGGCCGGCCGGTGAGCCGGGCCAGCATCTCCAGGCCCGGCGCGAGCAGCCGGGCATCGCCGCGGAACTTGTTCACCACGAACCCGGCGACCAGCGCCTGATCCTCCGCGCTGAGCAGGGCCAGGGTGCCGTACATGGCCGCGAGCACGCCGCCCCGGTCGATGTCCCCGGCCACGATGACCGGCAGCCGGGCGGCGCGGGCCAGCCCCATGTTGGCCAGGTCGCCGGCCCGCAGGTTGATCTCGGCCGGGCTGCCCGCCCCTTCGCACACCACCACGTCGAAGCGCTGCCGCAGCCCGGCCAGGCAGTCCAGGACGGCCGGCCGCAGCCGGGGCCTGAGGTCCGCGTAGGACAGGGCGCCGGCCTCGGCGACCGGTTCGCCGAGCAGCATCACCTGGCTGCTGCCGTGCCCGCCGGGCTTGAGCAGCACCGGGTTCATCGCGCCTTCCGGCTCGATCCCGGCGGCCGCGGCCTGCATCGCCTGGGCCCTGCCGATCTCGCAGCCGTCCGCGGTGACGAACGAGTTCAGCGACATGTTCTGGGCCTTGAACGGGGCGACCCTGAGTCCCTGCCGGGCCAGCCAGCGGCAAAGGCCGGCGGTGATCACGCTCTTGCCCGCGTCGGAGGCGGTCCCGGCCACCAGCAGCGCGTTCACCGGCGGTCACCGCCGGGCGGGAAGCCGGCCGCACTGGCCGCGAGGACGGCCGCCGCGGCGCCGGCGAGGCGGGACAGCCGCACCGCCCGGCGGATGTCCCGCGGGCCCGGCGGCGGCCCGTCGCCGAGCAGGCCCCGGCGTTCCGCCCGGCCGTCGTAGACGTTGACCCCGCCGAGGCGGACCCCGAGGATGCCCGCGAACGCCGCCTCGCAGCGGCCGGCGTTGGGGCTTGGATGCTTGCCGCCGTCCCGGAGCAGCGCCCGCAGCCCGCGCCGCGGGCTGCCGCCGACGGCCGGCGCCAGCATAATCGCCAGCAGCGCGGTCAGCCGGGCCGGCCCGAGCGCAGCCAGGTCGTCGAGGCGGGCCGCCGCCCAGCCGAACCGCTCATAGCGGGGGTTCCGGTGGCCGACCATGGCGTCCAGGGTGTTCACCGCCCGGTAGCCGAGCAGGCCGGGCAGGCCGCAGGCCGCGCCCCACGCCAGCGGCGCCACCACCGCGTCGCAGGTGTTCTCCGCGACCGATTCCACCACCGCCCGGGCGATGCCGGCCGCGTCCAGGCCGTCCGGGTCCCGGCCGCACAGGGCGGGCAGCCGGTTCCGTGCCGCGGCCAGGTCGCCGGCTTCGAGCAGGCGGGCGATCCCGGCCGCCTCATCAGCCAGCGAGGCGCCGCCGAGCACCGTCCACGCCGCGGCCGCCGTCACGGCCGCCACCAGCGCGTTCTGGCGGAAAAACCTCTGCGCGCACCATCCGGCAGCCAGCACCGGCCCGGCACAGAGCGCCGCGAACAGGGCACCGCGCGGCCGGCTGTCCGCCCACAGCCGTTCTTCGGCGCGGGCTGCGGCAGCGCCGAAGCCCGCTACCGGATGCCATCGCACACGGTCGCCGAACACGGCATCGAGAGCCGTTCCGAGCAGCAGCCCGAGTGCGCGCCCGGGCAGCCGCATCAGGAGCGGCTGGCGGAACGGCGGCGGGAGCGACAGGGCCAGAGCGGACCCGGTGATCCTGACAGCGGCATCGTCTGCCTGCCCTTCTCCGGGGTAACCACGCCCCGGGGATGAAGGAAAGGACGGCCGGAGTCTCCTGGCTCCCGGATCAGTGCTCCCCCCGGCCTTCCCGCCGCGCCGCGACGGTGGCTCAGCCTGCCCGCCGCGCGGCGGGACTGCTGGCGAGGATCGCTCCCCGGTGACAGTGGCGGGACCGCGCCGGATTCGCACCGGCTTCCTCCACTGCCGCCCACAACTAAGCCGAGTAAAACATGGCCGCTGCGACACCGTCAACCGCCTGCGCTGGCGCCCAGCCGCCTGCGCCGGCGCCGGCGGAAGGCGGCCGCCTGGCGCCCGGCGGCAGGGCGCGGTCCTCCTTCCCGGCCTTCCCGGCCGCCAGGGCTCCGCTTTCCCCGCAGGCCGCAGCCGCAAGGAATGCGGGGCGCTCCATGATCCCCTCGTGGGCCGGCCGCTGGTTCCCGCCGCCGCCCGGGAGGGCTACCCGTGCGGCGCGGTTACCATCCGCTGGTAGTGGCGGCGGGCCTTCATCCGGTTGCCGCAGGCGGCCATGGAGCACCAGCGGGCAGTGCCGGACTTGCTGTGATCGACGAGGAACAGGCGGCACTCGTCATTGGCACAGGGGCGCAGCCGGCCCGGGCCGGCCTTCTGGAGCTCATCCCATGCCAGCACGGCGCGGACGGCGAGCTCGCGCTCCGGCGGAGCGCTCAGCCGCCACACGACCTGGTTATCCCTGAACTCCGGGACGCGGGCCACGCCCTCCAGGAGGGGGGCCAGCACGGCGGCGGGCCGCTCACCGCGCACGACCCCTTGCAGCAGTCCGCGCGCCTCGATCACGTGCTCCAGTTCGCCGCTCGTGCCCAGGCCTCCGGCACTGACCTGCCAGGCCCTGGCCTCCGCCGCGTCGGCGAAGCTGTCGGTCACCACCCCGTCGACCACGGGCGTGCTGTTCAGCACGGCGAGCAGCAGCCCTTCATCCGCCACCATGTCCATGACCCAGATCCTCCCAGAGACCTAGCCTCCAAGGAGGCCTAGCCCTCAAGGCAGCCACGGGGGCTGCGTCCTCCCGGCCCGCGCCTCGCGGCAGCCCGCAATTCTAACTCTCAAATATATATTGACAGGTTAGCGGCGGCGTGCTTCACTCTAACCACCAAGAACTTTAAGGAGGGTTAGTCATGGCATCCGTTCACCACCGCTACGCGACCGTGCAGGGCCGGAAGATCTTCTACCGGGAGGCCGGGCCGGCCGGCGCCCCGGCGGTCGTGCTCCTGCACGGCTTCCCGGCAAGCTCGTTCATGTTCCGCGACCTCATCCCGGCGCTGGCGGAGCGCTACCGGGTGATCGCCCCGGACCTGCTCGGATTCGGGTTCTCCGACGCGCCGCCGGCCGGCGAGTTCACCTACACCTTCGATGCGCTAGCCGGACTGACGTCCGGCCTGCTGGCAGCGCTCGGGGTGACGCGCTATGCCATCTACGTCCAGGACTACGGCGCCCCCGTCGGCTGGCGGCTCGCCCTCGCCGACCCCGGCGCGATCACGGCGATCATCACGCAGAACGGCAACGGCTACGACGCGGGCTTCGTAGACAGCTTCTGGAAGACCGTCTGGGACTACCAGCGCGAGCAGACCCGCCAGACCGAGGCCGCGGTCCGCGGCGCGCTGACCCTGGAGGCCATCCGCTGGCAGTACCTGACCGGAGTCCCCGACCAGACCCTGGTCAGCCCCGACACATGGCACCATGACTTCGCCCTGCTGGCCCGGCCGGGCAACGACGAGATCCAGCTCGCGCTGTTCCGCGACTACGCCAGCAACCCGCCGCTGTACCCAGCGCTGCACGAGTACCTCCGGCGCGCCCAACCCCCGGTCCTGGCTGTGTGGGGCAAGGGCGACGAGATCTTCGGCCCCGGCGGGGCCCGCGCGTTCGCCGCCGACGTCCCGAACGCGGAGATCCACCTGCTTGACGGCGGCCACTTCCTGCTGGAAAGCGCTTGCGACCAGGTCGCCGCGCTGATCCTCCAGTTCCTGGACCGTATTCCGCTGGACCAGCGGATTGCGCTGAACCAGTAGCGACGGGCTATCGCGCCGCCGAGGCCGCCCCCACGGTGCTGGCGGCCGGCGCTGATGGCCGGCGTCGGCGGCCGCCGCCGGCGGCCCACCGTGCACCCGGTCCCGGACGTCGCCGGCCACTCCGCCCCGCACGTCCGCCGGCCACTCCGCCGCCGCGGCGGCGCCCATGACGGCTGCCCGCCAGATGAGCCAGATGAGAAGGCATACGCTGGCTGACGCGGGCCGCCGGCGACCGCGCCTGACACCCACGGCGGGAGATCCCATTGCACGGAACAGTGACGGCGATACGCCGGTACCCGGTGAAATCGATGCTCGGGGAGAACGTGGCGTTCAGCGATGTCGGCGCCCGCGGCCTGGCCCAGGACAGGACCGCCGCGCTGATAGACCTGCGGACCGGAAAGGTCGCCAGCGCCAAGAACCCGCGGATGTGGCGCGGCATGCTTAAGATCCGCGCCACCGCGGCAGGCGCTGCTATCGGCATCACCTTCCCCGGCGGCACGCAGATGCGGAGCACTGATCCGGGCATCGACGGCATGCTCTCACAACTGCTGGGCCAGCCGGTGACCCTGGCCACCGCCCCAGCGGCAGGCGCCACGCTCGATCGCGCCAGGCCCGACGATGTACTGCGCGACGGCGTGGACGCCCCCGTCGCGGTCGACGAGACGCGCCTGGGGCAAGGGTCGCCCGACGGCACCTTCTTCGACTTCGCGCCGGTCCACCTGATCACTACTTCTACGCTTGACCGGATCGCCGGGCTGAGCCCGCGCGGCACCGTGGAACCGGAGCGTTACCGGCCCAACATCATCATCCAGACCCCGGGCCGGGGGTTCACGGAGAACGACTGGGTCGGCCGCGACCTGCGAATCGGCACCGATGTAGTGCTGCGCGTCATAGGACGAACCCCTCGGTGCGCTGTCCCCACGCTGGAACACGGAGGGCTGCCGCGTGACATCGCAGCCCTGCGCGTGCCATCGGAGCATAACCGGGTGGTCCCGATGGACCGCCTGGGCCCCCTGCCGTGCGTCGGCGTTTACGCCCGGGTCCTGCGGCCGGGCCGGATCCAGGTCAGTGACGCGGCGGAACTGGCCTGACCCCTGAGCTTCCCGTGGCGGACGGCGGCGTCAGCGGCCTGCTGCGCGGGAACCCGCCCGGGCGGGTTCACTGTTGATTCGGCTGATCGCGTGCCGTCAGGGCGGCCGGGCGTCAGCGAGGTGACAGCCCGGCCACGTCGCCGGAGAGGACGCTCTTGAAGTAGCGGCTGGTGTCGTCGGCGAGCACTTCGGGCTGGTCCTTCCCGACGGCGGCGACGATCTGCCCCGCCACTTCGCGCGGGTCGGCCTTGGGCGAGTCGATGTGCGCGAACAGTTCGGTGTCCATCCAGCCGACGTGCACGCCGATCACCGTGGTGCCCTGCGGGGCCAGTTCGAGGCGCAGCGTGTTGGTCACCGACCACAGCGCGGCCTTCGTCGCCCCGTACGCGCCGAAGCCCGCGATCCACGACAGCGCGGAGTGGATGTCGATGAGCACGCCGCCGCCGTTCCGCTTCAGGACGGGCGCGAACGCCTTGGCCACGCGCACTGGCCCGAGAACGTTGGCGTCGAACAGCCTGGCCACGTCGTCGATGTCGTTGTCGAGCAGCGAGCCGGGGATGGTAGCGCCGGCGTTGTTCACCACGATGGTGACGTCAGCGGCCCGCCGGGCCAGCTCGTCGACGGACCGCTGGTCGGTCACCTCCAGCGCGAGCGGGACGATCCGGGGGTCGTCGCTGGGCCTGGGGTCGCGCGCGGTGGCGTAGACCTTGGCCGCCCCGGCCGCCAGCAGCTCCCCGGCGATGGCCTTGCCCAGCCCGCGCTGCCCGCCTGTCACCAGCGCGGCCGCTCCGTTGATCTCGGTCATGCCCTTCTCCTGACATAAGCGTTAGCATTTTGCCTATGTCATCCATCATCCGCCATGGCGTCGGCATAGTCAAGTTCGCTTAGGCTATGTCTCCGATGACGGGCGGGCGCGGCCCGGACCGCATCGCGCCCGCGACGGCAGGGCCGCGGGCAGGGCGGCCGGCAGCGCCGGCGGGGCCGGGAGCGGCCGCCGCCAGTCGCGCCGGGTGCGCGACCGGTCATGGCTGATGCCGGCGCGGCAGCCTGACGTCAGCGCCGTTCCCCGCCACGCCGCGGACGCGCCGCGTGTTCCAGGACCAGGCCGAGCGAGCGAAGGCGGCCGCCGATGTCATACACGGGAGTCGCCAGCATCAGCTCATCCGGCATGGCCGTGGCCACGAGGCTTGAGATCCGCTGCCGGACGGTATCGGGGGCACCCGCGGCCTGGGGCGGCCGGCGGGCCCGGACGTGATCCTCATCCTCGGCGCTGAACTGGCACTCCGGGGCGGCCGGCCCGGGAAGAACCGCCGCGGATCCATGCCTTGAAAACTGCGCGAGCAGCACCTCGAAGGGTCTTGCGGCTCGTCGCGCGCTCATCGCCGTCGGCGCAGATCGTCATCACGCCCGGCATCATGGAGGGGCGCTCGGCCATTGCGGCGGACGGAACCTGCTCCGGTACAGCGCGAGCGCCGGCTCGGTGCTGGCCGGATGGATATGGCGCGCGAAAACGCGAACGACTCGCGGGCCGTGGTCCCGGCCTGCACGTGAACTTGATCAAGCACCGAAACCGGAAGCTCCGCCACGGTCATCTCAGCATCCTTCCGCCCGTTCTCCCCTTTCCGATTCCGGTGCGCGTTCATGACTCC
>DATGLH010000118.1:0-2605 GCA_035294225.1 Trebonia sp.
ACGCGTTCTCCGGACCGCCAGGCGGGTGTACCGTTTCGTCATGGCCAGCGAGAACACGGCCAGGCTCGCGGTGCTCATCGACGCGGATAACGCACAGCCGTCGATCACCGAGGCCCTGCTGGCCGAGGTCGCCAAGTACGGCACCGCGCACGTCAAGCGCGCCTACGGCGACTGGACCGGCACGAACCTCAAGGGCTGGAAAGACCAGCTGCTCGCGCAATCGATTCAGCCGATCCAGCAGTTCGCCTACACCAAGGGCAAGAACTCGACCGACGCGGCCATGGTGATCGACGCGATGGACCTGCTGTACTCCGGGCGCTTCGACGGGTTCTGCATCGTGTCGAGCGACAGCGACTTCACCCGGCTGGCCGCGCGGCTGCGCGAATCCGGGCTGACCGTGTACGGATTCGGCGAACGCAAGACACCCAAGCCGTTCGTCGCGGCGTGCGACAAGTTCATCTACATCGAGAACCTGCGGTTCGCCGACGACCCTGCCGCCGACACCGAGGCCAAGCCCGCACGGCGCGCGCCGGCGACGGCGGCGCAGCTCAAGGCCGATACCGCGCTGGTGAACCTGCTGCGCAACGCGGTCGAGGCGGCGTCCGATGACGACGGCTGGGCGCCGCTGTCAGCCGTCGGAAACATCATCACCAACCAGCGCCCGGACTTCGACTCGCGCAGCTACGGCTACGCCAAGCTGAGCGATGTGATCAAGGCGACCACGCTGTTCACGGTGGAGCGCCGTGGGCCTGGCGACGGGAAGCAGGCGATCATGTACGCCCGCGAAAAGCGACGCCAGGCCGCGCGGAGATCCGCTACCGGGAAAACGGCGGCCGCGGGCGGCACGGCGAACGGGAAGACCGAGCGGACGCCCAGCGACTTAAGGGTTCTTCAGGGCCGGGTCAGCCTGCCGTGCGGTGCCGGAACAGCCGGGAGGCCGCGGCGAGGGCCACGGCGAGGATTCCCGCGCGGTAGGCGGCCGCGATCCGCACCTCGTGGCCGACGGCCGATCCCGTCGAGGTGTGCCCCATGCACGGCCCGCGCATGTTCCGATCACCGATGTGAACGGCTGGTTCGCGGCGATCGGGCGCAGCACCGCGGGCCGCCGGATCGCCTGGTCGGCGAAGAGCGGCGGCCCGCCGGCCGAACGCGAAGGGTTCCTGTTCGGCGTCGTCAGGATCCTGGATGGAGTCCGGGCGCTTATCGACCGGGCGCCATCACCGCGGTTACGCGCCTCGGGCGCGGTAAAGGTCGCGCAGGAGGGCGATCTCGGCGCCGTGGTGCAGGATCTCCTGGTTCACCCACCAGACGATGTCGAGGAACACCTCTCCGGCGTCGCTGCCGTACGGGTAGGTGCTCAGGCCAACCGTGTCCAGGGCGGCGTCGTCGCAGCTGAGCAGCGTGCCGCGCCAGGCGTCGGAGGCCGACGCGAAGGCGGCTATCGCGCCGGCCGCCTCCCCGCTGGTGACATAGGCGTCCCTGGTCAGAGCACGGCTGCCTGTCGTGTGGTCGGAGCGCAGCATCAGCATCTCGCTGATGTGGCTGAGCCGCCAGGCGATGGTGGTGAACGGCGGCGGATACGGTGCCCCCGGCTCGGCGGAGTCGCGGCCCCACTCCCCCGCGCCGGCCAGCAGCGTCGCGCGCCGCCCGGGACCGTCCTTGCGAGGCCGGACCGACCAGCAGTCCGGCACCGGTTCCCAAAGGTACTCTCCGGTGGTCATCGGCGGCACCTCGACCGGCGTGCCGTTGCCGCTGTCCACGACCGGTCCGGTCATCCGGTTGAGTAGCCGCAGGCACGCCCAGTCGAACTGCTCCAGCAACGGGACGAGCCGGGGCGGCGTCACGGCCGCGCCCCGTCCCGCGGCCAGCGCGGAACCGGGTGGTTGAGTTCCGGGTCCGCCGGGCTGCGCGCGTGCAGCGCGGCGGCGAAGGTCTCGGACGCCTGCCGCCCGCCAGCGGGCTCATACAGCGTTGGTCGCATACCGTGAGCATGCCATGGCCGCCGGGCGCCGGCCACCCGGATCGCGGCCGGCCGGCGTGCGGTCAGCTGGCCCGGGGACCGCGTGCACGTCAAGGCGGGCGCCCATGCAGGCGACGACAGCCGCGTACGCGGTGTTGCCGCTCAGGTGCCCGCCTCAGGTGCCCGCCGGCCGCACTCATGTGATGCCTCCCCGCGGCCCACTTCGCTGCCGCAGGCAGGCCACGGCTGGCTTGCGGCTTGCCCAGGCACCGCTGGCTTTACCGCGGACCGCCGGCCGGTACGAGACCCCGTATCGTAACCCGGTTAACTTGATTATCGTCGCGCGATCGCCAGGGCCGCCGAGGGCACGCGGCTTCCCCCCGGGAGCCGGAGGGATCCTGGGGAACCCGGAGGTCAGGAGCTTGGTCCGGGCGACAGAACCGGCAAGGCGCCCAGCCTGTCGCCGGCGCAGCTCACTGCCCGCGACTGCGCGCACCCCCGGTTACCGTCGGTGCCGGGGACGAGCAGGTTCAGTACGAGCGCGAGCGCGATCATGCCTGCCGCCGCAAGGAACCACGCGGTGGCGAAGAACCATGACGCCCTAGCGGAATGGCGCGTCGCGGGCCGGTTACGGGCGCCCCTGCG